>CALWJQ010000072.1 GCA_944381055.1 uncultured Clostridia bacterium | reverse complement strand
TGGCGGATGCTTAGCGAGGCAGCGGTCTTCTCAAATAGGGTAGGAATATCCCGCTTACTGTTGGAGAACCGGTTTGTGAACTCAAAGCCATTGTCAGTCTGGACACACTCCACCCGGATGCCCCGGCGGGCATACCAGCGGACCAGCTTTTTGAGGAAGTCGGCGGAGGAGAAGGTGGACTGTTCGGGATAGGCGGCCAGGAAGCGCAGGCGTGTAAACTCGTCAATGGCAGTGTACTGGAACAGGCGCAGCTCCGGGTCGACGACGCAGCAGCGGGGCACCACCTTCACATCCACCTGGACACGCTGGCCGGGATAGGTCATCTGCTGGTAGGGCTTTGGCTTGTATGCTTTCTTCCTCTCGGCCGCAGGAAACAACCCCAGCTTCCTCATAACCCGGAACAGGCTCTCCGGGCGGCGGGTGTAGCCCCGCTGCCGCAACCGGTGCCATAGCTCCACCATACCAAGGTGAGGATTGCGGCGGCGCATATCCCGGATCAGCTTCAGCTCCGCCTCCGTATGCTGGTTGGGATGACTGCGGGGCCGCCGGGACTGGCAGGCCAGAGACTGCGCGGTCCCGTCCCAGCGGGCCTTCCAAAAGTAGATAGATGTACGATCGGCTCTTGTTGTACTTCCGGCTGGCCCGGCTCACGCCGTATTTTTCCGTGTACTTCATTAGGGATTGCCTGTATGCCATGTCCTGTGTTATACTCTTACTCATGAAGGATATGGCCCCCTCTCGTTTAGTTGTTGTCTCACAACTCCAACTATAACCGATGAGGCCTTATCCTTCATCCTTTTTTATTCAACTGTCCAAGATGTATTGTAGTCCTACATTTTCTGGATAAGCGGCTGGACGCCGGCACTTGACAAACGGCCGGAATGTGCATATAATACCCTTATCAAAAGCGATGACGGGCAGGAGTAGGCCGGTTTCGATGCGAAGAGAGGGTGCGGTTGGTGCAAGCGCCCGTGAGAGCCGCGCCCAAGGTCGTCCCCGAGCCGCAGGCTGAACCGCAGTAGGCCGTGCCGTTTTCCGCGTTAAGGAGCAGGGCGTGTCTGCGCCCGGAGTGCGCGCCGTACGGCGCGAAGTTGGGTGGTACCGCGGAGCGTTTTCAAGGCTTCGTCCCAGAGGTGGGACGAAGCCTTTTTTGCTTTCAGCGGCCGCTGACACAGAAATAAAGATTTGAAAATACAGGAGGAAACGAGATGAGCCAGCGACGAGAACTGCCCAAGACCTATGACCCCCGCGAATGTGAAGACCGGCTGTACCGGTACTGGGAAGAAAGCGGCTTTTTCAACGCCGAAGTCAACCCGGACAAAAAGCCTTTTACCATTGTCATCCCGCCCCCCAACGTCACGGGGCAGCTGCATATGGGACACGCTTTCGACGAGACGCTGCAGGACACCCTGATCCGGTTTAAGCGGATGCAGGGATACGAAGCGCTGTGGCTGCCGGGAACCGACCATGCCGGTATCGCTACGCAGATCAAGGTCGAAGAAGCGCTGCGCAACGAAGAGGGACTGACCCGTTACGACCTGGGGCGTGAAGAGTTTGTCCGCCGCGTCTGGGAATGGAAGGAAAAATACGGTTCGCGCATCCTGAGCCAGCTGCGCAAGCTGGGCTCGTCGTGCGACTGGCGGCGCCTGCGCTTTACCATGGACGAAGGGCTTTCCAACGCCGTTAAAGAGGTCTTTGTCGACCTGTACAGCAAAGGCCTGATCTATAAGGGGAGCCGTATCATCAACTGGTGCCCCCACTGCCGCACCGCACTGTCTGACGCTGAGGTCGAGTATGTCGAAAAACCGGGGCATCTGTGGCATGTGCGCTACCCGATCGAGGGGTCGGATGAATATCTGGTCATCGCTACGACCCGCCCCGAAACCATGATGGGCGACACCGGCATCGCCGTCAACCCCAAAGACGAGCGTTACCGCCACCTGATCGGAAAACGCGCCATTCTGCCCATTATGAACCGGTCAATCCCCATTTTTGCCGATGAATATGTCGAAATGGATTTCGGCACCGGCTGCGTCAAGGTGACGCCGTGCCACGACCCCAATGACTTTGAAATGGGCCAGCGGCACAATCTTGAGTTCATCCTGGTGCTCGACGAGGACGGGAAGGTCAATGAAAACGGCGGGCCTTATCAGGGCATGGACCGCCTGGAATGCCGCAAGGCCATTGTCCGAGACCTTGAAGCGCAGGGGTATCTGGTCAAGACCGAAGACTACACCCATAACGTCGGCACCTGCTACCGCTGCCATACCGACGTCGAGCCTGTGACGTCGGCGCAGTGGTTCGTCAAAATGGCGCCGCTGGCCAAAGAGGCCATCCGCGCTGTCGAAGACGGCGAGGTCCGGTTTGTCCCCGAACGCTTTACAAAAATTTACACCAACTGGATGGAAAACGTCCACGACTGGTGCATTTCGCGCCAGCTGTGGTGGGGGCATCAGATCCCGGCGTACTACTGTGATGACTGCGGGCACATGGAGGTCAGCAAGACGCCGGTAACCTGCTGCCCCAAATGCGGCGGCTCCAGCATTCGCCAGGATGAAGACGTGCTCGACACCTGGTTCAGCTCGGCGCTGTGGCCGTTTTCGACGCTCGGCTGGCCGGAAAAAACACCCGAGCTCGAGTATTTTTATCCGACCGACGTGCTCGTCACCGGCTATGACATCATCTTTTTCTGGGTGGCCCGCATGATTTTTTCCGCCATGGAGCACATGCACGAGCCCCCCTTTAAGACGGTTTATATCCACGGCCTTGTGCGCGACGCGCAGGGGCGCAAAATGTCCAAAAGCCTGGGCAACGGCATCGATCCGCTTGAAATTATCGACAAATACGGGGCGGATGCGCTGCGTTTTACCCTGATTACCGGCAACAGCCCGGGCAACGATATCCGTTTTTCGGTTGAAAAGGTCGAGAGCAACCGCAACTTCTGCAACAAGATCTGGAATGCGTCGCGGTTTGTGCTCATGAACCTGACGGTGCCCGACTTTGCTCTGCCCGAAACGCTCAGCCTTGAGGACAAGTGGATCCTGCACCGATACAACGAACTGGTGCGCGAAGTGACCGACAACCTCGACCGGTTCGAGCTGGGCGTTGCGGCCGACAAGCTGTACTCCTTTATTTGGGACAGCTTCTGCGACTGGTATATCGAGCTGTGCAAGCCCCGCCTGGGCGAGGGCGCAGACCCTGCGGCGTCCGAGCAGGCCCAGCGGGTGCTCGGCCACGTTTTGACCGGCGTCATGCAGCTTCTGCACCCCTTTATGCCCTATATCACTGAACAGGTGTGGCAGGGGCTCAGGGGCGCAGACAGCTCGATCATGGTGTCGCAGTGGCCGCAGTACGATGAAAAGCTGTGCTTTGCCGAAGAATGTCGCGATATGGAAGGCGTTATGGACGTTATCCGCGCCATCCGCACCCGCCGCGCCGAAATGAATGTGCCGCCCACGCGGCGCGCCGAACTGATCATTGTCACCGCGCGCGGGGATTTGTACCGATCGGCTGAGCCCGTCCTGAAAAAGCTGGCGTATGGTTCGCATGTCACAGTGCTGGCCGAAGCGCCGGAAGACACGGCGGGCATGGTGTCGGTCGTCGCCGGCACGGCCCGGGTCTATATGCCCATGAGCGACCTGGTCGACACGGAAAAAGAGCGCCAGCGCCTGCAAAAGGAACTGGACAATGTGTCGGGGCAGATCGCCCGCATTGATCAAAAGCTGCAAAACGAAAAATTCGTGCAGAAGGCGCCCGCCCAGGTCGTCGAGGGCGAAAAAGAGCGCCGCCGCAAGCTGCAGGAACTGCAGGCCCGCCTGGAAGAGAGCCTGCGCCAGCTGTAAAGGAGAAATCATGGAATACCAGGAGGCACTTTCCGTTATTCACAATGCGACCCGGCTGGGTTCGCAGCTGGGGCTGGAACGCATCCGCCGCCTGTGCGGCCTGCTGGGGCACCCGCAGGACAGCCTGCGCTTTGTCCACGTCGCCGGTACAAACGGCAAGGGCAGTACGGTGGCCATGACGGCAAATATCCTGCAAAGGGCTGGATATAAAACCGGCATGTTCATTTCGCCTTTTGTGCTTGATTTTCGTGAACGGATGCAGATAAACGGCGAGATGATCCCCCAGCAGGAGCTGGCCGACACGCTGGAAAAAGCCCTGCCCTTTATTGAGCAGATGAAAAGGGAAGGGAGCGAGCCGACCGAATTTGAAATTGTCACGGCGCTGGCGCTGCGCTGGTTCGCCGACCGCGGGTGTGACATCGTCGTTTTTGAAGTCGGACTGGGCGGCCGCTTTGACAGCACCAACGTGATTGACGCGCCGGACTGCGCCGCCATTTTGTCCATTTCGCTCGATCACACCCATATCCTCGGCCATACAACGGCGGAAATCGCCTTTGAAAAATGCGGTATTTTGAAAAAAGGCAGCCGTGCGGCCGTTTACCCGCTGCTCGACGAAGAGGCCCTTGCCGTCGTCAAGCGCACCTGTGCGGAAAAGGGCATTGCACCCAATATCCCCGATCTGTCGCAGCTGACCGTGCTGCAAAGCGGCTTTGACGGTTCAGATATCCGCTATAAAGGGGAAGGGTACCACCTTTCCATGCGCGGCGGCTACCAGGTCTATAATGCCCTGACCGTGCTGTCTGTCTGTGAAGAACTGCGGGCCGGCGGCTGGAAAATCCCGCAGGAAGCGGTGAAATGGGGGCTGGCCAACACCCATTTCGGCGGGCGGCTCGAGGTGGTGCGGCGTTCGCCGCTGTGCCTCATCGACGGCGCGCACAACCCCGACGCCGTCGCCCAGCTGTGCAAGACGATGGACGGCTTTTTCACAGGAAAGCGGGTCGTCACCGTCATGGGCATGGTGAGCGACAAGGATTACGAGCACTGTATCGGCGAAGTGGCGTCGCGCAGCGACGTGTTTATTGCGGCGCAGCCCGATTCGCCCCGCGCCCTGGACGCGCGCAGGACCGCGGAAGCGGCGTCGCGATTCTGCGCCGACGTGCGGGTGCAGCCCGACCCCAAACGGGCATCGCGTGAAGCCGTCGCCGCCGCCGGGGCGGACGGCGTTGTCATCGCCTGCGGTTCGCTGTACATGATTGGCGACTGCAAACGCGCTTTTCAAGAGGCCGCCGACGACATTCGCTGAAAACCGACAACCGTTTTTTTGTAAAATACTGGTGTGTCCTGCGGGACGCACCGGTATTTTTTTATACATAAAATACGGCCCGGCCAAAGGCCGGGCGGGCAGAGGTGAAACAGATGGAAATCGTGCAGAAACGCGAAGGCGGCGCCCTTTGCATCGCCCTGGCCGGCGAATTGGGGCATCACGAGGCGCTGGACGCCATGCGCGTGATCGGCGAAAGCATCGGCGAGGGGGTACCGCGGTCGGTGGTGCTTGACCTGAGCGGCGTGGGGTTTATGGACAGCTCGGGTATTGCCGTCGTTCTGCGCACTTTTCAGGCGTGCCAGGCAGCGGGCGGGCATTTCTGCGTGCGCGGCGCGTGCAAGCAGGCGCGGCGCGTCCTGGACGCCGCCGGGCTGGACAAGCTCATATCCTTTATTTAAACAGGGGGAAATACATAATGAAAAAAGTGATCAACAGTTTTACCATACGGTTCCCCAGCCGTTCGAACAACGAATCGTTCGCGCGCGCGGCAGCGGCCGCTTTTATTGCGCAGCTCGACCCGACGCTCGACGAACTGGGCGATATCAAGACGGCGGTGTCCGAAGCGGTGACCAACTGCATTGTGCATGGTTACCGCGACAGCGTCGGGATGGTCGTTATGACGGTGCGGCTGCTTGAGCCGGCGGCCGTTGAAATTACGGTGCGCGATCAGGGCTGCGGCATCGAGGATATCGCCCGGGCCCGCACGCCGCTCTACACGACGGGCGGCGCCGAGCGCAGCGGCATGGGGTTTACCATTATGGAAAACTTTATGGACAAGCTGAGCGTGCGATCGTCGCCCGGAAAAGGCACGACGGTGCGGATGCAGAAGGCGCTGTCGCAGCGCCTGTCGGGGCGTGCAAAGTGACGGGCGTCGGTGCGCCGGACACGCATAAAAACCCCCTGTATGACGGCAGCGACGAAGATCTCGGCCGGCTTGTCGAGCAGAACGCCACCCTGATTTGGAGCGTAGCGCGGCGTTTTATGGGCCGCGGCGTCGAGCTCGAGGATTTGTTCCAGCTGGGCAGCATTGGGTTCATCAAAGCGGTACGGGGCTATGATCCTGCCTATGGCACCCAGCTTTCGACCTATGCGGTGCCCAAAATCGCCGGGGAGATTAAGCGCTTTTTGCGCGACGACGGCATGATCAAGGTCAGCCGCAGCATCCGGGAAAACGCCGCGCGTGTCGGCGCAGCCCGTACCAGGCTGGAAGCCGAAAAGGGGGGCGAAGTCCGTCTGAGCGACTTGTGCCAGGCTACCGGGCTTTCGCCCGACGAGGTCGCCATGTGTGAAAACGCCGGAGCGGGCGCCTTTTCGCTGGATGCCGAGATGGGCGAAGACGGTTTTACGCTCAAAGACGTGCTGGGCGAAAGCACGGAAGACGCGCTGGTTGAAAACATCGCCCTGCGCCAGGGCCTGGAAAAGCTGCCCGCCCTCGAGCGATCGGTGCTGGCCCTGCGGTTTTTCCGCGACCTGACGCAGCAGAAAACGGCCGGCATCCTTGGCATATCCCAGGTGCAGGTGTCGCGCGTCGAACGGCGCGCGCTCGTCATGCTGCGCGAAATCCTGACAGGATAAGCGCCTGTCCGGGAAAACGGACAGGCGCGTTTACAGAAATTTTTCAGAATCTTCATGCATCGCTGCTGGAACGGCGGCATAAACTGGGGTATAATGTGCTCAGCAGGTGAGAGAAAGGAGGTACCTATGAACAGCAAACTGAAAAATATGCCCTTGACCAGCAGCGACGACGTCGACGAACTGATTTTCAGGGACGAAGACGTTTATGTGAGCGAGAAGTGAGCCGGGGGAGCCGCCGCGCAAGCGGTTTTTTTATTTTCCGGCTGATATAGATGAAAATGCGTCAATCCGAACCATACGGCTTTGGATTGACGCATTTTTTATTGTGAGAGTCGGGCGGCCGCCTCGTCGACCGAACTCATTCTGCGGCACAGCAGCGCCACGGCGGCCACCATGACGGCGCAGACCGTAAGAATGATCGACGGGTGGACGTGGTCGGCCAGCGTACCTGAAATCAACATTCCCACCGGCGACATGACCATGTTGATGGTTGCAAGCATCCCGCCGATGCGGCCGAGAAGTTCGCCGGGCACGATGCGCTGGATAAATACGCTGGACGGAACGTTGATAAACGAGCTGATGAGGCCGATGGCGGCGCAGCCGGAAAACAAAATAACGGCGGCCAGCGGCTTGGGCATGGGCAGGCCCATGGGCACGGCCAGTACGGCCATGCACAGGGCGCACAGCGCCAGCGACAGCGAAACCAGGCGTGAGGTAAACCGGATGTCCCGGCGGCCGACGTAGACTGAGCCCAGCAGGGTGCCCACTGAAAAGGCCGCCATAATAACGCCGTAAGCGCCTTCGTTCAGCCCGATGAGCTCAAGCATGGAATAGGGCAGTACGGCGTCGAGCGCCGCAAACCACAGGTTGACCAGCAGCATGACGGTGACGATGGACACCAGTGCGTGTGAAGAAAGCAGGTATGCGGTTCCGCTGCGCAGCGCCCGCAGGAACGATTCCCCGGTTTCGGCCTGTTCGCCCAGCGGGTTGAAGTCAAAATCAATGAAAAGCTCGGACAGTGCCGAAAGGCCGTAGGCAATGGAAGAGAACAGGATGAACAGGCGGATGTCGAGCACAACATAAACAGCGCCGCTCAGAACGGGCGTCGCCACCTGGATGACGCTGGTGACGGCCGTGCGGTAGGAAACCAGGCGGGACAGCAGGCGGTCCGAGACCAGCCGCGGCGCGGCGGCGGTAAAGGTCACGTTGACAAAGGGGCTGAACACGCTCATGAGAAAGGTGATAAGGTAAATGTTGCCCACCGTCAGCGGGCGGGTCAGCGCGACGGTAAAGGCGCCCAGCAAAAGCAGGCAGTTGAGCGCGTCGCTCAGGACGATGAGCAGCTTTTTGCTTAGCCGGTCGGCCAGCGCGCCGACAATGGGCGACAGCACGGCCGACGGCAGCAGCGAGACGGCGACCGTTACGGCGTAGCTCTGCGCCGATCCGGTCAGCGATAAAACATAAAGCCCCATGGCAAAAGAAAACAGGTAATGGCCCAATCCCGAAACGCCCTGCCCTGCGACCGAGAGCCACAGGTTGACCGTTTCGCGCCGGCCGGCAGCCGGTCGATTCATAACAGCACCTCCCGAAAAATCCGGTTATGAGCCCCGCAGGACCGAAATATCGCCGCTGGTCGTCGAAATGGTGTATACAGGCTCGGACGCGCCCTTGTACGATGCGACGCCCTTGCGGCTGTTGAGTGAGGTCATCAGGCTGAAATCGCTTTTAAAATCGCCTGAGATTCGCCTGTACTGGATGGAAAAACCGTCGTTTTCCGGTAAAATGACGCGAACGTCGCCCGATACCGAGTCGATGTCCAAAGCGCGCGGCAGCGAGTGGGTGCGCAGCCGGGTGTCGCCGGATTTGCTTTTGAGCTGAACCGACAGCACCGCGCCGGTGAAGTCCAGGTCGCCCGAGATCTTGTCGACCGACAGCCCGGACACCACCATGTCCCGCAGTTCGACGTCGCCGCTTTTGGTGCGGATGTCCACATTGTCGGCGTTGCCGGTGACTGAGATGTCGCCGCTGATGCTGTCGATGGTCAGCGTTTCGGCCTCCAGCCGCGCGATTTCGATATCGCCTGACGTGCTCTTGATGCCGAGCGCGCGGCATTTGAGATCTTTGATGTCCGCTTCGCTGACGCCGGTTGCCGTCACGGCGCGCCACAGGCGCGGGGGAAGCTCGATTTCAAGATCTGAACTGATGACGCCGAAGCCGAACCAGACAAACCCGACATAGCTGCGCCCCTGCGCGATGCGCAGGCAGTCGCCGCTGCGGTCGACGCTGACGCGCTGATCGTCGCTCAGGGCGGCGCGTGAGCGTTCGACAATGCGGATGTACTGGTCGCGGCCGGGACGCAGAGCAAGATCGCCCGATTTCATTTCGATCAGCAGCTCTTCGACGCCGTCCGCTTCGTAGGTCGTTTCGTAATAATACGTGCGGCCGCTGCGGCGGATGTTCTGCTGCAACTGCTTGGCGGCCGATTCAATATCGCCGGCCATGCTGCGCATCGGCTCTTCGATGCTGCGGGCCAGCTGTTCGCTCCAGCTGCGCACCCGATCTTCAAAGCCTTCGAACGGCGCGGCGGCCGGGCCGGCCTTCTCTTCGGAACGCCGGCTTGCGCCGACTTCGCGCAGGAAGCTGATCATTTCGCTGACGTCGCCGATGCCGGCCAGCACTTCGCGGTACGCATCGTCTGCGTCGCGGCCCTGCGCGACCAGATCGTCATACTTGTCGCTCAGGTTCTGGGTCAGTTCGTCGGCAATTTCGGTCTTTTCCGGACAGTCGGGCGCGTCCGCCAGCAGGCTGAGCACCTGACGCCTGATTTTTTCTTTCATGTTTCTGCCCCCCTTATCCGTCTGTATCAAAACATCCGGGAAGTGATGATAAAGTATTCAAGACAAAAGCGCTGGCTGAACTCTTCGCGCGGGTCGGGACGTCGGATGCGGGCATGATCTTTTTTGATAAAACGAGCCATGGTTCAGTCCTCCTTAATCAATATATCGATGATCTGTTTGGCGTTTTCCCAGTCGTCGCGGTTTTGCCGGTACACGGCCCGGCCCTCGGGCGTAATACGATAATACCGCCGCCGGGCGCCGCTGCCCTCGTCCCCCCAGTATGAGCTGATGCAGCCGCTCTGCTCAAGCCGGCGGAAGGCGGTGTACAGCGTGGCTTCCTTGAGTTCGTAGCGGCCGCCTGTCGCCTGCTGGATGGATTTGTTGATTTCATAGCCGTAGCTGTCCGAGCGCAGCAGGCGGGCAAGAATGATGGTCTCGGTGTGCCCGCGGATAATATCTGAAGTGATTGACAAGGGGTTCACCTCCTTTGCTGATACCAGTATAGTTCAATATACTTCATCTGTCAAGGTATTTTTAAAAATAAAATATAAAATAATTTTAGATATATAAAAAACCGCCGGAAGACCCGGCGGCCAGCATAAAGAAC
Source organism: uncultured Clostridia bacterium (assembly GCA_944381055.1). GTDB lineage: Bacteria > Bacillota > Clostridia > Oscillospirales > Butyricicoccaceae > Ventrousia. The sequence continues at coordinate 36,648 of CALWJQ010000072.1, read as the reverse complement.
GATGTAAAAGCCCGGTGAGGAAAAGCGGGATCTGCAATGGGGCGGGGAACCGCCCCCGGGCCTGCGGGCCCGGGGACGGAGCCGGCTTTAGCAGCAGTTCTGGCAGCCGCAGCAGTCCCGGGGACAGCAGCGGCTGAGGGCATCGGAAATGTCTTGCAGGATTCCAGTCTGCGTTTTGCAGCAGTCGACGTCTGTATAGCCCGGGCCGTAATAAATCGTCATGGGGACGTCGGCGTAGCGCGAGCAGGTGCAGACGGTTTGAATCCTGCCGGAGCAGTCGTTCTGCTGGCAGCATTCGCAGCACTGGCAGCAGGTGCGTTTGCAGACCGAACAGACGCAGCACGACCGGCGGTAAAGGCAGCAGCGTTTCCATCTTTTCAACATAGGCTCACCGTCATTTCTGTACAGATACGCCCGGCCGGACGCTCAATACAGCTTATGCCGCCCGGGCAAGGGGCGTGCTGTGCTTTCTTGACAGAAAATGCCGGACAGGGTATCATGAAAAAAGACAAGGCCGCAGACCGTTTCGCGTCCATCAACGTATTCAGGGAGGGTTCAGCCATGACAGAACAAATGAAAAAGCAGATCGACGATGTTTTCCATCTGTGGCAGGACGGCGTGTGCCCGGGCGGGCAGGTCCTGATCCGGCAGGGCGGGCAGATTGTGTACGACCGTTGCTTCGGGTACGCCGATATAGAAAACCGCTTGCCCGTCACCAAAGATACCGTATTTCACGTCGCGTCGGTGTCCAAGCAGCTGACGGTTTTCGCGGCCCTGCTGCTGCGCGAAGACGGCCTGCTGGACATCGATAAAGACGTGCGCGCGTATATCCCCGATCTCATCCGGTTTGACGAACCGGTCAAGGTCCGCAACCTTATCAATAACAACAGCGGCATCCGCGATATCTGGACGCTGGAAATGGCGCGCGGCGTGCGCATCGACGATACTATCACCCAAAAGGACGCCGTCGACATCATTGCAAACCAGACCCAGCTCAACTTCCCGCCTGAAACCCAGTACATGTACAGCAATTCAAACTTTGTCCTGCTGGCGGAAATTGTTGAAAGGCTTGCGGGCAAAAGCCTGAACGACTTTTTGCGTGAGCGGGTTTTTGAGCCGCTGGGCATGAAGAGCACCGTTATCCGTGACCGCTACTGGCAGCGCATTGACAACCGCGCCCGGTCGTTCTGGGACAACGGGACGGAATACTTCCACAGCGTCCTCAATTACGGCAGCTACGGGTCGACGTCGCTGCACACCACGGCCCACGATTTTATGAAGTGGATGGCTCACTACCAGCATCCCACGCTGTGCAGCCAGGAAACCATCGGCCTGATGATGACGGTGCCCGCGCTCAAAGGCGGCGCGCCGACCGACTACGCCGGCGGACTGATGATAGGCGAGCTTTGCGGCCACCGTTACTTTAAGCACGGCGGCGCCGACGCGGCCTTCCGGTCGATTGTCGTCGGACTGCCGGATGACGGCATCGAGCTGGTCATTCTGAGCAACACGCAGAACACCCCGACCGATCCCGCGGCCATGGCGGTGCTGCGCATCCTGCTCGGGCTGGAAGCGCCCGCGCGCCCCGAACCCGAGGCTGCCGAAAGCTTTGACCCGTCCACGGCCCCCGGCGTCTATTACGCCGATCTGCCCGACGCCATCACGCTGGACGTCGTCGAAGAAAACGGGAAGCTGTATATGACCGAGACCTTTGACAAAGCGCCGCTGGTTCATGTGCGCGGCAACCTGTACAGGGTCGGGCACCTGGATCAGTACCTGCTGCTCGGCCCCGACGCACCGGGAATCGTGATGAGCGGCAGCGTGATGAAGCTGCAAAAGGCCGATCCGTCCCCGGCGCCGGGCGAACAGCTGCTGCGTTACGAGGGGCGCTATGTGAGCAGTGAAATCGAGACCGCTTATGAGGTTGAAGAGCGCGACGGCGCGCTGTATCTGCACCACTTCCGCAACGGCCAGTCGCGGCTGTACCCCATTGCGCACGACCGGTTTGTCACCGACGGGCGGCGCGGGGCCTTTGTGCAGTTTACCCGCGGGTCAGGCGGGACGGTCATCGGGCTGACGATGTCGTTCGGCCGCGTACAGAATCTGCCGTTCAGCAGGGAGGATTGACATGAGCGATCGTTCGCAGGATATTCTCGAAGCCCTGGGCGCGTGGGGCGTGCCGTATACGATGGTCGAACACGCGCCGGCGCTGGGCATGGATGACCTGCCGCCCATTGTGCAAAAGCTGGGGCCGCCGTTTTTCCGAAACCTGTTTTTGTGCAATCGGCAGAAAACGGAATTTTATCTGCTGCTCATCGTCGGCGACAAGCCTTTCCGCACGGCCGAGGTGTCCAAAAAGCTGGGCGTGTCGCGCCTGAGCTTCGGCGATGCAGACACCCTTTACGACATGCTGGGCGTCACGCCCGGGGCGGTCAACCCCCTGAGCCTGATTTTTGACCCGGACAAAAAAATCCATCTGGTCATCGACGCCGACGTTCTGACATGGGAGCGCGCCTGTATGCACCCCGGCGTCAACACCAAAAGCATCGCCGTTTCAATGGACGACTTTAAAAACGTCGTCCTGCCCCATCTGGGGCATGAACCCGTCGTCCTGACGCTGACCGGCGTCAGCGAACCCCAATAACAATCAAAAGAGGTGCGCAGAGCCCGGCTCTGCGCACCTCTTTTCTGTTTTGGCGGTTTAAAAGAACTGGAACGGCATGCAGCGCTCAGTCCCTGTATCCGAAAGCGACCGAGTAGACATCGGGCGTCAGCACGCCGAAGGTGTAGCCGCGGGACTGGAAGCCCTCGATGATTTTGGGAAGCCCTTCGGCGGTGGCCGTGGTATAGGTGCCGTCGTGCATCAGCACAATGGGCATTTTGGACTGAACCGACAGGGCGTTCTGTACGACCGATTCGGCCGTCGGCTTGCCGACTGCGTCTTCAGCCGAAGCGTTCCAGTCGTAATAGGCAAAGCCTCGCCGCAGCATTTCGGCGATGAGCGGCTGGTAAATGCCCTTGTTGTATTGGTTGATACTGCCGCCGGGAAAACGGAAAACGGCCGGCTTCTGTCCTGTCAGGTCGTAAACGCGCTGCCAGGCGGCGCTGAAATCGTCCAGATAGCTTTCGACCGAAGCGTAAATGTCTTTATAAACATGGGAATCAGTGTGGACGCCGATAACGTGTCCGCGTGCGGCCGCATCTTTGACAATATCGGGGTATTTCTGTACACTGCTCCCCACGACAAAAAAGGTCGCCTTGACGCCGTACCGGTCGAGAATGTCCAGGATGGCCGGCGTCTGCTCGCTCGGGCCGTCGTCAAAGGTCAGATAGCAGACATTTTCATAGACGGTCTGATCGCCGACCGGCGTATCGCTGTAAACGTCGGGATGCAGCGACTGGTATGCCGGGGCGGCCTGACCGGAAACCGAAGCCGGCGGCTCATGTTCGGGCGGGCGTTCTTCCGAAACGTTGTCAGGCGGCTCAGCCTGGGCGTCCTGCAAAGCCAGGCTGAGACGATCGATTTCGGCGTGCGCGTCGGCCAGCCGGCGCTGCAAACGGTTTTGGCGTACGGTGAGCGCAGCACAGGCGACGCTGGGAAGGACGATGGCCAGCAGAAGCGCGGCCAGAAGCGCCTGCCGGCGGCGGGCGGTATTTTGTTTGAGGTGTTTCATGAACAGGAAGCTCCTTTGACAGCGTTAACGCAGGGGAATGCCTGTCAGGGCGGAAATGATTTCAGACGCCATGATGAGCCCGGCAACCGACGGGACAAAAGGCAGGCTGCCCGGCGTCTGCCGGCGTCCGGGAGGCAGGGGGACACCATCGGGCAAAGGAGTCATGGCCGGCTCGTCAGAATATACGGCGCGCAGGGACGTGATGCCGCGCTTCCGCAGTTCACGCCGCATGACGCGGGCCAGCGGGCACCCCGAAGTCTGGTAAATGTCCCCGACGCGCAGGCGCAGAGGATCCTTTTTGTTGCCCGTACCCATGGCCGAGATGACGGGGACGCCGGCATCGCGGGCGCGTTCGGCAATGAGCAGCTTGGAAGATACGGTATCAATGGCGTCCGCTATGTACGAAAGAGAAGAAAAGTCCACCCGATCGGCCGTTTCGGCGGAATAAAACAATGGGAACGCCTCGACAGCCATACCGGGGTTGATGTCAAGCAGCCGGCGGCGCATGACGTCGGTTTTGGGCAGGCCGACCGTGCTGTGCAGCGCGATGAGCTGGCGGTTGATGTTGGTGCGGTCGACGGTATCGCCGTCGATCAGAACAATGCGCCCGACGCCGCCGCGCGCCAGCGCTTCGCAGGCATACGAGCCCACGCCGCCCAGCCCGAACTCGGAGACCGAGGCGCGAGACAGCCGATCCATGGCGTCCGGCCCCAGCAGACGGGCAGAACGGGAAAAAATATCGGTCATGACGGTTCCCTCTTTCCGGCGGAGCCTTTGTTCTGTCTGGCCTTGCGGAATGTGATGCCCGGGCGACGGCCCCGCGCGCTGAGATGATCGGTTTCACGGCTGCTGTATTCAAAAAACGGCATCGAGCCGCCCCCTTGTCTGTCGGTGTCAGCTCCAGTATAACACACCCGCCGTCCGTGCGCCAGTGCCGGGGGCGCAGAAGAAATGCCGGGAAAGCCGCGGCTTTCCCGGCATTTTTTACATCATGTGCTCTTCGGCGCAGTTGTCAAGCACGCGCATTCCCATTTCGCCCGGACGGGCGACGGGAAAGTTTGCAATGCTCAGCTCGTCAAATTTGGCGCACAGACGCTTTTCGGGACTGAGACGCAGGTTTTCACCACGTTCTTTGACTTTCTTTTTGTGTTTTGACATCTTGCTTTCACCCCCCTTTGTTAGTATGCCGCACGCCGCGAAAAAAATTGCATACCGCCCCGAACCTGCGCCCCGGGATTTCAGATCAAAAAGGAATAAGAAGATAATGGAAGAATTTTTAAAAAAATTCCAAAAAAATTTATATTTTGTGGAAAAACGCCGGGCAATGTGTTATACTAGGACAGAAATTGGGGAAAGGAGGTCGCACGATGCTGCGGCTCGGTATTTGTGACAGTGAGGAAGGGGGGTTGCGCAGGCTGGAGGAACTGGCGGCCCGGCTGCCGTTCCGGACGGCTTGCGAATGTTTTTCGGACAGCGCTGCGCTGCTGCGGTTCTGTATGCATTCCGCGCCCGACGTGGCGCTGCTGGATGTGTCTTCGGACGCGGCGTCGCTTGGCTGCGCGCAAAATGTCCGGGCCGCGCTGGGCAGCGCGGCCCTGATCCTGACGGCAGCAGATGCGCGGTGCATCACCCGCGCCTTTTGCGCCCGTCCCGATCAGTTCCTGCTCAAGCCGGTGCGGGACGAGGATTTTTTTGAAGCAATGCAGACGGTGCTGCGGCAGGGCTGCCGGCAGCGTTCTACGGTGCGGTTTGCTTTTCGCAGCGGCAGGCGGCTGATCACGCTCAGACAGGACGAGATCAGTTATCTAGAAGCGCGCGGCCATTATGTGCAGGTCAACAGCGCCGCTGAAAAGCCCTTTCTGATCGCCGGCACCATCGGGCGGGAAGAAAAGCGGCTGGCGCCGTACCATTTTGTCAAGGTGCACCGCAGCTATCTGGTCAACCTGCACCATGTTCGGTGCATCGAGGGGCGGGACGCCGTCATGAAGTCCGGCGAGCGGATCCCGGTCAGCAAAGGACGGTTCCGGCAGCTATGCGAGCAGTACGCCGCCTGCGCGGAGGCCGATCTGACAGAAACATTGGGAGGGGAAATATGAACGAAAGACAACATTCCGGGGAAAATTTTATCGCAGGCGCAGTCGGGGCCTTTTTGGGTTCGCTGATCGGCGTCGTGTGCATTGTGATTGTGGGCCAGCTGGGGTATGTGGCGTCGATTTCCGGCCTGGTCATGGGGGTCTGCGCCCTGAAAGGATATGAAAAGCTGGGCGGCGGGCTGAGCAAAAAAGGGGCTGTCGTATCGATTCTGCTGATCCTGTTCATGACCTATCTGGCCAACAGGCTCGACTGGGCTGTTTCGCTGGCTGCGGCTGTTGACGTCGACGTTTTTGCGGCTTTCCGCGCCATGGAGATGCTGGTGGCCGAAGGGCTGATTGAAGGCGGCGCGTACTGGGGCAACCTGGTTTTGCTGTACATATTCACTCTGGTGGGGGCGGTGCCCGCCGTAATAGGCGGACTGAAAGGGGACGTCAAGGGCGAACCCCTGCACCATGCGGAAGAGGCCGGGGAGTCCGCGCCCGATGGTTCCGGATTTGAAATTTTTGCGGCGGACATCCGGGGCGGCGCGACGCGCCGGCTCCGCGCCAGTATGCTGATTTCCATGCTGATGGGCTGCGTGGTCGGGATTGTCCTGCTGCTGACGGGAAGCGAGCCCGAGATCCGGGAAACCGCGGCCGCTTTGGGGTGCGTGTTCAGTTCGTTTGTGCTGATGTGCGCCGCTCTGCCTTACGTCCGCCTTTTGCAAAACGACCGGAAAGCCATCGTCCGTACCGCAGACGGAGTGCTGTGGCAGGCCGATCTGACAAAGCTCAACCTGTCCGACCGGTTTACAGGGCAAAACGGCGCGGTTTCGCAGCTTTACTGGGGGCGCCTGCGCCCGGAAGAACAGGAAATGGCGCGCTCTGCGATAGGATGCGCCATTGCGGCGGTCAGGCAGCGCGGTGGGAGCAGCAGCGCCGCCGTCGTGGGGCTTTATGATTTGCAGGTCCTGCGCGAAAACCGCTGGTACTGGAAGTGCAGCTATCGACCGGCGCCGGGAAAGACCAAAACTATTTATATTGTCAAGGCGTATGAAGGCCTTGCCCTGCGGCCGGGTGAAGAGCCGGCCGGGGGCGTCGTGCCTTTTCACTGGGGCCTGCTGGCTGCGGCTGTGCTGCTGACGGCCGTAATGGGCGGACTGGGTTTTGCCTTGGCGTAGGCTGTCCGCTGCGCAGGCAAAAACAGCGCTTATTCGCGTACAGGGGCGGGCATTTCGCGCAATCCCCCTTGCCAGAAATGCACGGGAGTGCTACAATGAGTGTCGGCTCGGGAAAACACGGGAATCGTCCGGGTTTCCGCAAATCGCTTTTCCGTGCCAATTGTTAAGAAATGAGGGGTATAAGATGAAACACAACAAATGGACTGCCCGTTTGCTCGGGCTGCTTCTGGTCGGCATGATGGCCTTTTCGCTGACCGCATGTAGCCAGGATGAAGGCACAGACGGAAATACGACGGCCGAGGCGCTGACCGAGGAAGAATACCAGGACGCCGTTACCAAGTTGAGCGAGGATTTTACCGCGCTGCAGACCGAGGCCGCCAACATCGACACCACGGACGCTGACGCGGCCGCCGAGCTGCTGGAAGGCTTTAAGGCCCCGCTCGAGGAGTTCATGGCCGTCGTTCCGCCTGAGATTTACAGCGATGCCCACGCAAAACTGAGTTCGGGCAGCCAGGCCATGATCGACTACATCGACCTTTTAATCAGCATGGCCGGCGAGACCGATCAGGCCAAACTGGAAGAAGCGTCGACCCAGATCCTAGAGCTGGTTGAAACCGCGATGACCGACCTGAGCGAAGGCGTCAGCCTGTTGTCGGCCGCCGCCGAATAATCGATTGGATAAAAAGCCGTTTCCGCCCGCCCGGGCGGAAACGGCTTTTTATTAAACTTCCCCGCTGAAATCGCTTCGCTGGATTTCATGAAAAAGCCGCCGTCCCATCGGGACGGCGGCTCTCATTGTGTACGAAATCAAGGATGGTCATGAACCCACCGATACTCAGTTTCCTGGGTCTCATAACCATACAAGCAGACATTGCAAATATACTCATGAATGAGTGTCCGCTTTTCCTCAATATCTTGATAATGCCAATGATCTGGACAAGTCCGGGTTCTGCCGGTTCGTTTCCACGAAGTAGTTGTTGTCGATTCCTCGCAAGTCCCTTTCAGACACACCGGACAAGTGAGTCCATAGGGGACAATGGTATCCTCATCTGGCACTTCAATACCCACTGCCTCTAAAAACGCGGTGCGCTCTTCTTCGGTAAAAGTCCGGGGGCCCTGGACAGCATCAACGGCAAAAACCGCTGTACATGAGAGAATGACCAGCAGGGAAACGAGCAGAGCTGTGAACCTTTTCATGCGGGACCATCCTTTCATAATGCAATTTTTCATTGCAATGAATTGACTTTATTATAACACGTATATTGTGTATGTCAAGCCTTTTGCTGAAAAAACGTGTCTTTCAAAATAAACCGGATTATTGTTATAAACCGGCGCATCTGCCCCATTCGGCTCACTTCGTTCGAGCCTCATGGGGGCCCCTTTCATTTAAATTGCTCCGGGTCGGCAAAGCCTCCCCTTCGCGTACGCCGCCACCCGGCGGCGTCCCGGCTGCGCCGGGTCCCACTCGGCTCGCTTTGTAAGCCGAATGGGGGCCCCTTCAATTTGATACTCGCCCGGCGAGATGAACTCGCCGGCTCGGGCGGCGGCACCGGCCGCCGTCCCGGCTGCGCCGGGGCCCACTCGGCTCGCTTCGCTCGAGCCTCGTGGGGGCCCCATTTATTTAATTGCTTCGGGGCAAATGAATTGCCCCTGCGCACACGCCGCCACCCGGCGGCGTCCCGCCTTCGGTGGGTCCCGGGGATGGCAATGGTTACGCTTTGGGCGTTTTTTGGTACTTTTTGTCGCTCGTGACAAAAAGTACGGCCTTCCCCTCCGCCGCGCAGCCGCACTCCCACCACATTCTTGACAAACGGCAGGGGGTGGATTATAATGCAATTGTTGCGTATGCAACATTGCGCGCGCAACAAAAGGGAGGGACTGCCGAATGGCTGAAACGAAAAGCAGCCTGATGCACAATATCGGGCTTATTTCCCGCTGCGCGACGCTGTACCGTGATGCGCGGCTCGAGCATCTGGGCATCAGCGGATACCAGGCGTCGTATGTTTCGCAGATTTGCCGCTGCCCGGGCATTTCGCAGGATCAGCTGGCGCAGAAGCTGCATGTCAACCGCAGCAGCGTGACGCGTCAGCTGGCGATGCTGGAAGAAAACGGGTTTATCGTCCGCCGCCGCAGCGAGAATGATCGCCGACTTTTGCAGGTATACCCGACCGAGAAAATGGAACAGGCCCTGCCCGTTGTGCGCGCGTGCTTCCGTTCATGGCGCGACAGCCTGACCGAAGGGATGAGCGAAGAAGAGATCAACACACTGGAACAGCTGCTTGCGCGGCTGGCCGAACGGGCGGAGGGGCTGCAATGAAAATGATATTCAGGGTCTACCTGCGCCCCGAAATGGGCAGAATTTGTTTTCAGGTCTTTATCAAACTGAGCGGTACGCTCATCGAGCTTCTGCTGCCGTGGATGCTGTCGGTCGTGCTTGATGATCTGGTGCCGCGGGGCGATATAGGCCTGATTTTACGGTGGGGCGTGCTGATGGTTCTCTGCGCGCTGCTTGCCTGGGCGGGCAACGCCACAGCTAACCGCATGTCGACGCGTATTTCACGCGACATCACCCGCCGGCTGCGCCACGATCTCTTTGCCCGTACGGCGTATCTGTCGAGCGCGCAGGAAGACGCTTTCACCACGCCGTCGCTGATTTCGCGACTGAGCAGCGACACCTACAACATGCATCAGATGGTTGACCGCATGATGCGCCTGGGCGTCCGCGCGCCGATTCTGCTCGTCGGCGGAATCCTGGTCACGCTGCTTCTGGATCCGGTGCTGACGCTGGTGCTGGCAGCGACGCTGCCGCTTCTGGCCATTGTCGTATGGCAGGTGTCCAGCCGCGGCGTCAAAATGTATACCAAAACGCAGCAGGCCCTGGACCGGATGATCCGCCGCGCGCAGGAAAGCATGGCCGGCATCCGCGTCATCCAGGCGCTGAGCAAGTCGGACTTTGAGCGCGGGCGGTATGATGAAGCCAACCGCGACGTGGTGCGGCGCGAACGCCGCGCCGCCATGCTGATGAATGTCACGAGCCCGGTCATGAACCTTTTGCTCAATACCGGCCTGACGTGCGTCATCATTGTCGGTGCGTACCGCGTCAACGCCGGCCTGACCGACCCGGGCGTCATCGTCGCCTTTATGAACTACTTTACCATTATCTTAAACGCGCTTATGATGGTGTCGCGGCTGTTCGTCATGTATTCCAAGGGCGTCGCCAGCGGCAAGCGCATCGCCGAGGTGCTGGAAAGCGAACAGCAGATGCTGCCGCAGGATGTGGCGCGTCAAAAAACCGGCAACTGCATTGAGTTTGACCATGTGTCGTTTTCGTACGGAAAGGTGCGCAACAACCTGACAGACATCCACTTTACGCTCAAAAAGGGCGAGACGCTGGGGATTATCGGCCCGACGGGCAGCGGCAAAAGCACCATTATCAACCTGCTGCTGCGGTTTTACGACCCGGACAAGGGCAGTATCCGCATCGACGGGCGCGATTTGCGCAGCATCCCGCATAAAGAGCTGCACACCATGTTCGGCGTGGTGTTCCAGAACGATTTCCTGTACGCCGGCACGATTGAAGAGAACATCGATTTCGGCCGCAATCTGGCGCATGAAAATATTGAAGAGGCCGCGCAGACGGCGCAGGCCGAGTTCATCGCCGAGCGCGAGGGCAGGTTCGAGGCCGAGCTGGTGCCCAAGGGCGCCAACCTGAGCGGCGGGCAGAAGCAGCGTATGCTGCTGTCGCGCGCCATGGCAGGCAACCCGTACATCCTGCTGCTTGACGACAGCTCGAGCGCGCTCGACTACAAAACCGACGCCGCGCTGCGGCGCGCGCTGTCGCGCAGTTTTGCGCGGACGACCAAAATCATTGTCGCACAGCGCGTCAGCTCGATCCGTACGGCGGATAAAATCCTGGTGCTGGAGGATGGGAAAGAAGCCGGCTACGGCACCCATGAAGAGCTGATGCGCAGCTGTCCGAGCTACCGCGAGATTGCGGAAGCGCAGATGGGGGAGGTGAGCTGATGGCACGTGACAGGAGAATGCCGGGCGGCGGAGGCGGGCGCCGCGGCGGCGCGTTTGAAAAGCCCAAGGGAAAACCGGGCGCCATTCTGCTCCGGCTGTGGAAATACCTGTACCGGTATAAGTGGATGCTGCTGCTGGCATCGGCTCTCAGCATTGGCGGCAACCTGCTGGCGCTGCTCGGCCCCAAGCTGTCCGGCTATGCCATCGACGCCATTGAGCCCGGCCCCGGAAGCGTGATTTTCGAAACGGTTTTCCATTATGCCGGCCTGATGATCCTTTTTTATCTGGCATCGTCCGTCATCAGCTACACGCTGGCCATGCTGATGGTGCAGCTCAGCCGCAACGTCGTGTATCAGATGCGCAGGGATGTATTTGATCACTTGCTGCGTCTGCCGGTACGATTTTACGACAACCACGCAATCGGCGACGTATTGAGCGTTTTATCCTATGACATCGACACCATTAACGCGTCGCTGTCCAACGACCTGGTGCAGATGCTGTCCAGCGTTATCACGGTTCTCGGATCGTTTGGCATGATGCTGTCCATTTCGCCCCGGCTTATCATTGTCTTTGTCATCACGATCCCCATATCCGTTTTGTTCACCCGGTTCCGTTCGAAAAAGGTGCGCCCGCTTTACAGCAAGCGTTCGCGCAAGCTGGGGGAGCTCAATGGCTATGTCGAAGAAATGACGGGCGGCATGAAGACGATCCGCGCTTACAGCCGTGAAGACGTTTTTATTGACCGGTTTGAGGAAAAAAACGAGGCCGCGTGCGAAGCCAACTACCGCGCCGACAGCTTTTCCAGCGTCACAGGGCCGACCGTTATGTTTATCAATAACCTGTCGCTGGCCCTGATCAGCATTTTCGGCGGCATTTTTTACATGGCCGGCAGTATTACGCTGGGCAACGTATCGTCGTTCGTCATGTATTCTCGCAAATTTTCCGGGCCGATCAACGAGTTCGCCAACATCATCAGCGAATTGCAGTCGGCGCTGGCCGCGGCAGAGCGCGTTTTCCGCCTGCTCGACGAGCCCGAGGAGATCCCCGACGCCATCGGGGCCGGCGAACTGAAAAATGTCCGGGGCCGCGTGACGCTGGAAAACGTCTGCTTCGGCTACGACGATACCAAACAGGTGCTGCGCAATTTCAGCATCGAAGCCGAGCCGGGACAGGTCGTCGCCATCGTCGGGCCGACGGGCGCGGGAAAAACGACCATCATTAACCTGCTGATGCGGTTTTATGACGCCGATTCGGGCACCATCTGCATTGACGGGCAGAACATCTGCCAGGTGACCCGCGACAGTTTGCGCCGCGCGTGGTCCATGGTCTTGCAGGACACATGGCTGTTTTCGGGCACGATCTTTGAAAACCTGGCCTACGGCAAGGAAAACGTCACGCTGGATGAAGTCAGGGCGGCGGCGCGCGCCGCCCGCATCGACGGGTTTATCGAGTCGCTGCCCCAGGGGTACGACACCGTGCTGCGCGACGGCGGCTCCAATATTTCAAAGGGGCAAAAGCAGCTTTTGACCATTGCCCGCGCCATGCTGCTCGACGCGCCCATGCTCATTCTGGACGAGGCGACGTCCAATGTGGACACCCAGACCGAGCAGAAAATCCAGGCTGCCATGCTGCGGCTGATGAAAGGGCGGACGTGCTTTGTCATTGCGCACCGCCTGTCGACCATCCGCAACGCGGACAAGATCATCGTCCTGCGCGAGGGCGCAGCCGCCGAGTGCGGTACCCACGACGAGCTGATGCGCAAAGGCGGATATTACAGCGAACTGTACCGTGCGCAGTTTGACGCCGCCGCGTCCTGCTGACAGGATACAAAAAAACGCGCCGCGCCCGGTTTGTACGGGACGGCGCGTTTTTGCTGCCTGTACGGCCTGGGATCCCCGCGGAAAGCGTGAAAAAGCCGGCGCAACAAATTGTGTCTTGACCTTTTGCGGCAAAACTGGTACGCTCGGGCTGAGGTGATGCCCAATGACGATCAATCAGAACCTGCGCGATCTGCGGCAGCTGGCCGGCATGACGCAGGAAGAAGTCGCCAGCCGCGTCGGCCTGACCCGGCAGGCGGTTTCAGGCTATGAGTCCGGCCGTACGCAGCCCGACCTTGACATGCTGGAAAAGCTGGCCGAGGTATACAAAACCGATATCCCGGGCATTTTATACGGCCGCAGCGCCGAACAGAAAAAGCTGCGCCGGGTCAGGGGCGTGGAAAAAGCCATGCTCATTTCGCTGCTGGCGCTCATTCTGCTGCACTCATGCCTGCTGCTGGCCGTCAATCGGTACTTTGCCATCCCGCCGGGCGCAGCCGTCGAGGGAGCGGTGAAAGAGCTCCTTGAAGTCCGTTTTGACCTGCTGTCTGCGGCGAGCCTGCTGGGAGGGCTGACTCAGCTCCCCGCCCTGATCGGCAGCGTGGCGCTTGCAGTGCTGCTGACCGAAATGAAGCGCATCCCGCAGCCGCGGCAAAGGCTGTGCAGCCTGCTGATCCTGACCGCCGGCGCGCTGCTCTTTACACTTCCGTTCGCGGCGGCCGACGGCGTGTACGGCACAGCCGACTATGTGCTGGTTTTGCTCAACCTCAGCCCCGTGGCCTGCCTGCTGATCTACCTGGCCGCGCTGGCCGCTGTGCGGCGCGTCCGCGCGCGCCGGTAAAAATCAGGCGCAGTCCGCCGCCCGGCCCCGGTTCCGGTTTTTTTACAACACGACGGGCTGGCGCCGCCAGGCGTCGCCGGCCTGCTCGTCCTGCCAGCGGGGCAGGCAGAGCCGGTACAGGTCGTCGGCGAGCACTTCAAGGTCAAAGAGCGCGCGTGCGTCCGGCGAAAGCCGTTTGACGCCGGCCGGGCGCGTGACAACGGGCAGGGCGCTCGCTTCCGCCATGCCGCGCAAAAGGACGCGTCCGGCCTGCGACAGCCCCAGCACGCGGATATAGGGGACATTTTTCGACTGATGTTCGGCGGTGACGCCCAGAAAGGCGCAAAGCAGCATCCGCCGCAGGCGCGATGCAGGATAGCGCTTGGTTTTGGCCGCCTGCCAGACGGCGTCAAAGCTGCGCCCCTGCCGGACGGCGGCGTACAGGCGGTGCTCCAGCCCTTCGGACGCGCCGGGCAGCGCGGCCAGATCCGCGACGTCCATGCGCAGCAGCCGGGACAGCAGCGCGCACTCAAAACGCTCAGGCGACAGCAAAAGCCGGCCGTCTTTGGCCGCGGCGGCCAGCAGGGCAAAGGATGTGTCCGGGAGATAGGGCCGCGCGCCGTCCCAGTCGCCGGCGCGCAGCCGGCAGCGCAGCCAGGTGGCTGAGGCAAAGCCGTCCGCCGGGCCGCCGTCGTGAGCCGCGCCCTTGCGGGGCAGGGCGATCGGTTCGAGATCGCTGTGGAGGACGCGCAGCGCCTTGAGGTATTCAAGGGCCAGCGTGTTATTGGGACGCCGCAGCAGCTCGGCATCCCGGCGCAAAAGGGCATACAGGGCGCGCTCGCGCGCACGGGCATAGGGGATGCCGGTTTCCAGGTGTTCCAGCGTTGCGTCGATGGTGCTTTTTTCAAGCGCCGCGTCGGCCAGCGCCCACAAAAGATCAAGATCGGGGTTTTCGGCCCCAAAGGCCAGGTGGGTGACGACGCCCGACGCGGATAAAATGCCGACAGCCGCCCGGGCAAAGCCTTCGGCCGAGCTGAGAGACCACGGCAGGGGCAGTTCGAGCACCAGGTCAGCGCCGCCGCGCAGCGCGCATTCGGCGCGCAGATGCCGGGGCGCAAGCGCCGGTTCGCCGCGCTGGACGAAATTGCCCGACATACAGCAGACAATAGCTGTGTCCGGCCCCAGCTGCGCACGGACTGCGTCGATTTGGGCCTGATGGCCGATGTGAAAAGGGTTGTATTCGCAGACAATGCCGCAGGTTTTCATGGTTGCCTCCTTCTGTGCCCGCGGCGGACGGTTTGCCGGCCGCTTTTTGAGCCGGGGCAAATCGAAGAAAAAGCCCAAAAGGCTGTTGTCTTTTGCGCGGGAGTAGTGTAAAATATTGAATGGCTTCATTATACGTGAAAAAACCAAAAATTACAAAGGAATCTTGGCAGGGCCATGCCGGTGCGTCGGGCTGGAAACGCGCCGGGCTGACCGGCACGGCTTTGCCAACACATCCGCAGATTAAGGAGTGCAGGTAAAATGAACGTTCTGGTAATCAACGCGGGCAGCTCGTCTCTCAAGTATCAGCTGATCGAGATGAGCACCGAACAGGTGCTGGCCAAGGGCCTTTGCGAGCGCATCGGCATCGACGGCAAGTATACATATGAGGCGCACGGCGAAAAGATCAAGGGCGACACCCCGATGAAGACCCATTCCGACGCCATCCGTTTTCTGACGTCCATGCTGGTCGACGAAAAAAACGGCGTTATCAAGGACATGAGCGAAATCGACGCCGTCGGCCACCGCGTCGTTTCGGCGGGCGAAAAGTTTTCGGAGTCGGTGCTGCTGACCCCTGAAAGCAAAGCGGCCATCGAAGAATGCATCCCCCTGGCCCCGCTGCACAACCCGGCCAACCTGACGGGCGTCGCCGCCTGTGAAGAGGTCATGCCCGGCGTGCCGCAGGTCGCCGTGTTCGACACCGCTTTCCACGCCAAAATGCCTGCCAAAGCCTATATCTACGCCGTACCCTATGAGTATTACGAGAAGTACGGCGTGCGCCGCTACGGCTTCCACGGCACGTCGCACCGCTTTGTGTCGGCCAAGGCCGCCGAGATGCTGGGCAAACCCCTGTCCGAGCTCAAGATCATCACCTGCCACCTGGGCAACGGCTCGTCGGTCGCCGCCATTGACGGCGGCGTCAGCGTCGACACCAGCATGGGCCTGACCCCGCTTGAGGGCCTGCCGATGGGCACCCGCTCGGGTTCGATTGATCCGGCGATTGTCGAGTTTATCGCCGACAAGGAAAATATGAACGTCAAAGAAGTGCTCAACGTCCTCAACAAAAAGTCGGGCGTTCTGGGCGTGTCGGGCGTTTCATCGGACTTCCGTGACCTGGACACCGCGGCGGCTGAAGGCAACCAGCGCGCCGAACTGGCCATCGAGCTGTTCGTGTACAGCGTCAAGAAATATATCGGCGCTTACGCTGCCGCCATGGGCGGGGTCGATGCCGTCGTCTTTACCGCCGGCGTGGGCGAAAACTCGGCCGATCTGCGCGAGCGCATGGTCGAGGGCCTGGAGTTCATGGGCATCGCCATCGACAAGGAAAAGAACAACTTCCGCGGCGAGATGCGGGATATTTCCGCCCCCGGCGCCAAAGTCAAAACCCTTGTCATCCCCACCAACGAAGAGCTGGTCATCGCCATGGACACCATGGCCATTGTCGGCAAAAAATAACCGCACAAAAAATCCGGGACGGCCTGCGGGCCGTCCCGTTTTGCATCGAGGGCGCTTATGTCCAAGGGGGGATGTTATTCCGCCAGCAGCTGACGCACGCTTTGCAGGTATTCCCGCGCCAGCGGACCGAGCGTATGCCCGCGGCGTTTCAGGAAGCCGATTTCAAACGAAAACCCGGCGCCGCGCAGACGAAGGCGCCGGATGCCCGGAAAAAAATCGTCGCCGATCGAGGACGGGCAGACGCTCAGATGAACGGCCGGCGTCTGCGAAAGCAGCTGGATCAGGGTGCCTCGGTCTGAGACCGTAATGAAATTGCCCGGGCGGATGCGGCGGAAAATCTCGTCGTCCAGGGCGGAAAACAGCGGGTGCGGCTCAGCATAGGTGACGACGGTCGGGCTGCCGAGTGCGTCTGCGGCGATTTCATCCGGCCCGCCGCACAGGGGGCAGTGCTGACCCATGATGACATAGGGCGCGCTCGAACAGATACGGGTATATTCGAGCCCCATTTCGTGCATTGCACCGCTCCAGCGGCCTTTTTTTAAATCCGGCATGGTCAGCAGCCCGATTTCACACTGCCCGCCGGCGACGCTGGACGCCACGGCGCTGCGCACTTCTTCGGCATAATGGAGCAGGACGGACTCGCCGCGGTGGCGGTTGCACAAATCGGTGAAAAGATGGCTTGCAAAAAACAGGTAATAAACGGCGACGCGCAGGCTGAGCGGTTCTTCGCCGGCAATGCAGGCAGATTGCTCGATGGCGTCCATGTGCCGGAGGATTTCACGTCCGTGCGCGATGAATTCGGCGCCGAAATCGGTCAGGGAAATACCGGACGGCGTGCGGATGAAAATATCGTGCCCCAGCTCGCGTTCCAGCGATTTGATGGATGCGCTGAGACTGGACTGCGCCAGATACAGGCCCTGTGCGGCGCGGTTAATGGACCCTGCGTTATACACCTCGATAGCCTGACGGATCTGTTCCAGCTTCATGAGAAGCCCCTTCCTCTTCAGCGAAATAACCGAATGGCCGCTAACGAATATTTCGGTATAGAATTATAACAAGTCATCAAAAAAATGTCAACCTATACGCTGAGAAATAACTTTGCTGGCCATATAAACAAAAAAATTCGATCTTTTGACGAAAGGGAAAGCAAAATACTTAATTTCATTAGATCTGATGTAAGATATGCATAAAACATATCCTGATAAATTCACATAAATACACATTATAGATAAATGCGTTAAGATATTAGCGAAAAAATCAGTATAACATAACCGGGTTTCAATGATATAATCAGATAAAGCTGGTGCGTGGCCACGCCCTGGATTTGTCAAATTGAATAACGAGGAGGGATTTTATGACGACCCTGATTAGCGGCGAGCAAACCTGGTTGATGTGGATGATGGTTGCCATTATGGCTGCATTTTCCGTCTGGGGTGAACAGAAAACCAAATGGGGCGGAAAGATCGGCGCTGCCTGTATCGCGATTTTCAGCACCATGATTCTTGTCAATATCCGCGTGCTGCCGTCGGCGTCGCCGGTTTATACGTCGGTCAGCAGTTACATCCTGCCCCTGTCTATCCCCCTGCTGCTTTTCCAATGCGACCTCAAGAAGATTATCAAAGAGTCCGGAAAGCTTTTCGTCGTCTTCCATATTGCCTCACTGGGCACCATGGTCGGCGCCTGCTTGGCCGGTTTCCTGTTCCGTGATACAGCTGACATCGGCGGTATCGTCGCTATGGAGGTCGGCGCGCACGTCGGCGGCACTGTCAACCTGGTTGCCTGCGGCAACGCGTTTGGCCTGGATCAGACCTATATCAGCGCCGTGGCCGTTGCAGCCAATCTGCTGGTTGCCTTTTTGATGATCGGCCTGAGCGCTGCGACAGATACCAAGTGGGTTCGCAAGACTTTTCCGCATCCGCACCTTGACGCGTTTGAAGCGCAGGCCAAGGACGGGGCTGGTTCTGTGGCAGAACAGTACTGGAAACCCAAGAATGTTTCGCTTCTGACCATTGCGCTGAGCCTTGCAACGACGTTTGCCATCTGCGGTGTCGGCGATATTATTTCGAAATGGGTTCAGTCGCTCGGCCTGCCCACCATCCTCGACCAGCTGTTCGGTTCGATCTACCTGGTTATCTGTACCATTACCATCATTTTGGTCACTTTGTTCCCCAAGTTCTTCCGCAAGCTCGAAGGCGCTGAGGAACTCGGCACGCTGATGATCATGATGTATTTTGTGTCCATCGGCGGCGCGGCGGATCTGATGGAGCTGCTCCAGGTCGGTGCTGCGATTCTGACCTCGATTGTCTTTGTCACCATCGGCAACCTGGGTTTCCTGTTCGGCTTCGGCAAGCTGTTCAAGTGGAACTGGGAAGATCTGTGCAACGCGTCCTGCGCCACCATCGGCGGCCCGACGACTGCGGCGGCCTTTTCGATCAACAAGGGCTGGAACGCCCTGATCGTCCCCGGTATTCTGGTCGGCCTGTGGGGTTATGCTATTGGCAATTATCTCGGCATCCTCTGCGGTAATATCTTTGTCTGATTTTAAGGGGATGCCCGGATACAGCAAAAAATAATAAGCGGCCCTCCGTTTTCTGGCGGTTCGCCAAAACGGGGGGCCGGTGTTTTGAGTGTACGGAATAAAGGAGGAACGCTGTAAATGTATGAGCTGCTGATTAAAAACGCCACCGTGTTTGACGGGACGGGCAAGCCCGGCTTTGCGGCCGCCGTTGCGAGCGAAAACGGCAAACTGAAGGTCCTGCCCCCGGACAGTACATGCCAGGCCGCTCAGGTCATTGACGGCACGGGGCTGTGCCTGGCTCCCGGCTTTATTGATCCCCATTCCCACGGCGACGTGCCGCTCGGGCGGCACTTCAATTCCCTTTCCAAGCTGTCGCAGGGTATTACGACGCATGTCACCGGCCAGTGCGGTTTTTCCATGTTCCCGGTCGACCCCGCCCGTCTGAAGCCCATGCAGGACGGAATGGCCATTTTTACCGACACCTTTCCGCCCGAAATGGAAACTTTCACGAGCTTTGAAAATTATTTGAAGTATATTTCCACTGTCAAGATTCCGGAAAATGTGAAATTCAACGTGGGGCATGTTTCGCTGCGCATTGCGGCGATGGGGTTTGAAAACCGCCGCCCGACCCCGGAAGAGATGGAAAAAATGAAGTCCATGCTGCGCGAGGCCATGGAGCACGGCGCCATCGGCCTGTCGAGCGGGTTGATTTACATTCCCAGCGTTTACGCCGATATGGAAGAGTTCGTCGAGCTGTGCAAAGTTGTCGCCGAATATGACGGCATTTACACCACGCACATGCGCAATGAGGGCGACGATGTCATTCAGTCGATAGAAGAGACCCTCGAGGTCGGCCGGCGGAGCGGCTGCCGCGTCCACATTTCGCACCTCAAGGTATGCGGCAAGAAAAACTGGGGCATGTCCGGAAAGATCATCGAAATGATCAAAAAAGCGCAGCAAGAGGGGATCCGCGTGTCGGCGGATCAATATCCGTATACCGCCTCGATGACCCATCTGAATGTCTGCATCCCGCCCAAGTATTTCACCAAGGGCATTCCCGGAATGGTCGAGATTTTGAAAGACCCGGCTATGCGTCAGCAGATCCGCATGGAAATGATGGATCCGGGTGTCCGTTATGAAAACCAGTACCTCAACTGCGGCGGGTTTGACGGCGTGTTTGTATCGCGCTGCGCAGCCACGCCCGAGTATGAAGGCATGACCATCGGCGAGGCGGCCCGCAAGTACGACATGGATCCGTTTGATCTGTTCTTTGATCTGCTGATCCGCAACGACGGCGTTGCTTCGGCCATTTACTTCTGCATGGATGAAGAGGATGTTTTCAACATCATCCAGTGCGACAGCGTCGTTCCCGGCACCGATGGCATTGTCAAGTCGGAAAGCGAACGCGCCCACCCGCGCGCCTATGGCACCATGCCACGCGCGATCCGGTGGTTTGTCAAGGAAAAGCACCTGATGCCGCTGGAAGCCATGATTCACAAAATGACCGGACAGGCGGCGCAGCTGTGCATGATTGACGGCAAGGGTGTCATTGCCGACGGCATGGATGCGGATTTGGTGCTGTTTAACTACGATACCATCTGCGACACGGCGGACTTTATGGACTCGAGCCGCCTGGCCGAGGGCATTGAAACTGTCATTGTCGGCGGGCAGATCGTCTATCAGGATAAGCGGCTGACGGGCGCTACGCCAGGCAAGGTCATCCTGCACGGCAAACGGTAACAGGCAAAGCGGGCGGCCGCGTGCCGCCCGCTTTTTACAGGCAGAAAGGGGAAGGACATCATGGACAAGACCAACGTCATGCGCGCGCTGGAACGCGCGAAAATATCTTATACGCCGCACGAGTATGATGCGTCTGACGGGAAGATTGACGGCGTCAGCGTGGCAAACAAGGTCGGCTTGCCGCCGGCGTCGGTTTTTAAGACGCTGGTGACACGGGCGCACGGCGGGGCGGTGCTTGTCTTTGTCATTCCGGTTGAACGGGAACTGGATCTGAAAAAGGCCGCCCGGGCGGCGGCCGTCAAGTCGGTGGAAATGCTCCGGCAGAGCGAGCTGCTGCCCACGACCGGTTATGTGCATGGGGGCTGTTCGCCTGTCGGAATGAAAAAACGCTTCCCCACATTTGTGGACGCCAGCGCCGGGAGCCTGCCGTCAATGACGGTCAGCGCGGGGAAGATCGGCGCGCAGGCCGAACTGGCGCCCGGGGATTTGCTGCGTATCACAGGGGGCCTGCTGGCCGATTTATGCGTGTGATCGCTCAGCCGTTTAAGTGTTCATACTTGGCTTTGGTGGCGGCGCCTCCGCGCAGGTGGCGCTCGCTTTTGTTCTGCGCCAGGACACGCTGCGTCTGCTCGTAAAGAGGGCGGTTGACGCTGTAAAGACGCTCTGTGACGTCTTTATGGACCGTGCTTTTTGAAACGCCGAATTTTTTGGCTGCCTGGCGCACTGTGGCGCCCGTTTCGGTGATGTACAGCGCGATATCGACGCACCGCGCATAAGCGTCGCTTTTCAAACAGAGTCCCTCCCCGACCGGTTCTGCTAATTTATATGGCGGAGGGAAAAAAGATATGTCAGGCACAGCAAAGGAGGAACAACAGTGAAAATTGCCGCAATTCAAATGCCTGTCAGAATGGATAAACGGGAAAACCTGCGCGAAGCGGAAAGGTACGTCCGCCTTGCGGCAGAAGCGGGGGCGCGCATCGCCGTCCTGCCCGAAATGTTTTTCTGCCCCTATGCCAACGAGTATTTCCCGCAGTACGCCGAAGAGGCAGGCGGACCGGCATTCGCCGCCCTGTCCGATATGGCGCGCCAAAACAGCCTGATGCTGATTGCCGGCTCCATGCCCGAACGGGCCGAAGGGAAGCTGTACAACACCAGCTTTGTCTTCGACCCGCAGGGACGTGCGATTGCCCGGCACCGGAAGGTTCATCTGTTCGATATCGACGTCAAGGGTGGGCAGCGGTTTTGCGAATCTGAGGTATTTACGCCCGGGGACAGCGTCACACTCTTCCAAGCGGACGGGCACTGCTTTGGCCTGTGCGTCTGCTTTGACATCCGGTTCCCCGAATTATTCCGGCGCATGGCGCTGAAAGGGGCCGAGGCGGTTTTCGTGCCTGCGGCCTTTAACATGACAACCGGGCCGATGCACTGGGAACTGTCCTTCCGGATGCGCGCGGTTGACAACCAGCTGTTCACCGTCGGTGCGGCGCCGGCGCGCGACGAACAGGGGTGCTATGTTTCATATGCCCATTCGATTGTCTGTTCACCGTGGGGGACGGTGCTGGCGCAGGCAGGGGAGGAGCCGGAACTGTTGACGGCCGAGATTGATCTGAGCGAGATCGGCCGTGTGCGCGCCCAGCTGCCGCTGCTGTCGGCCCGCCGGCCGGATGTATATGAAAAATAAAAGGCCCGCTGCGCAGCGGGTGAAGTGCTTCCCGGGCCATAAGGCGTTTGCATATGGATGGCATGTATTTTAATACACGCCCCCCTGCGGTGTAAGCAGGCGCGAAAAATTGATAAAAAATTACATAAATTTGACATAATATACCCTGTCCCAGCCGGCGCGTTGCCTTGACGGGCGCTATGTTCCATGGTAGTATTTTTCTTAACGGCCCTAAGCGCCGGATTTTCCGCAGGCGGAAGGCATATTCCGCCCGGCGGCTTGTTTTTTGGAGGCTCCCCCATGCTGTCTGTTGCCATCTGTGATGACGATCCCGCCGACCTGCTGCAAGAGCAGGCCTGTCTGGAGGCGTATTTCCGTGCGCGTCCAGAGCTGGAGGGGCAGGTGTTTCCCTTTTCATCCGGCGGGCGCCTGCTGGAGGCCGTTGCGGCTCGGGGCCGGTTCGACCTTTATGTCCTGGATGTGGTCATGCCGGCGATGGACGGCATCCAGACCGGCCTTGCCCTGCGCGCCCAGGGGGACAACGGGGAGATCCTCTACCTCACGTCTTCCAGGGACTATGCGGTGGACAGCTACGAAGTGGACGCCTTTTTCTACCTGCTCAAGCCCGTGGAACAGGAAAAGCTCTTCCAGGTGCTGGACCGGGCGGCCGAGCAGCTGCGCCGCCGGGATACAGAGGGGATCCTGATCCGCACCCCCGGCGGCGTCCAGCGCGTGCCGCTGGACCAGATCTTATATGTGGAACGGGTCAAGACGCACATGCGCTACTACTGTACCGACGGGACGGTGGATACCACCACCCTGCGCTGTTCGTTCCACAAGGCCGCGGAGCCTCTGCTGGCAGACCGGCGCTTTGCCCAGTGCGGGGCCAGCTTTGTCTTGAACCTTCGGCACATCAGGGGCGTGGATACCCAGTCTGCCCTGCTGGACACCGGCGGGCGTGTGCCCATCCCACGCCGGGCCGCGCCGGCGCTGAAGCAGGCCTGGGGTGCTTACTGGCTGGAGGTGAATGACGCATGACAGAGCTGATCCTGGCTGACCTGCTGTATATGACGGGCCTGGGGATGAGCATGGTATTCCTGTCCTTACAGAGCCGCCTGTCCCGCCGCACCACGGCCCTCATCTTCGCGGGAACCGGCCTTGTGCTGATGGCGCTGCAAATCATCCTGACCCATGCCTTCGGTGTGGATCTGGTGGTGCGCCGGTACAGCCTGATCGTCCACCTGCCCTCTTTCCTGGTGGCATTCCTGCTCAGCCGTTACCGAGGCTGGCGGATGCTCTACCAGTTTCTGTCCGCCGTCCTTTTCTGTTTCTTCATTCAGCATATCGGCGGCATTGTCTTTTACGCATCCCGCCAGCGGGCATGGGTTTTGTGGACGGTTCTGCTGATCCTGACCCCGGTTTCGCTGTGGCTGCTCCACCGGTATCTTTGCCCGCTGGTATCCCGGGTGCTGGATGAGCTTCAGCGGGGCTGGGCGCTGATCTGCATGTCGCTGATCGGCTATGGGCTGATTGTTTTGTACGTGTTTCCGGGGTATGTGGGGATTGACTGGATCACCACGGTGATCAAGCCCATGTTTTCTTTGCTGATGGTGGGCTTCTACTGCGTCCTGATCCTGCTTTTTACCAGCGTAAGGCGCGAGGCAGAGGCCCATTCCCATACGCAGCTCATGGAGCTTTCCCTGTCCGCCCTTCAGAGCCGTATGGAGGCCGTCCGGACGGTGGAGGAAGCGGTGCGCATCGAGCGCCATGACCTGCGCCACCGGTTCCGCGCCATCGCGAAGCTGGTGGCCCAGGGGAAAAACCAAGAGGCGCTGGCCTTTATCGGCGCCGCCCAAACCCAGCTGGAAGAGCGCAAGCCGTCCCACTGGTGCCGCCCGCCGGTACTGGACGCGGTGCTGTCCTCTTATTTTGACCAGGCCAAAGCCCAGGGCATCCAGGTCGAGGCCCGGATCGCCCTGCCGGATCCGCTGCCGGTGGACGAGGGGGAGCTGGCCATGGTCCTGGCCAACGCCCTGGAAAACGCAATCCACGCCTGCCAGCCCCTTCCGCCGGGGGAGCGGCAGATATCCTGCAAGGTGATCGCCCGGCCCAGCCTGATGATCGAGATCAAAAACCCCGTGGCCGGAAAGGTGGAATTTGACAGCCAGGGCCTGCCGGCTGTAACGGGGGGAGGGCATGGGCTGGGGACGCGATCCATGGCCGCCTTTTGCCAAAAGCATGGGTTCCTGTGCCACTTTGAGGCGAAAGACGGCTGGTTCCGGCTGAGGTTGCTCCAGTGAGCACGCCTTTCAAAATCGTAAAAACGTAAAAAGGGCCGCCGAAAACAACTGCTTTCGGCGGCCCTGGTACGCCCGACAGAATTCGAATCTGCGACCTTTGGAGTCGGAGTCCAACGCTCTATCCAGCTGAGCTACGGGCGCATAAGGGGAGCCGGATTCCCGGAACGGGAAGCGGCATCCGTTTAACAGACATCAGTATAACACAAAAAAGCGCGTTTGTAAACGGGTAAACGGTCGTAAAATCGCGGGGGAAAAAACTTTTTGTTTGCTTTTGGCGCGGGGATTTGGTATAATAGGACTAATTATATTGTGTGTCAAATTATCAGATTGAGAAGTGAGGATTTCATGTCCCTTCAAAAATTGCAGGATTTGGATGCTGACGCCTTCCGCCGGAAGATCGTCGACGGCGGCGAGACCGCGTTGGTCGGGTTTGTATCCGACTGGTCGGCGCCCTGCCGCGAGATGGAACAGACGCTTTTGCAGGCGGCAGATCATTTTTACGGAACGGTGGCCTTTTACACAGTGGATCCGGACAATGCGCCGCTGATCGCGGCCGAGTGCGAAGTGGCGTCGATACCCACGCTCATCCTGTTTGTGCGCGGCGAGGAATGCGACCGGATGGTCGGCGTGCGCAAGCGTGAAGATTTGGAAAAAATGATTCAGCGGTTTCTGTAAAGGGTGAGCGGCAAGCCATGGGAAAGGCGTTCAGGACGGCCCTGATCGGGGGCTTCAGGAAAAAGGATGTGATCGCGTACCTCGAACGTCTGGCCGGTCCGGCGGGGTTTGACGGTACGCTGCAAAGCGCGCAGGCCGGGGAAGCGGCGCGTGCGGAAGCGGAAGAACGTGTGGCGGAGCTGGAGCGCCAGGCGGCGGAAAAGCAGGAAGAAATGTCTGCGCTGGCGGCACAGCTGGAAGACGTGCAAACGGCGCTGGCTGCACTGCGCGGCAGCGCAGCTGAGACTGAAGAACGGGCGCAGGCGCTGGAAAGGGAAAATGCGCGCCTGAGCCAGGCGGTGCAGCAGGGCGGCAGCCGGGAAGGCGGGCTGCGTGAAGCACTGGACAAGGCGGAAGCGGAAAGCCGGGCGTCTAAAGAGCAGATCAAAAAACTGGAAGACGAGCTGGAAAAACAGCGCCGCCGCTGTGACGAGCTGTCCGGCCAGCGTTGGAGCAGTATGGAAAAACAATGGCAGGACAGCTGCCGCGTGCTGCGCGAAGCAGATCGCCGCGCACAGGAACTGACGTTGGCCATTCGCTGTGAGGGGTCGCAGCGGGGGTTTGAAGATCAGCGCCGCGCCGATCAGACGCTGGAAGAGCTGCGGCGGGAGCTGAAACAGATGTCGGCCGAGCTCGAAGCGTTGTCGCATGCCGTTTTGGACGGCAGGCTGCCGGACAAAACGGCGCAGAGCGGGCACAAACTGTCGTCACTGGATGAGATTTTAAACCGCGTTTCTACCCTGCGGGGCGGTAAACGGGATAATTAAGAGCGGCCGGCGGGAACAGCCGGCCGCGTTGCAAGTCGGGGGGAACTTTCATGTTTTCAAAGAGGTCGGACGGGCGGATTCTGCGCAACCTCGACCCATATGACAAGGCGCTGTGCTACGTCATGTCACGGCGGTCGGACGCCCATGTCTATTTTACCGAAGAGGTGGACTGCAAATATTTTGACGAGTACATCGAAAAGAAAAAAGCAGAGGGGCGGGACATCACCTACCTGCATATTCTGATGACGGCGATTGTACGCGCACATGCGCAATACCCTGCGCTCAACCGGTTTGTCATGAACGGCCGTATTTTTGCCCGCAATGAGCTGACGGTGTCCATGGCGATTAAAAAGAAGCTGCGCTCTACATCGACGTCGACGACGGTCAAGCTTCCCTTTACCGGGCACGAGAGCATCCTGGAAATTGCCGACGCCATTGACGCGAGTATTTCAGAGGTCAAAGCGCCCGGGTCGGAAAATAAGACCGACCGCCTGGCGGCGCGCGTCATGAACGCCCCGCCCATTTTCATCAAGCTGATGGTGTGGAGCATCAAACTGCTGGACCGCTGGAATGTGCTGCCCAAAGCCATTATCGACGCCAGCCCCTTCCACACCAGCGTGTTTATTACTTATTTGAAATCGGTCGGCATCAACGGTATTTACCACCACATTTATGATTTTGGGACAACCGGCATGTTTTTGGGCGTCGGCAAGGAAATTATCCGCCCGGTCGTCGATGAAGAAACCGGCGAGGTTCGCCCGGGCAAGGTGATCGAACTCAAAGTCGTGGCGGACGAACGCTTCTGCGACGGCATGTACCACGCCATCGCCATGCGCCAGGTGCGCAAATATCTGAAAAATCCCTCCCTGCTCGAGCAGCGCCTCGAGACGGTGGAAAAAGATATTGATTAAAAGGGGGCTTTTGACATGGAACTGCTGCGGCAGGCCATCCGCGAGCGCGCCGTGGTGCGCCCGGGCGATGTGCTCAAGGTAGACAGCTTTCTGAATCACCAGATCGACATTGATCTGCTGGGCGAAGTGGGCCGTGAGTTTTATCAGCGTTTTAAAAGCAGGGGAATCACCAAAGTGCTGACGATCGAGGCGTCGGGCATTGCCATTGCGGTGGCGACGGCGCAGTATTTCGACGTGCCTGTGGTGTTTGCCAAAAAGCATCAGACCAAAAACCTCGACGGTGAACTGCTGTCAGCGCCCGTCACTTCGTTTACGCACGGCAGAACCTATGATGTTACGGTGGAAAAGAAGTTCCTGCCGCCCGAGGATACGGTGCTGATTGTCGATGATTTTCTGGCTAAGGGCAGCGCGCTGTCGGGCCTGTGCGACATCGTCGAGCGCGCGGGGGCCAAGGTCGGCGGCATCGGCATTGTGATTGAAAAAGGGTTTGACGTCGGCGGCGGCCTGATCCGCGCCCGCGGCTACGACGTCCAGTCGTTGGCGCGCATCAAGAGCATGAACGAAGGCAGAATTGTGTTTGATGATGCTGAATAAGTCATTTTTATAGAATGCAAAAGATTTATCGGCGCAAGATGGCAAAAATCTGACGCCGATAATTTTTTTAAAGTCTTTTTTAAAAAACCCTTGCGTTTTCGGCGCGATCGGTATATGCTGTTTGCAACTGAAAAGGAAAGGGTGTTTTTCATGTGTGACAATGCCGAGCAGATCGTCGAGACCTATGCGTCCAAAGCGTTTAACGATGCGGCAATGCGTAAGTACCTGCCGGGCGAGACCTATAAGCAGCTGAAAAAAACCATTGATCTGGGGCGTTCGCTCGACCCGTCGCTGGCTGACATTGTCGCCAACGGCATGAAGCGCTGGGCGCTCGACATGGGGGCGACCCACTATACCCACTGGTTCCAGCCCATGAATGGGTTTACAGCGGAAAAGCACGAATCTTTTATCAGCCCGGTGTCCGAGGGCGGCATTATTATGCGGTTTTCGGGCAAAGAGCTGGTGCGCGGCGAGTCGGACGCTTCGTCGTTCCCGTCGGGCGGGCTGCGCGCCACTTTTGAGGCGCGCGGATATACGGCGTGGGACTGCACCTCGCCCGCTTTTGTCAAGGATCACACGCTGTACATCCCGACCTGTTTCTGTTCGTTTACCGGCGAGATACTCGATAAAAAGACGCCGCTGCTGCGGTCGATGGAAACGCTCAGCGCGCAGTCGGTGCGCGTCCTGCGGCTGATGGGCAATACGGAGGCGCGGCGCGTTGTGGCGATGGCGGGCGCTGAACAGGAGTATTTTCTGATCGACCGCGAGCTGTTCAACCGCCGCCGCGACCTGGTTTTGTGCGGACGCACGCTGTTCGGCGCAAAACCGTCCAAGGGGCAGGAGCTCGACGACCATTACTACGGCAATATCAAAGAAAGCGTCATGGATTTTATGCGTGAAGTTGACAACGAGCTGTGGGCGCTCGGCGTGCCGGCCAAGACCGAGCACAACGAGGCCGCGCCGTCGCAGCACGAGCTGGCGCCGGTTTATGACACGGTCAACATCGCCTGCGACCAGAACCAGCTCATCATGGAAACGCTGAAAAAAGTGGCCCAGCGCAAGGGCCTGGTCTGCCTGCTGAACGAAAAGCCCTTTGCCGGCGTCAACGGTTCGGGCAAACACAACAACTGGTCGCTGAACATCGACGGCGGAAAAAGCCTGCTTGACCAGGGAAAGACGCCGGCTGACAACGCGCAGTTCCTGCTCTTCCTGTCGGCGGTTATCTGGGCAGTTGACGAGTACGCCGATCTTCTGCGCGCCACGATTGCCGGCCCGGGCAACGATCACCGCCTGGGCGGGAATGAGGCCCCGCCGGCCATTGTCTCGATTTTCCTGGGCGATCTGCTGACAGACATCCTGACCCAGATCGAAACCGACGGGCGGTCGGATCTGCGGCAGGGCGGCAGCATCGAGATCGGCGTTACAACCATTCCCACGCTGCCCAAGGATATTTCCGACCGCAACCGTACCTCGCCCCTCGCCTTTACGGGCAACAAATTCGAGTTTCGTATGCTGGGCGCATCCATGAGCATCGCCGACTGCAATACCGCGCTCAACGTCATTGTGGCCGAGATTTTGAGCCGCATCGCTGACCGCCTGGAAAAGGCCGGCGACGTCAACGCTGAGGTGCAGAATATCATCCGCGACATCATGCGCGATCACAAGCGGGTCATTTTCAACGGCAACAACTATTCGGCCCAGTGGCGCGAGGAAGCGGCGCGGCGCGGCCTGCCCTGCGCCAATTCGTCAGTCGAAGCGGCCGCCGCCCTGATTGCGCCCAAGAATATCGAGGTCTTTGAGCGGTTCGGCGTACTGTCGCGCAAAGAGCTCGAGGCGCGGTATGAAATCCGGCACGAAGGATACGGCAAGACGATCAACATCGAAGCGCTGACCATGCTTGAAATGGCCAAACGCGAAATTTTGCCTGCGGTCGTCAAATACATCGGGTTTGTTGCAGATTCGCTCAACAATGTGCGCGAAACCGGGCTGGCCGTCGACGTCAGCGCCCAGTCCGGACTGCTGAAGGACTTGTCGGCGGTGGCCGGACAGTTCCGCACGGCGACAGGCAAGCTGGAAAAAGCCATGCACAAGGTCCCGCAGGGGACGGCGGCCGAGAAGGCGTTTTATTACCGCGACCACGTCGTCCCGGCGATGGAGGCGCTGCGGGAGCTGGGCGACCGGCTTGAAGTCATGGTGGGCGAGAATTTCTGGCCCATGCCGACCTATGCCGAGCTGCTGTTTGGAATCAAAAGCTGACGGAATATCTTGTACGGAGAGGGGACGCGCCAGGCGCGCGTCCCCTCTTTTTCTGTTGGGGAATTATTTTTTGCAAAAGCGGGATTTTCGGGCGTGCCGCCGGGTATTACAGGTGAAAAGCTTTTCGGAAGGATGGAAGAGGATGGATCAGGCGACTTTCACCCTGCTGGCCGACCGGTATATGGATATGGTATTCCGGCTGGCCCGCAGCTGGCTGCGCAGCCCGCAGGATGCCGACGACGTGACGCAGGAGGTCTTTTTGCGCCTTTTGCGGTCCGACATCCGTTTTGAAGGGGACGAGCACGCGCGGCGATGGCTGGCGCGGGTGACCGTCAACGAGGCCAGGCGGCTGTGCCGATCGCCATGGCGGCGCCGTACCGTTCCGTTGGATGAACACCAACCGGAGGAAAAATTTAACAAAGAAGAGCAGCGTGCGCTGTTCGACGCCGTGATGGAACTGCCGGGAAAGTACCGTGTGCCGCTGCACTTGTACTATTACGAGGGGTACGCCGTCAAAGAGGTGGCGGAAATGCTGGGGCGCAGCCCGTCCACCGTGCAGACACAGCTGGCCCGGGCGCGGGAACAGCTGAAGAAAAAACTGAAGGAGGACTGGAGCAATGATTGACAGGAACCGGTACCGCGAAACGTTTTCGCATATCCGGGTTTCTCCGGAAATGCGGACGAGGATCCTGAATATGGAGCGCCCGGCAAGGAAAAGCCGCCGCCGGGCGGCGGCGCTGGCCGCGGCTGTGCTGGCCGTGACGCTGTCAGCGGCGGCCGTGGCCTTTGGCGGCACGCTGACCGACTGGTTTGCCCGGGAGTGGGCCGAACGCACCGGCGGGGAGCTGAGCGGGGGACAAGCCGCCGTGATCGACAGCCTGACGCAGGAAGTGGGGCAGCGCGCTGTGTCCGGGGGCGTCACCGTCACGGTGGACAGTGTTACCGTGGGCACAGAAAGCCTGTGGGTGCTGCTGGACGCCGAAGGGATGGAGTTTGACCCGGATGGGCTCTATACCTTTGGTACACCGATGGCCGACATCCAGCCCGACCCCAATGACGGGCAGCACGGCGGGTCGGGCTGGAACGTCAGCAGCGTCGGCGTGACGGAAAGCGGAAGCCTGCGTCTGCTGCTGCGCTTCAGCGCCGTCCTTTTCGGCGGAGCCCGGCTCGACGACGGCGGGTACACCCTTGAGCTTTCTCTCGGCGACCTGACGCGGGTGGACAATGGGCGGGAGGAAATCATCTGCGCGGGCGAGTGGGCATTTTCCATTCCGCTCACAGCGGAAAGCCTTTCACCTGTGCTGACGGTTGAAAGCGCGGCCGTGACGGGCGACGTCATGGCGCCGGACGGAAAGGGGCAGGAAGAACGCGAGCGGCGCGAGGTCGTGCTGTATGACTTGCGCGTTACTGCAACGGGCCTGTCCTTCCGCCACGACGGGAGCGTCGGCCTGCTGATGCAGGTAGCGGCCGTTTTGGAAGACGGCACCGTGGTTCGCAGCGGCAGCGGCGGCGGCAGTCGGACGGACGACGGATCGTGGTATGACACCTGGGAATGGCCGGTGCCGATTGACGTCGGCAGCATTGCGGCCCTGCGCATCGGCGAGACGGAAATACCGCTGCAATAGCCGATATTCAAAAGGCCGGAACCCGTGTTTTGATACGGGTTCCGGCCCTTTACCTGTCAAAGAATCATGCCGCCGTTGGGGCTGATGACCTGCCCTGTCAGGTAGGAGGCGGCAGGCGAAGCGAGAAAGGCCACGACTTCGGCGACTTCGCCGGGCGTCCCAAGCCGGCCGAGGGGGATTTGATCGCAAAGCGCGGCGCGGGCGCCTTGATCGAGGTGGGCGCACATGTCGGTGTCGATGACGCCGGGAGCCACGCAGTTGACCGTAACGCCCGAGGGCCCGACCTCTTGCGCCAGGGCGCGCGTCAGGCCGATGACGCCGGCTTTGGCCGCCGAGTAGTGGACTTCGCACGACGCTCCCTGAAGGCCCCAGATCGAGGATACGGTGACGATGGCTCCGGCTTTGCGCGCGATCATGTCGGGCAGAAAGGCCTGGCAGCAGTAAAAGACGCCGCTCAGGTTGACGGCCAGCATCTGCTGCCACTGCGCTTCGGATATATCGGTAAAAAGCCGCTGTTCGGCGATGCCGGCGTTGCATACCAGCAGGGACGGCCGGCCGAAACGCGCGACGGCGTCGCGCAGGGCAAAGACATCCCCGCGCAGGGCGACGTCGGCCGGGAAGATTTCGGCATCGCAGCCGTGCGCGCGCAGTTCGTCGCGCAGCGCCGCGGCCGCTTCGGCGCTTTTATGGTAATGCAGGGCCAGGCGCCAGCCGTCCCGGGCAAGCCGCAGGGCGCAGGCACGGCCGATTCCCCGGGCGCTGCCTGTGATCAAAGCGGTTTTCATGATGCTTCACCGTTCCTTGTGTCAGGTTACCGCTATTGTATCACAAATCGCAGAAAAGAAAAGGCCCGGCGGCTGCCGGACCCTGTCGGGAAGGCTCAGTCATGGGCGTCGAGGCGGCGGAAAAGCAGGGAAATGCACCACAGCCCGGCGATGCCGACCAACGTGTAAACGACGCGGCTGCCGATGCTCGCCTGCCCGCCGAAGACGGCGGCGACCAGGTCAAAACCGAAAATGCCGATGCTGCCCCAGTTAAGCGCTCCGACGATGACCAGCGCCAATGCGATTTTATGAATCATGCTGTTGCTCCGTTTCTCCGTGCATAAATTGACGTGCGCCCGCTGCCGCGCCGCACGGAAGGCGGCAGCGGTGGCATACGTTATCTTTCCCGTTTGGACGCAAAATCATACAGGCACTTTTTTTGCCGGGCGGTTTGTGGTACAATCAGGTTGGCAGACTGGATATTTCGGAGAGTGACTATGAGAAACCCGGTTTTGTATGCCGCCATGAACCCGGACGGCTTTATCGCCGATGGAAGCGGGGCGGACTGAACGTGGACAACAGAGTGTTTGCAGCAGCCTGCGCTGGGTACGATCAGCGCCGGGTCGAAGAGGCCGTCGGGCAGATGTTTGCGGCCTTTGGCGGCGTTGAAAAATTTTTGCAAAAAGGCAAAAAAGTGCTGATAAAACCCAATCTCCTGCTCGCACGCGAACCCGACGGGGCGACGACGACCCATCCGGCCGTCGTTGGGGCGGTGGCGGCTCTTTTTGTGCGCGCCGGGGCGGCCGTCACCATTGCCGACAGCCCGGGCGGGCCGTACAACGCGCTGACCATGCCGCGCGTTTACCGCCTGTGCGGCATGGAAAAGGCGGCGAAGTACGCCAAAGCGCGCTTAAACCGCGACTTTTCCAGCCAGACCGTGCGGTTTGAGGGGCTTCAGCCGCGTGAGTTTGAGCTGCTGACGCCGGTGTGCCGGGCCGACGTCGTTATCAATATCGGGAAAATGAAAACCCATATGCTGACCTACTTTACCGGCGCGGTCAAAAATCTGTTTGGTACAGTCCCGGGGCTGCAAAAGGCGGCCATGCACTCGCGGCTGCCCGGCCAGCAGGCTTTTTGCCGGATGCTGGTCGACCTGTGCCGCTGCGTGGGGCCGGACTTTTCCATCATCGACGGGGTCGTGGGTATGGACGGCCGCGGGCCGTCGGGCGGACGCCCGCGCCGCGCCGGGGTGCTGCTGGCCGCTGAAAACCCGTTTGCCGCCGATCTTGCGGCCATGTATATCTGCGGCTTGCAGCCTGAGCGGTCGCCGGTCCATTCTTTTGCCGCGGCGCAGAAACTGGTCTGCGCCGAACCGGAACGGATCGAATGGCTGAGCGAGCCGTTCCGCCCCCTTGATGAGCCGTTTCTGCCTGCATCGGGGCGGAGCCGGCGCAGCGAAAGCGTCATCAGCCGCCTGCCTGGCAGGATCCGCCAGCCGCTGCGGCGCGTGCTGGTCGCGGCGCCGCATGTCACGGAACGCTGCGCCGGGTGCGGGGCGTGTGCGCAGGCCTGCCCGGCTCACGCCATTACAGTCCGCGGCGGCCGCGCGTCGGTAGACGGCAGGCGGTGTATCCGCTGTTACTGCTGCCATGAACTGTGCCCGGTCAGGGCCATTCGGATTTGAGGGGGAAACCATGCGGGTATTGACGGGAAACGCCTATGCGAAAATCAATCTGACCCTGGATGTCGCCGGCGTGCGCAGCGACGGGTATCATGAGCTGGAAACCATCATGCACACCGTGTCGCTGTGCGATCGGATCGTCGTGCGCCGTTCGCTGCAAAAGGGAATTACGCTGGGGTGCAATTTGCCTTATGTCCCGCGCGACGGGCGCAATCTTGCCGTACAGGCGGCGGAAGTGTTTTTTGCCGCCGCGGGCATTGAAAATACGGGGATTGAAATCCATATGAAAAAAAACATCCCGGTCGGCGCGGGAATGGCGGGCGGCAGCACCGATGCGGCTGCCGTTTTGCGGATGCTCAACAGGATGTACGGTAACCCGCTGCCGCGCCGCAGGCTGAGCGATCTGGCATTGTCGCTGGGGGCCGATGTGCCGTTTTGCCTGGAAGGGGGGGCGGCGCTGGCGCGCGGCGTCGGCGAACGGCTCAGCCCGGCGCCCTGCCTGCCCGGCTGCTGGCTGGTCATCTGCAAGCCGCCGGTTTCGGTCTCGACCAAACGCGCCTATGCGCTGATCGACCGGTACGCCGGCCTTGCGCACCCGCCGGCTGCGCCCATGCTCGAGGCATTGGAACGCAAGGATTTGCGCGGCGTTTGCGCTGCGCTGGGGAACAGCTTTCAGGCGCCTGTCGAAGCGGAACGCCCCGTCGTCGGCGAGGTGCGCCGCGCATTGCTGGAAAGCGGGGCGATGGGGGCGCTGATGAGCGGATCGGGGTCGGCGGTATTCGGAATTTTCCGGTGCGAACGCCATGCGCTCAGGGCGGCGGAAACCCTGAAAAAGCGCTTCCGCGAAACCTTTGTCGCCCGCCCGATCGGGCAGATTGGGGAAAGCTGCGAATAAAAATCAAAACACCTGTCCACAATGGAATTATTCCACAGGGGCAGGTGTTTTATCATGCTATGGAACAAAGTAAAAAAAACAGTGTGCGGCTCTTTGCCGGAAATCGCCCTTTGCATCGGGCTGTTAACGGCCGTCTTTGTTTACGCCGTTCCGGTATACGCACAGGAACAGCTGGCTGACAAGCTGACGAGGCTGCATGTCATTGCCAACTCGGATTCCGAAGCCGATCAAGCGCTCAAGCTTGCGGTGCGGGATCGTATCATTGAAGAAGCGGGCTACTCGTACGGCTGCTTTGAAGGGGAAATCGATGACGGGCTTCTTGCACAGCTGCAGGAAGCGGCGCAGGATGAGGTCGTGTCCCGGGGGTTCGCGTATCCCGTTGCCGTCACGCGCGAACGAATGTTTTTTGACACCCGGCATTATGACGGTTTTTCGCTGCCGGCCGGATACTATGACGCTGTGCGCGTCATCATCGGCGCCGGCGAAGGGCAGAACTGGTGGTGTGTGCTCTTTCCGCCCCTGTGCCTGGGCGCGGCCGGGCAGGACATCGAGGATGTAGCGCGCGGCGCCGGCCTGACCGATGAAGACATCGCCCTTATCCGCGAAGACGGGACCGGCTATGTCGTGCGGTTTAAGCTGGCCGAGCTGTGGGGCAACGTCCGCCGGTGGATCGGGGCGTAGTCAGCCCAGCACTTTTTCAAAAACGCGCAGCGTGTTGCCGCCCAGCGCGCCGGCAAGCTCGTCTTCACTCAGGCCTTGGTCAAGCAGCGCGGCGGCCAGTTTTTCCAGCCCGTCGTGCGTCGGGATGATGTCGAATACGTCGCGGAAGGCTTCGAGCTGCATGGTGGGGGAATTGAGCCGGTCGCACTGATCAAGCCCGATGCCCAGCACGCCGGCGCCGGCCAGGTTCTTTTCGTACATCATGTGCGCGGCCAGGTCGGCGGGCGACGCATTCCGCGGGTCTTTGAAACGGGCGACCAGGCTGGCGCCGTTGACGCCGATAACGCCGCCCAGCCGCCCGATGGCCCGGATCTGTTCGTCGGACAGGTTGCGCGGCGTGTCTGACAGGGCGCGTGCGCAGGAATGGGTGGCAAGGATGGGCTGCGACGACATTTCCACCACGTCCCAGAAGGTCTTTTCGTTGCAGTGCGACACATCGACGATCATGCCCAGCTCCTGCGCCAGCGCAACCAGTTCGCGCCCGCCTTCGGTCAGGCCGTAGCCCTGGTAATCAAAGTCAAAGAAGCGGCTGCCGTCGGCCGCCCAGTTGGAACGGC
This sequence comes from uncultured Clostridia bacterium, assembly GCA_944381055.1. Classification (GTDB taxonomy): domain Bacteria; phylum Bacillota; class Clostridia; order Oscillospirales; family Butyricicoccaceae; genus Ventrousia. The sequence continues at coordinate 641 of CALWJQ010000072.1, read as the reverse complement.
TCCAGCAAAGGCCGAGGATGCGTACGCCGAGCGCGTAAAAGGTGCGCAGCAGCGAAGGGGCGGCGCTCAGGGGTTCGGCGCCCTCGAAAGCCAGCATGACGGCCAGCCTGCCCTGACGCCGGGCGTCCAGTATTTCTTTGGCGCTGGTAGCCAGCACAAACTTGCCGCCGCAGGCGTCGAGTTCCCGGTAAAACGCGGCAATCTGCTCCATCGCACGTTTCAGCCCGAGCTCGGGCAGCAGTTCGGAATCGACGAAAATTGACGAGACGACGACGTCCACATGGCCCTTTTTAAAACTGTCCAGGTAGTCTTCCAGAATCACATTGCTCCGGCCGTCCCGGTGCTTCTGTTCAATGTCCGGCAGCAGATCGAGGTGGGTGTCAATGACGATGGCGTTGTCCATGATTTCCGAAATTTTCTTCACGCGTAAAAACCTCCCAAAAAAATTATAAAAAAAGCTTGACAAATGAGGAAAAACCAGTTATACTAAGCAAGCTGTCTGATGAGGGCGGCGGGACGGAAGAGCGCAAGGCCATTATAGCAAAAAGGGTGGCCGGGGGCAAGGGCGAGAAAATCTTGAAAAAAGATGAAAAAAGTTCTTGACAAACGCTCTGAAGTGTGGTATTCTGAATAAGCTCCGC
>CALWJQ010000071.1 GCA_944381055.1 uncultured Clostridia bacterium | reverse complement strand
GCTCAGGATGCCGAGCGCCGCGCACGCGTATTCTGCTGTGACGTCAGGCCGGGCGGCCACCGTGTTGACAGCGCGCACCAGCTCAAAAATGACGGCGACAGCGTCAGCCGTATTCAGATCGTCGTCCATGGCGGCGCAGAACTTTTCGCGCCAGCCGTCAAATTCCTGCGCGCTCTGCCGTTCCGCCTCGCTCATTTGGCCCTGTGCGCCGTTCTGCTTCAAAAAGCGCAGATTGTCAAACGCCGAATAAATGCGGCTCAGGCCGGCGCGCGCCTGCTCCAGCTGCTCACGCGAATAGTTGAGCGGGCTGCGGTAATGGGCCGACAGCATGAAAAAGCGGATGGCGTCATACCCGTATGTCCCCGCCGCTTCGCGGACGGTGAAGAAATTGCCCAGCGATTTGGACATTTTCTGGTTGTCGATATTCAAAAAGGCGTTGTGCATCCAGTAGTGGGCAAAGGGTTTTCCGCTCAGCGCCTCGCTCTGGGCGATCTCGTTTTCGTGGTGCGGGAAGCACAGGTCGATGCCGCCCGAGTGGATGTCGATGGTCTCGCCCAGATAACGGCGGGCCATGGCCGAACATTCGATGTGCCAGCCCGGGCGCCCCCTGCCCCACGGCGAATCCCAGCTCGGCTCGCCGGGCTTGGCCGCCTTCCACAGCGCGAAATCCATCGGGTCTTCCTTGTGTTCGGACACGTCGATGCGCGCGCCGGCTTCCAGCTCTTCGAGCGGCTGATGCGACAGCTTGCCGTACTCTTTAAAAGCGCGGGTGCGGTAATAAACGTCGCCGCCGCTCTGATAGGCATAGCCCTTTTCCACAAGGCCGCTGACAATGTCGATAATCTCGCCGATGTTTTCCGTCGCGCGGGGGTGCACCGTCGCGGGATGGATCCCCAGGCCGCCGGCGTCGGTAAAGTACTCTTTAATATAACGATCGGCGATAACGTCGTACGTCACGCCTTCCTCATTGGCTTTTTTGATGACTTTGTCATCAATATCGGTAAAGTTCTGAACAAAAGTGACTTCCATGCCGCGGTACTCCAGATAGCGCCGCAGCACGTCGAAAACAATAAACGGACGTGCGTTGCCGATGTGAAAAAAATTATAAACCGTCGGGCCGCAGGAATACATTTTAACCTTTCCCGGCTCGATGGGGACGAACTCCTCTTTTTTTCGCGTCAGGGTGTTGTAGACTTTCATGCCTTATTTCTCCTTTGCGGAAACGCCGTCGCGCACGACGGCAAAATTATCGCGGATATAGATGGCGCCCGATATGACCGCCGTCAGCGCCATAACCCAGGCGCACACCGGGACAATCCAGCCGAACAGGCGGTCAAAGCCGGCCAGAAGCAGCAAAATACAGACCATCTGGGAAAAGGTTTTGATTTTTCCCCAGACAGACGCCTGGATGACGACGCCCTGCACCGCCGCCACCATGCGCAGCGACGACACGACAAGCTCGCGCGCCAGTATCAGCATACAGGACCACACGGGCATCCGCCCGTCCGCGACAAACAGCAGCAGCGCGGCAAAGACCAGCAGCTTGTCGGCCAGCGGGTCGACAAACTTGCCGAAATCACTGACCTGATTGTACCTGCGCGCGATGTATCCGTCAAGCCCGTCGGTCAGCCCGGCCGCCGCAAACACGGCAAAAGCCGCCCACGAGGCCCAGGTTTGCCGCATCGAAGCCAGAACCATAAACACCGGGATCAGCGCAATACGCGCCAGCGTGATTTTGTTGGCGGTGGTCATGCCTTATTCCCCCACTCTTTCTCCAAAAAGCTCACAACCGGCGGCGTCGAGAATCCGGACGCGCACAAACTGTCCCTCGGGCGTTTCCTCATCAAAGAACACAACGCCGTCGACGTCGGGAGAATCCATGTACGAACGTCCGTACTGACGGCCCGCCTCGTCAGTACCGCAGCATAAAACAGTCAGTTCACGGCCGATCAGCGCAGCAGAACACTCGTTCATAATATCCTGCTGCAAGGCAAAGACCTCGGCCTGCCGCCGACTTTTGGTCTCGTCGTCAATCTGCCCCGGCATGGATGCGGCCGGCGCGCCTTCTTCGGCCGAAAAAGCAAAAACGCCCGCACGTTCGAGCCGGTACTCGCGCAGAATATCGCTCAGCTCCTGAAACTCTTCTTCGGTCTCGCCGGGGAACCCGACGATCAGGCTGGTGCGGATGACGGCGTCGGGCATCCGCCGCCGGATCGTGTCAATGCGCTCGCGCACCAGCGCGCCACCGCCGCGGCGGTTCATATCGCGCAGGACACGGCCGTTGATGTGCTGAATGGGAATGTCAAAGTAATGCAGGATCTTCGGCTCGCTCCCGATGACGTCAAGCAGCTCGTCGTCCAGCTCATCCGGGTACAGGTAATGCAGGCGGATCCACTCGATCCCGTCAATCCGGCACAGTTCCCGCAGCAGCCGGTGCAACGAGCGCCGGCCGTACAGATCCGTCCCGTAGCGCGAAATATCCTGCGCCACGACGAGCAGCTCTTTGCAGCCGTTCTGCGCCAGCCCGCGCGCTTCCTGCACCAGTTCTTCCATCGGCCGGCTGCGGTACGGGCCGCGGATATAGGGGATGACGCAGTAGGCGCAGCGGTTGTCGCAGCCTTCGGCAATGCGCAGGTATGCCGAATACGGCGGGGTCAGCAGATCCCGTCCGCCGCCCTGCTCCGCCGTTTCGTTATCGCCGAACCACGTGCGCCGCCCGCCTTCCAGCGCGGCGCGCACCGCCTGCGCGATCTCTTCAACACTGCCCGTTCCGACCGCGGCGTCGACTTCGGGCAGCTCGTCTAAAAACTCTTTTTGGAACCGCTGCGGCAGGCACCCGGCCGCAATCAGCGCGCGAAGGCGGCCATGTTTCTTAAATTCTGCGAGCCTGAGCAGAATTCCGATGGCTTCTTCCTGCGCCGACTGGATAAAACCGCAGGTGTTGACGACCGCCGCATCGGCCCCGTCGGGCTCGCCGACGATCTCCATGCCGTTCTGGCGCAGCGTATGCAGCATCCGTTCGGAATCCACCAGGTTTTTGGCGCATCCCAACGGCACAAAAAAGACCCGGATCGGCCTTTGCTCCCCCATCTTATTGCTCCCCCATTTCATCCAGGCAGGCGTTCAGCGCCTCGTTGATCTCGTCCCACGAAAACCCCCGGCGGTACAGCCCGTCAGACACGCGGCGCAGCGCGGCGCGGTCGGGCGCCCGATCCCCCAGGCGTGTTCGAATAAAGCGCCGCAGCTTCTCCCCGTCCGGCTCAAAACCGTCCAGCGCCTGCTCGATCTGCTCTTCCTCCACGCCTCTGCGGCGCAGTTCGCAGCGCACCCGTACGGCGCCCCAGCCCTTGGCGCGGCAGCTTTGGCAGACATCCCGCGCGTACTGCAAATCGTCGAGCAGACGCAGCTCGGTCAGCCGCTCGACCGCGTAGGCCGCGTCGCCGGGTTCGACGCCTTTTTCAACCAGACGCTTATACAGCCCCGCACGGCTGTACGGGCGCAGTGAAAGGACATTGGCGGCGCGTTCAAGCGCCCTTTTTTGCGACTGTTCGCTCATGCTTACGGCTCGTCGTCTTCAAAGTCGTCGGCAAAGACTTCGATGCCCGCGCCGGCCGTGCGTGCCGTGCGCTCGGCCTTGGCCGGCGCCGCCTTGGCAGGCGTTTTTTCCGCAGCGGGCTCTTCCGTCGGGGCCGCGGCCTTTCCGCCCGTCAGGCGCTCTTTAATTTCCTTTTCCAGCGCGTCGGCAACGTCGGGGTGTTCTTTAAAATAGTTCTTGGCTGCCTCGCGCCCCTGGCCAATGCGGGTCTCGCCCATTGAAAACCACGAACCCGACTTCTGTACCAGTCCGAGCTCGGTACCCATATCGACCAGTTCGCCGACTTTGGAAATGCCCTCGCCGAACATGATATCGAACTCCGCCTCTTTAAAGGGCGGCGCGATTTTATTTTTGACCACTTTGGCTTTGGTGCGGCTGCCCATCAGGATGGTGCCGTTTTTGATGTGCTCCTTGCGCCGGATTTCGATGCGCACGCTGGCATAAAACTTGAGCGCGCGGCCGCCCGTCGTCACCTCGGGGTTTCCGTAAACCACGCCGATCTTTTCGCGCAGCTGGTTAATGAACACAACGACGCAGTTAGACTTTGAAATGGCTCCCGCCAGTTTGCGCAAAGCCTGCGACATCAGCCGCGCCTGCAGGCCGACGAAGCTGTCGCCCATTTCGCCTTCGATTTCGGCGCGCGGAACCAGCGCCGCGACCGAGTCGACGACCAGCACGTCGATGGCTCCCGACCGCACAAGCGCTTCGGCAATTTCGAGCGCCTGTTCGCCCGTATCGGGCTGCGAGACCAGCAGGCTGTCGGTGTCGACCCCCAGCGCTTTGGCGTACACGGGGTCGAGCGCGTGCTCGGCGTCGACAAAGGCGGCTTCGCCGCCCGCTTTCTGCGCCGACGCGACGATGTGCAGGGCAATGGTCGTTTTGCCCGAGCTCTCGGGCCCGTAAATCTCTATAATGCGTCCGCGCGGCACGCCGCCGATGCCCAGCGCCACATCGAGCGCCAGCGAGCCGGTTGAAATGGCTTCCACGTTCATGGCCGCATTTTCACCCAGGCGCATTACCGCGCCCTTGCCGAACTGTTTTTCCAGCTGCTGCAGGGCTGTTTCCAGCGCTTTTTGCTTATCCATCCTCGATGACCCCTTCTCTTTTAAACTGCGGCAAAGCCGTCCCTCTTCGCTTCTGTATTCACATTATACAGGAAAAAGATCTGTATGGCAACATTTGTTCGTTTTTATTGCTGTTCCGCGCGCAGGCCGCAGCCGACGACGACTCGTTCAATGCCGCTGAGATCGCGCGCGCAGCGTACGTCGGCATACCCCTGCGTCTGCAAAATGTCCATGACGTCGCTTGCCTGCCCCAGGCCGACCTCAAACATCAGCGCGCCGCCCGACGTCAGCACGCCGCGGGCATTGCGGGACACGGCGCGGTAAAAATCCAGGCCGTCAGCCCCGCCGTCGAGCGCCAGCCGCGGTTCCCGCCGGACTTCGGCATCAAGGCCGCCGATTTCCCCGCTGGGGATATAGGGCGGGTTGCATAAAATGAGCTGGAACCGCCCCAGCGCATCCGGAAACGGCTGCAATGCGTCAAGATGCGAAGTCGCCGCGCGGCCGCCGACGCCGTGGCGCGTCAGGTTCCTGCGCGCCACGCGCAGCGCCGGCTCGGAAATGTCGGCCAAAACGCCACTCATTTCAATAGGCAGGTTTTTGAGCGCCGCGATACCGACGCAGCCCGTCCCGCAGCACAAATCGAGCAGGCGGCCCCGCGCGCGGCCGCGCAGAAAGGCAACGCCGCATTCGACAAGCGTTTCGGTGTCAGGCCGGGGGATAAGGGTGTCGGCCGTCACCTCGAAGGTCAGGCCGTAAAAGTCCCACTGCCCGATAATATGGGGCAGCGGCACACCGCTCAGGCGCACTTCTTTCAGCCGGCCGATTTCGGCGAGCTCTTCGTCGAAAATATACCGGCTGCGCATCCGGTACAGCTCATGCGGGGGGAGCTTCAGCGCATAGGCTACCAGTTCGCGGGCTTCGAGCCGGCTGCCCGAAACGCCGTGCGCCCGCAGCTCAGCCGACAGATCCAAAACAGCGTCGTTGACTGTTTTGACCATGCTTACCACCGGTCTTCCTGTTCGTTTTCCGGAATGACGTGGTTCATGGCGGCAATGGCCACTTCAAGCATACTGTCGTCGGGCTCGAAGGTCGTAAACCGCTGCATGAACAGCCCGGGCGCACGCAAAACGCGGGTCAGCACATTGTCGTACCGCCCGGCATAACGGTTGATCTCGTAGCTGACGGCGACAATGGCCGGCAGCAGCGCCAGACGCAGCGCCATGCGCAGCAGCGGGTTGTCCCCCCAGGCGAACAGCGCTGTAAACAAAATTCCGACGATCATGACGACAAACAAAAAGCTGGTCCCGCATCGCGGATGGAAGCGGGTCTGGGTGCGGGCGTTTTCCACTGTCAGCGGCAGCCCGGCCTCGTAACAGGCGATGGTTTTGTGCTCGGCGCCGTGGTACATATAGGTGCGGTGTACGTCTTTCTGCTTGCTGGTTAAGTAGATGAACAGGAAAAAAATCACCATGCGCACGCAGCCCTCAATGAGATTGCGCACAATGCCCGGCAGCCCCTCGCCGAAAAAGCCGCTGATCAGCGTCGGCAACAGGAAAAACAGCGCGACCGGCATGGCGATTCCCAGGACGACCGCCACTGTCATCATCATGCTTTCAAGCTTTTTGCTGCCCACCTTTTCGGTCAGCCACTTTTCAAAGCGTCCGGGTTCGTAATCTTCTTCGTCTTCGAAAAACGACGCCGAAAAATTGAGCGCACCGACGCCGTACTTCATGGAATCCCAAAAACTGACCACGCCGCGTACAAGCGGCAGCCGTGCCAGGCGCCCGTGGGTTTTGGTGCCGATGTCTTCGACCTTTTCCGTCATTCCGCCGTCCGTGCGGCGCACGACGATGGCCGTCTTGCGCGGGCCCCGCATCAGGATGCCTTCGATAAGCGCCTGCCCGCCGATACTTGTCTTTTTTTGCTGATTTGCCATAATGCCCGTCCTTCTGCCGCGCCGCTGCGGCGCAGCTCTTTATCCCTCGGGGCGATACAGGGGCAGCGCGATGATGACGCACGTCCCTTCGCCGTATTCGCTTTCTATATTGATGGCGCCTTCGTGCAGCTCGACGATTTCGGTGCAGACAGCCAGGCCGATACCGGCCCCCCTGCCTTTGGCGCTGCCCTTAAAAAATTTTTCCTTGACAAAGGGCAGCTCGTCTTTGGGAATCCCCATCCCGTAATCCTGAATCCGCACCACGGCCATGCCGTTTTCCTGCGCGGCGCTGACCGACAGCTTTTTGCCGTCCTTGCCGTACTTGGCCGCATTGTCGATGATATTGAGAAAAACCTGTTTGAGCCTGTTGCGGTCGCCGTTGATCAGGATGGGTTCTTCAGGCTCTTCGTACAACGGCGCCATGCCTTCCTGCCGCAAAAGCTCGGTATAGGTGAACAGCGCGTCGTACAGCTCGCCGCGCAGGTCAAAAACCTCGGTCTGCAATTTGAGCCGCCCGCTTTCGATGCGCGAAAAATCCAACAGTTCTTCGACCATCTGCGACAGCCGCCGGGCCTCTTTCTGAATAATATTCAACCCGCTGGCCGCCAGCTCGGGGTCGCCCAGGTCGCCGGCCACCGTTTCCGCCCAGCCGTTGATGGCGGTCAGGGGCGTGCGCAGCTCGTGCGAAACCGACGAAATAAAGTCGTTTTTCAGTTTTTCCATGCGGGCCAGCTCGGCCGACATGTCGTTGAGCGTCGTACACAGCTCGCCTATTTCGTCGCTCCACTCGACTTCCAGCCGCGCGCCATACTGCCCGCCGGCAATTTTGCGCGCAAGCTCATTGATTTTAAGCACCGGGTTGACGATGGACCGGATAAAAAACTGGTTGGATATAATGATAAGCCCGATGAGCAGGGCGCCGCACCCGGCCAGCGCCAGCCACATATTGCGCAGCTGGGCGTCGAGCAGCTTGAGCGAAGTGACGTACCGTACCATGCCGATCATCTGCCCGTTGCTGTGGAAAACCGGCGCCGTCACCGCCATGACCCGTTCTTCGGTCAGCAGATCGTAGCCGACAAAGTACGAAGTTTCCTGCGTACTCAGGCAGTCAGCCACGTCGGTGGTGCTGGGAATGGATCCCGCCGTCAGCCCGGTCGACGAAAACATGATGCGGCCATAGGTGTCGACGAACTGCATTTCAATTTTGTCGCGGTCGGAAAAATCCTGTACCAGCTGCCCCGCGTACGAGTAAAACTGGTCGTAGCTGGCGCTCATATACTGGTTGATCTGCCGCGCCGTGCTGGTACGGCTGGTCAGGCTGGCGCGCACGGAATTATAATAATAGCTTGTCGTCGCTACGCCGACGGTGATGAGCAGCAGCAGGATCATGGCCCCGACGACGCTGACGTTGTTGAACAGCCAGCGGCGCTTGATGCCGCTCGTAATAAGCGGCGTGCGGAACCAGCGTTTTTTTGCGCTCCCGCCGCCCGGCGCGGGGGCGTTTTTCAGCTCTCCCATTTATACCCAAAACCCCAAATGGTCGTAATGTGCCGCGGCTGGGCGGCATCGTCCTCGATTTTCAGGCGCAGGCGCCGGATGTTGACGTCGACCACTTTAAGGTCGCCCTGGTAATCCTTGCTCCACACCATATCCAAAAGATCGTCGCGCGACAGCGCGCGGCCCCGGTTTTCCAGAAAGCTCTTCATAAGCAGGTATTCGACCTGCGTCAGCTCGATGCGTTTTTCCCCTTTGTGAAGCTCGCGCGAGCGCAGGTCAAGCTCGAAAATGCCGTCGACAATGGTGTCGGCGTTGAAGCCGCCGCCGTTGACGCGTCGGTAAAGCGCGTCGACGCGCGCAACCAGCTCGACAACGGAAAATGGCTTGACCACATAATCGTCGGCCCCGGTCGTAAACCCGGTCAGCTTATCCGATTCCTGTGACATGGCGGTCAGCATAATGACGCCGATATTGCTGCCTGAGCCGCGCAGGCGGCGGCAGACCTCGAAGCCGCTGATGTCGGGCAGCATGACGTCGAGCACCGCAACCGACACGTCGTTCTTTTCCCGCAGATAGGCGTACGCCTCTTCGCCGAGCGCGAACTCGACGGTGTCGTAGCCCGCACGGCGAAGATTGATGACGACAAAACCGCGGATGTTATCTTCATCTTCCAGCACAAGGACTTTTTTTCTCATTGTGGGTACCCTCCCGCCGTCCAATCTCTTTCCATCAGCCTGAAAATTTCCGATACGTCCTCGTCGGTCAGCGCATAGCCTTCCGGCGCGTTTTCAGGCAGAATATATCCGTAAATGCTGCCGGCCGTCTGGCGAAGGATCTTGACGCCGTCGGCAACGGCATAGCTGGCGCGGTTGTCGCCGGTGTACACACAGACAGTCAAAAGGGTGCGGTTGGACTTTCGTTCCGGCAGGCGGTCGGGAGCCAGGGAAAACGTGGTCCGGCTGACGCCCGAAGAGCTCCGGCGCGACGCCGTCACCGCCCCGCCCCAAATGTCGGGCCACATCAGGTACCACTCTTCCGCCACGCTGTGATAGGTTTCGGCAACCGGCTCAGGCTCTTCGCCCTGGGCAAAATCGACCCACTGCAGCTTGAAGCGGGCCTCGGTCTGCTGTGTTTCCTGTCCGCTCTGCGGTTCGGCCGCTACCGGCACGTCAATGACGCCGTCGCCGTTGATGTCGGTCGACGAAACCGACACAAGCCGCCAGGTCACAGCGCCCGAACCCGCCACCATATCGACGGTCTCGTTGACGGCTACGCCGCCTTCCAGGCTGACGACGTCAGTGACATAACCGCCGCCCGTCGCTGCGCTGTCAACAAAAACGGCGCTGCGCCCGCCCCGGGTCGTGCCGAAACGCATCAGGGCTACCGAACGGACTTCGACGCACAGCGGCGTTTCGCTCATCAGGCGATACCCTTCGTCCTGGCAGTTGTAAATGTGCAGCGAATAGCCTCCCGTCACCGCGTCGCGTACGGCAAAGCACAGCTCGTCGGCCGAATCGCCGTTCATGTCCTCGACGAGCAGGCTGCTGTACTGGATGTCGAGCAGGCTTTCAAGCCCGTTCTCCGTAATGCCGAAAACCGTCATGCCGTAAGTGCTCGCATCTTCAAGGCCCCACGAAAGGGCCAGCGCCAGATGCCCGTCCGCCGACACGCGCGGGTAGTGCACCGCATGGATCGAGCTGCCGAACCCTTCGGCGCGGCCGATTTCCTCATACCCGTCGGCCGTGCGCTGGTACGCGCACACCAAAAAATCGCCGCCCGGCATCCTGAAAAAAGCGATGGCTTCGTCTTCGCCGTCGCCGTCCATGTCAACGAGCTGCACCGCCTGGCGGTCCCCGCCCGTCTCGGCCGTCGCGTAAACGGCGCCCGTACTCAGGATGGCGTCGATTTCATGCTGCAAAAGCAGGTATTCGCCCGGCAGCTTGGGCAGGCTTAAAAGACCGTCCCCATATTCCAGAGAACAGCCGCTCAAAAGCAGGATGAGGAAAACCAGCGCGAGCCATTTTCCTGTTTTTCCTTTGCTGTGCGCTTCCATATTGATTATTGTACCATAACCGCGCGTTTTTTTAAACGGGAATTTTCACAGGGCTGCCCGCGCGCTTTATGAACTCGGGCGGCAGATATACTGCCGCCCGATGGATTGTCGTTATGAAGTTGCCGTTCAAATCAGGTATTTTTTAATGCCCTCGGTGGCGTGTTCAATGTCATCGCTGATGGTCAGGGTAAACTTTACGCCCGTTTCGTCGGCAAAACGCGCCAGACGGTCGAGGAACTCGTCAGCCTTGGCGTCGTCGTCTGTGCCGGTGATTTTGTACAGGCTGTCGATAAAGACGTGGGTGATGTCATAGTTCCCGGAATACAGACCGCAGATAAATGAAAACATCGATTCGTAGCCCAGCTGCATGGGATACTCGGAAATATCAATCAGCTTTGCGCTGTATTTAATGTTGAATCTGAGATTTTGGCCCTTTTCAATACAGACGACATTGCCCGCTTCCTCGTTGACGGCGCGATTGACGAGATCAATGACCTGTTTGGTTTTGCCTGAGCCTCTTTTGCCCATGATGACTTTAACCATAGGAATCTCCTCCCTCGTGTAGTTTATTCTATGATACCATAAGCACCGCCCCAAGGGCAACACATTTTTTGTAAACTGGCAAAAAACTTTACAAAAACTGCCGGCTTTGTAAAATCGGCCGGCGGCCGGCAGCTCATTCCCGCATACAAAGCTGCCGCAGCATCTGCCTGAAAATGCCCCAGACACCCAGAAAGGGGACGTCCTGTGCGGCGACGATGGGCGTCTGCTGCAGCACCTCGCCGTCCGCGAGCACCGTCATGCTGCCGACCTGCTGCCCCGCCGCCACCGGCGCGCGCAGGCGCTCTTCCATAACGATGTTCTTTTCCAGCCCGCCCAGCCGGCTCTTTTCTATGAGAATGGGCTGCGCCGCGCCCAGTTCGACGGGCACTTCCGCCTGCGTGCCTAGCTCGACGGGGATGGGCATGAGCGGCCGGTCGGGCGTCGGCGTCACGCTGGCAAACCCGGCAAACCCGTAATTGAGCATGGCGGTGATGTCGGCGCTGCGCGCACCGGACGTTTCCGCCTTCATGACAACGGCGATCAGATCCAGCCCGTCGCGGCTCGCCGTGGCCGCCAGGCAGAAGCCGGCCGTGCTGGTCGAGCCGGTTTTGAGCCCTGTCATGCCGTCATAGCTGCGGATCAGCCGGTTGGTGTTGGTCAGGGTAAACGCGCCGCCGCGGATGGTGTCCTGCCAGATCAGGGTGTAGTCAAAGATCTTCTCGTGCCTGATGAGCTCTGCCGACATGAGCGCGATGTCGTACGCCGTCGTCAGGTGCCCGTCGGCATCCAGGCCGCAGCAGTTGACAAAATGCGTGTCTTCCATGCCCAGTTCCCGCGCCCGGGCGTTCATGCGCTCGACAAAGACCTCTTCGCTGCCGGCGATGTGCTCGGCCATGGCGACGGCACAGTCGTTGGCCGACGCGACGACAATGCACTTGATCATCTCGTCCACCGTCAGCTGCTCGCCCTCTTTGAGCCAGATCTGGCTGCCGCCCATCGACGCGGCGTGGGCCGATCCGGTGACCATGTCGTCCAGCGCGATCGCCCCGCTGTCAAGCGCTTCCATAGTGAGCAGCAGCGTCATGACTTTGGTGACGCTGGCCGTCGCCAGGGGCTCATGCGCGTTTTTATCGAACAGCACCTTTCCAGACGGATGCATCAGCCCGGCCGACGGCGCTCTGACCGTCAGCTCGGCCGGGTCCTCGGCGGCACAGGGC
>CALWJQ010000070.1 GCA_944381055.1 uncultured Clostridia bacterium | reverse complement strand
AGGGGCGGGCAAGGACAGATTGTCTTACAGCCAGGCGGCAAGGTGGCTGCTGTATGTCAACGGGTATGATGACACGTCTGCAAAACCCAAAGGGAAGGGGCTTCCCTCCGTAGGGGCCGGCTGGTTGGGTAAAATTGGGCTGATCACAGCACAGGGAGAGAATCTCTTTGAGACCCTTCTTCTTAACCTGACTTTTTTGAAGGATGGTGAGACCCTCTGGGGGCCGGAAGTTCCCTGCTGGGAACTGAATCCGCCGCGGAGCGGCGAGCGGACGGAGATCCCGCAGCCGGACAACCAGGCGCAACTTTTGACTTTGCAATCTCGCAGGTTGCTGCTGCATCGGGAGAATGGTGCGGTCACAGGCTATTCTTTGCTCGGCGGCGATTTCTTTCAAAAGGAAAACGCTTTTTCAGAGCAGATGACAATATGGCGAGGCACCTCTGCAGGGAAAGATGCGCCAGTGGTATACCAGCCGCGGCGGCACGACCCATCGCGGCAGTTTTGGCGCGAGTTTCCGGTAATGTTTGCGGACGAAGGCGGAGGACACCGCCCCGGTATTGTCAGCTGGCTTACCAGGTTGCAGTCGACCAGAGTGCTGGATAGAAAGCGAATGATCCGATTCGCCATTGCCGGCGTGGAATATGGCGATAAAGATTTTTTTATCACGGATTCGTTCAGTGATGCCCTTACCTTTCATCTTGGCCTGCTGGAAACTATGAGCAAGCGGTGGAGAAGTGACATAACACACGAGATCGGCCGCTGCGACCAACTGGCAAATTGCCTGGGCGATCTCGCAAAAGGATTGGCATGGGCGCAGGGGGATTTGGAGAGCAGTGGAACTGCAACAGTAAAGGAACAATTTTACTTTCGTCTGGACCAACCGTTCCGCTTGTGGCTGGCGTGCATTGACCCTTCCTGGGATGAGGAGGAGCGGCAAAAGAGCATAACAGACTGGCATAAAACAATCTTGCGCCTCGCGAGGGAACAGGGAGAAGACATGGTGAAACAAGCCGGCCCGGTCGCATTTGCCGGGCGCAGTGTATCACAGACGATCGGCAAGGGGAAAAACGAAAAGACCGTGACGGTTCACTACTCTGCACCGGAAGCGTTCAACCGCTTCCTCTATGCGATCCATAAAGCGGCAGAAGAATGAATTAGGAGGGAAATTATGTCGGTGCAAATGGTAAAGCAGTATGTCAGCGGCAGGCTGCGGCGGCTGCGCTCCCTGCCGGAGCACCCGCAAAAGGCAGCGCTGGCAACGATGCGCAAAGGGATCGGGCACGCCCCGGGTGAGCTGCCGGAACTCTGGGGTGAGTTCCTGCTTGATCTGCCCGAGGAGATGCAAAGCAAAAATGGCGACCCGACAAAAGAAGAGTGGGCGATCTATCTCGCCCTGACAATGTACGCCCTGCACCAGCAGGGACATTCGATGGCCACGGAAAATATGCATCGTGACCAGGAGAGGTTTGGCCATGCGGTTCGCCGCCTGATCCCGGCCAATGAAAACGTCGCAGACAGCAGTGTGCTGCGCCGGTTCAATGTGCTGGCCACCGCGACCGACATCCGGGAGGTGAGCCGCCATCTCTGCAGCATGATCCAGCTGCTGCGGGCCCGTGGTATCCCACTGGATTATGTGCAACTGGCCGGTGATTTGTACGAATGGCAGTTTGCAGAGGGCGTGCCGCGGGTGCGGCTTCGCTGGGGCCAGGATTTCTATCGCAACGAAGGCAATGCCATGCAAGAAAACGGAAAGGAAGAGAAAAATGAAAAATAATCGGAAGTATGTTGATTTTCATGTGTTGCAGACCGTTCCGCCCAGCTGTGTCAACCGGGATGACACCGGCACGCCCAAAACCGCAGTGTACGGCGGAGTTACCCGCGCCCGCGTCTCTTCGCAGGCATGGAAGCGCGCCATGCGGCAGATGTTCCGGGAAGAACTCCTGGATCGCGAAGCTGTGGGCGACCGCACCAAAAAGATCGTTGGTATGGTGGCGCAAGAGATCCGGGCGCTTGCCCCGGACCAGGATGCCGTTGCTCTGGCACAGAAAGCGTTGGAAAACGCGGGCTTGAAGATTGTCAGCGAGGAAAAGGGCGCGGATGTGCTGTTTTTTATGAGCCGCTCGCAGGCAAGGGCTCTGGCGGAGCTGATCATTGCAGGAAGCAGCGATAAAAAAGCGTACAAAGCTGCGCTGAAGGAGATGCCGTCGGTGGACATGGTGCTGTTCGGCCGAATGGTAGCGAGTGATCCTTCGCTGAACTATGATGCCGCGGCACAGGTGGCACACAGCATTTCGACACATTCTGTTCAGAATGAATACGATTATTTCACGGCGGTGGATGACTGTGCACCGGAGGATAATGCCGGTGCGGGGCATTTGGGAACGACCGAGTATAACTCTGCCACGCTGTATCGATATGCCACGGTAAATGTGGCCGAACTGGCGGCGCATATGTCCGGAGAGGAGTGCGGCCGTGTGCTGCGCGCCTTTGCCGAGGCGTTTATCCGCTCTATGCCTACCGGCAAGCAGAATTCCTTTGCCAACAGAACTCTGCCCGATGCCGTGTATGTGACGATCCGCAACGACCAACCGGTGAACCTCTGCGGTGCGTTCGAGCGGGCGATCCCGGCAACGGCGCAGGGCTATGCTCAGGCCTCTCAGCAGCGGCTGAGTGAGTACGCGATGGAGCTTTATGAGAATTACGCCGACAGCCCTGTCAAGGCTTTTGCAGTTGGCAGGGGCTGGGGAGACCTGGCACAGGCGATGCCTCTTTCCGGGCTGTTGACCACCTTGCAGGAAGCGGCAGAGAAGTTCGCAAAAGAAAACGAGGTGCAATGATGGCTGTTTTGATGCTGCGGCTTGCCGCACCAATGCAGTCCTGGGGCACCGACTCCAAATTTGAGGTGCGGAAGACGAACCGGGAGCCGACCAAGAGCGGCGTAGTCGGCCTGCTGGCTGCCGCTTTGGGCGCGCGCCGGGACCAGACGGAAATATTGCGCCGGCTGAACAAGCTGCGCATTGCCGTGCGCGTGGACCGGGAAGGCACTTTGCTGCGGGATTTTCACACCGCAAAAAGCGATAAAACATCCTATGTTACCCGGCGATATTATTTGTCAGATGCGGTGTTCCTGGTGGGCCTGGAAGATGAAGACGAGGAATACCTGCGCTCTTTGGAACATGCGCTGCGAAATCCGGCTTTTCCGCTTTTCCTTGGAAGACGCTCCTGCCCGCCCACGCTGCCGCTCTGCCTGGGGATGCGTGACGGCTCGCTGGAACAGGCCTTGCGGGCGGAGCCTTCACTGGTGCCTGTCTGCCGCGGCGATACAAAAAAGCGCAAGATCCGTGTTTTGTTGGAGACCGGGCCGGAAGCCCCGGGGGCAGTGGTGCAGCAGGATCTGCCGCTCTCTTTCTCCCCGGAACACCGGCAGTATGGGTATCGGGCAGTTCGGGAGGAAGTGTGGGATACCGTGCCGCTCCCGGAGCCCACGGAACATGATCCGTTTGAAGAATTGAGGTGATAGCGTGGTTCTTTCAAGAGTGGAGCTGGATCTCACACGGCGCGAAACCATGAAGGCACTGGCGTCGCCGCAACGCTTTCACGGGGCGGTGGAACAGGCGTTCCCCGGGGAACGCCGTCGCCGCCTGTGGCGTCTGGATCGCCTGGGTGGAGTTCTGTATCTGTTGATTTTGAGTGAAGATGCCCCTGATTTGCGCGGGATCGTTCAACAGTTCGGCCCGCTGACAGGGGTGGATACTGCCCGGACGCGGGACTATGCACCGCTTCTTGCGCGGGTGACCAACGGCAGCACCTGGCGGTTCCGGCTGACAGCCAATCCGACCAAAAGCTGCCTTTCGCCAGATACTGCCGGAAAGCGCGGAACGGTGAGGGCGCATTGCACGGTGGAACATCAAAAGCGGTGGCTTTTGGAACGGGCGCAAAAACATGGCTTCGAGCTGCAGGAGGATGCGTTTACAGTTACCTCCCAGCAGTGGCTGCAGTTCACAAAGGGTGGAACAGAAGGCAAAAAGGTCACACTTCTGTCTGTAACATTTGAAGGTGTGCTGCAGGTGTGCGATGCGGAGCTGTTCCGCAAAACCCTTGCTGAGGGGATAGGCCGAGGCAAAGCGTACGGGCAGGGCTTGCTCACGGTGATGCGGGCGGGCCCCTTCAATGGGTGACCCGGGCGGGGTGGCCCGCCCGTCGGTCCAGGCACTGCCCCAACTCAAGGACCGCATGACCTTCCTGTATCTGGAGCACAGCACATTGGGCCGGCAGGATGGGGCGATCACGGTGACCGATGAAAACGGTGTGGTACACATCCCGGCGGCCCAGGTCACGGTGCTGCTGCTTGGCCCGGGAACGCGTGTTACGCATCGCGCAATGGAGCTGATGGGCGATGCGGGTGTGAGCGTAGTCTGGGTGGGTGAACACGGGGTGCGATATTACGCGCACGGAAGAGCATTGAATGCCCACACAAACCTGTTGACCCGCCAGGCGGAGCTGGTAAGCAACACGCGGAAACACCTGGACGTTGTTCGCAAAATGTACCAACTGCGCTTTCCCGACGAGGATGTGAGCCGCCTGACGATGCAGCAGCTTCGGGGGCGCGAGGGAAGCCGCGTGAGAAACGCCTACAGGAAAGCGGCCCAGCAAAATGGCATAGCCTGGCACGGACGAAAGTATCGCCCGGAGGACTTTGCTTCGGGGGACCCTGTGAACCAGGCACTTTCAGCAGGGAATGCCTGCCTGTACGGATTGGCGCACGGGGTGATCACTGCACTGGGATGCGCGCCCGGGCTGGGGTTTGTTCATGTGGGCCATGAGTGTTCGTTTGTGTATGATATTGCTGATTTGTACAAGGCGGAGACAACGATCCCTGTGGCCTTTGAGGTGGCAGCGCAAAAACCGGAGGACCTTCCGTCGGTCGTGCGGCACAAGGTTCGGGATGCGCTGGTCGCTCATCATATCCTTGAACGCATGGTACATGACATCCGATGGCTGTTTGCGGATCAGGGGGATGACTCGGCGGAAGACGCTGTGTATTTATGGGATGACCAGACCGGCAATGTGGAAAACGGGATAAATTACGGTAGACAAGAGAGGTGAAGAATATCGTCGTCGTAGCGATAACGAACTGTCCGCCCAAGCTGCGGGGAGATTTGTCAAAATGGCTTTTTGAGGTGAACACAGGCGTGTACACCGGCAACCTGAGCAACCGGGTACGCGATGCCGTTTGGGACAGGATCTGTCAAAATATCGGCTCAGGCAGTGCCACTATGGTGTTTAGCGCGGGCAATGAGCAAAACTTGGATTTTCGGGTTTGCAATTCGTCCTGGACACCGGTCGACTACGACGGAATAAAGCTGATGCGTCGCCCGCTGGCAGGCGAAAGTGCACAAAACATAAGTCTGAAGCCGGGATTCAGCCGGGCATCGCGTATGCTTGCTGCCCAACACAGCCAGATGGCAAAGCGAAGAAAAGAGCTTGGCTGGGTGATCGTCGATCTTGAAACCACAGGCCTGGAGCCGGAAAGAAATTCTATAATCGAAATCGCCGCCCTCCGAATGGGGGAAGATGACAGGCCGGAGCGGTTTGCCCGGCTTATTCGTCAAAAATGCAGGATTCCCGAATCAATCGTGCAGCTTACAGGCATTACGGACGAAATGCTGCAAAGGGATGGAGTAGTTCTGGAGGAAGCGATCACCGATTTTTTATCGTTCGTGGGCACCAGAACCGTAATCGGCTATAATGTGGCATTTGACATGGGATTTTTACAGGCAGCCTGCGCAGAAACCCAAAAACCACCAATGCAAAATCACTGTCTTGATTTAATGCGGACTGCCCGCCGAAAGATAGGCGGGGTGAACAACTATAAATTGGAAACACTCGCCCGGTATTTTGATCTGCCCTGTCCGCAAATACACCGGGCAATGGCTGACTGCGAGCTTGTCTGGCATATCGGAAGCAAACTAAATGCATTTTGAGAGTGCATCCGTGAAAGATGGCGCTATAAAAGCATTTCTTAGTCTTTTCCCCGCGCACGCGGGGGTGATCCCGGTTGCCCGCCCCGGTAGGGGTCGGGCTTTGCCTTTTCCCCGCGCACGCGGGGGTGATCCCGCGGTTGTGTCTGGCGCTGGCGTGACGTTTTACTTTTCCCCGCGCACGCGGGGGTGATCCCAGCCATAATAGGATTAAGACCAGCCTTCTTAACTTTTCCCCGCGCACGCGGGGGTGATCCCGGGGGACGGTTGCAAACCTACTATGCGCACCTCTTTTCCCCGCGCACGCGGGGGTGATCCTCTTCCAGGCGGATGTACCCTGTGCCCGCCAGCCTTTTCCCCGCGCACGCGGGGGTGATCCCTGTGCCCACTGACACAATTTTACTCGAAGGAGCTTTTCCCCGCGCACGCGGGGGTGATCCTGCGCTGACCGAGCAGGTGGCGCAGGTGCTGGACTTTTCCCCGCGCACGCGGGGGTGATCCTAAACTGATCTTCCAGAGTATCCTGCACCGCAACTTTTCCCCGCGCACGCGGGGGTGATCCTATTCTGAGGATGACCTCGATCATCTTGAAGAGCTTTTCCCCGCGCACGCGGGGGTGATCCTGACCTTGTGCCACAGGTGCTTGGTGCGCTCGACTTTTCCCCGCGCACGCGGGGGTGATCCCGGGCCGTACACCACCGCCATCACCCAGGGAGGCTTTTCCCCGCGCACGCAGGGGTGATCCCCATACATTCATGACCAGCAAAAGCAGCTGTGGCTTTTCCCCGCATATGCGGGGCAGCGTCAACGCTGATACGATGCTTGCGCAGCTTTTCGGCATTTCGGTTTTAAGGGATCACACAAAACAACAATGCCCCCGGACGCAGCAACTTGCATCCGGGGGCATTTGTATATCTCTGTCTGATCGGAACCCATTCACCTGCTATTCAAAAACTCCTCCATCCCCATCTGCCCGTCCTGCGTCTGCCGCTCCAGGAGCGGCGGAGTGGCGGCCAGCAGTGCCAGCGCCGCCTCCGGGTCGGTGAGCCAGGGGCGGATGTCGCCGCGCGCCAGCATCAGGGGCATACGGTCGTGGATGGGGCTGACCGAGGCGTTTGGCGCGGTAGTCAGGATGACGAACCGGTCCTCGCCGTCCACATTGTCGTAGATGCCGGCCAGCCAGAGCGGGTTGTCAGGCAGGGAGAAGGTGTACGCCCGGCGGGCGGCATCTCGCTCGTAAAAGGCCGTGGCGGGCACCACACAGCGGCGGGCGGCGATGCTGCGCCGGAACAGGCTCTTCTGGGTTACTGTCTCCGTCCGGGCGTTGATGATGAGCCGGCCGTTTGGCCCGGGCAGGCCCCAGGTCTGCAGCTCGCCCACCACCTTGCCGCCGCGGCTCACCAGCACCGGCGCGCGCTGGGCGGGGCGGACGTCCCCGTCGGGCAGGGGC
>CALWJQ010000069.1 GCA_944381055.1 uncultured Clostridia bacterium | reverse complement strand
CTTCAGGAGATGCAGATGTGAAAAGCTCCCCTGCACTGTGCGCGGCGGAGCATTCATTCCCACTCTATAATCGGCCTAAGTTCAACATACAGCTTCATGTAGCTGTCATAGCGGCTTTGGGCCATGCCGCCCGCCGAGACCAGCGCACGGACCGCGCAGTCCGGCTCTTTGATATGGGCGCAGCCGGCAAAACGGCATTGGCCGAACAGCGGCTCCATTTCAGGGAAAAAATGCTGCAAGTCTTCCTTTGAAATACGCTCCATCTGCCGCACTTCAAAAGACGAAAACCCCGGCGTGTCCGCAGCGAATCCGCCGCCCGGCAGGGCGAGCAGCTCGACGTGCCGAGTGGTATTTTTCCCGCGGCCAATCCGCCCGCTGATGGCGCCGACCGACAAATCCAGACCGGTGACCCGGCGCAAAAGACTGGATTTTCCGACACCGGAATTTCCTGTAAAGCAAGTAACCTTGTCAGCAAGCAGCGCGGCGATTTCCGCGCACCCTTCCCCGGTCACAGCGCTGGCCCGAATCACCGGAAAGCCGGCCAGCTTGTAAGCGCGCTCCAGCTTCCCGCTGCACGCAAGGTCAGTTTTGTTAAAGACAATAACCGGTTCAATGCCCTGCTGCAGCGCGATTACCGTCACTTTATCAATCAGATACGGATCGGTGACGGGCGGCGCCTCAGATGCGACGATGATGATTTGGTCGACATTGGCGACGGGCGGACGAACCAGTGCATTTTTCCGAGGCCTGATAACGACAATAAAGCCATCTCCGCCGTCGCTGATTTCAATATCCACATGATCGCCGGCCAGCGGCGGACGATCACCCAGACGAAGCCGTCCGCCGGCTTTGCATTCAACCACTGTCCCGCCGCTGGCGACGTAATAAAAGCCGCCGATTCCTTTTAAAATCGTCCCGGTTCGCCGTTCTCTAGCCATTAAAACACTTCGTCCGCTTCATAAGTCGTCTGCCCGTTCTGAAGAATGGTAACGGTGTGTGTTCCCTCTTCCGCAACCAGCGGAACCAAGATTTCACCGTCTTCTGTCAGGTGTACGCTGCTGTACTGCACTGTGCCGTCAACCCGTACCTCGACCTGAACTTCACCTTCGGCCGGGATAATGCTGAATGTAATGGTCTTGTTTTTCATGACCGGTTCCGGGTTACGGCTGACGTGCAGTTCCACGGTCGTATTTTCATCAACCGTGGAATTGGCCGGGATGGACTGGAAGACGACCGTACCGTCTGGTTCGTCGCTGTCGACATAGGTGGCCTGGGCGGGGTTCAGGCCTGCTGCGCGCAATTCGGCTTCAGCTTCGGCCAGCATCTTGGTCAAAACGTTGGGGACAACGACCTGTTTAACATCCGGACCCTTGCTGACATACAAAACAACGGAATCGCCTGCGCTGAGCTCGGCCCCGGCTGCCGGCACCGTTCGGATAACGTTGTCTACCGCGACTTCTTCATTCGTTTCCTGGACGACTTCGGACTGGATGCCCAGACGGTTGAGGGCCACCTCAACCTGACGGTATTCCATGTCTACATAATCTTCCAGCGTAATGGTCTGCGGGCCGCGGCTGATGCTGACGACAATGGTCTGCCCTTCGTCCAGCGGCCTGCCCGCCTGCGGATCCTGATCGATAATGCTGCCGACCGGCGCTGTTTCATCATAAACCTGCTGCCCTTCCTGAATGTCATAGACATCCCAGATTTCTGGATCCTGCTGCAGATCTTCCATGGTGCGGCCGATCAGGCTGGGCGCGCGCAAAACCTCAGCTTCATCCCCGCCGAACGGATTGATGACAGATATGGCAAAATAGATAGCGCCGATAATAAAGATCCCGACGGAAATAATGCTGAAAATCAGCGTGGTTTTGACCGACGACCGGCGCTCGTCGCGCTCTTCGCGCTCATGCGGACGCCGGCTGCCAGTATGGTGAGCGCTTTCACGCACTTCGCCGGGATTGGCGATTTTGCGGGTGGCGTCGATTTCCTGTTCGGCATATGCGGCCGTGTCGTCAGGTGAAAACTCGACTTTAAAACTCGGGTCGTCTTTAAAATGTTCCAGGTCGGCGTACATCTGTGCGGCCGACGCATAACGGCGCGTCAGGGACGGGCTCATGGCCTTCATGGTGATGGCCTCGAGCGCCGGCGGGATGTCGGGCACATAGTCGGACGGCGGCAGAGGGATGGAGTTAATATGCTGTACAGCCACGGAAATGGCGCTGTCCCCTTCGAACGGCAGGCGCCCGGTCAGCATTTCGTACATAACGACGCCGAACGAATACAGGTCGGCGCGGTTGTCAATGTGGCTGCCGCGCGCCTGTTCGGGCGACACATAATGCACCGATCCGATCGCCTCGCTGATGTTGTCGGTCTTCTGCTGCGCCATATGCCGCGCAATTCCGAAGTCAGCGACCTTGACCGTGCCGTCGCGCAGCAGCATAATATTCTGCGGCTTGATGTCGCGGTGGATGATGCCGCGCGAATGGGCGTGATCCAGCGCTTTGGCGATCTGCATGGAAAAAAAGGTTACTTCCTGCCAGGACAGCGGGCCCCGGCGAGCCAGATACTCTTTTAATGTAATTCCTTCAATGAGTTCCATGACGATGTAGTCGATATTCCCGCTGCGCGAAACGTCATAAACTGCGACAATATTGGGGTGCGACAGCATGGCGACCGACTGTGATTCGTCGTGAAAGCGCTGGCGGAACTCCTCGTCCTGCGCATACTCTTCTTTCAGGACCTTGATGGCCACATACCGGTTGAGCCTGTGGCATTTTGCCTTATAAACAACCGCCATCCCGCCCGTGCCGATGACTTCGAGAATCTCATAGCGGTTGTCCAGCATTTTTCCTATCAGCTTATCCATCGCTCAACTCTCCTCAAAATGACACCAGGACAACCGTAATATTGTCGTGTCCGCCGCGCGCATTCGCAATATCGACCAACGTCTGACATGCTTTTTCAGGCACGTCGGACTGATAGACTTCGTAATACATTTCGGGTTCGCTGACTTCGCCTGTCAGCCCGTCGCTGCACAAAAGGACATACTGCCCCGCCTTGGGGCGCAGGGCAAAGGTGTCGCAGCGGATTTCCCTGTCAACCCCGATGGCGCGTGTGATAACATTGCGGCTGGGATGATGCTGGGCTTCGTATGGGGTCAGTTCGCCGCGTGTCAGCATTTCACCTACCAGCGAATGGTCGCGCGTGATCTGCCGGATTCCCTCGTCGTCGATCAGGTAAGCGCGGCTGTCGCCCACATTCCCGATCACCGCTTCGCCGTCCTGCATGACCATACACACCATTGTAGTTCCCATGCCGTCCAGCATGGGATCGCTGTGCGACATTTCCCATACGCGCGCATTGGCGTTCTGCATGGCGCTTTTCACACACTCTTCCAGTCTTGGACATGGGACGGCCGGATCAAAATGCGAGGCAAAGGTGTCGGTTGCCAATCGGCTGGCAACATCCCCCGCCTTTGCGCCGCCCATTCCGTCGCAGACGATAAAATATCCGCCCTGCCGATCCGCAGACATGCAGATGAGAAACGAGTCTTCGTTCAGCTTGCGGGCCATGCCGACATGGCTCATACCCCATGCTTTCATTGGTCATCCTCCTTTTGGGCCGCCGCTTTTCTGCGAAGCTGCCCACAGGAAGCGTCGATGTCGCCCCCCAGGCTGCGGCGGACCGTGGTGGTTATCCCTTTTCTGATCAAAGCGTTCTGAAATGCCCGCAGATCTTCGCGGGTTGACGGCTTGAGCGGGCTGCCGTCGACGTGGTTGAGCGGAATCAGGTTGACATGGCACTGCATCCCGCCCAGCAGCCTGACAAGGGCCGCCGCACACTGCGGCGTGTCGTTGACGCCGCGGATCATGGCGTATTCAAAGGAAATGCGCCGCCCTGTCAGCTCAAAGTACCGGCGGCAGGCCGGCATCAGCTTTTCGAGCGGATAGCTTTTGTTGACCGGCATCAGCTTGTCACGAATGGCGTTGGTCGGCGCGTGCAGAGACACCGAAAGGGTCAGCTGCAGCCGCAGCTGCGCCAGCTCGTCGATTTTCGGCACCAGGCCGCAGGTTGAAAGCGAAATGTGCCGCATTCCGATATTGAGTCCCTGCGGGTGGGATACGATGCGCAAAAACGTGAGCACATTGTCGTAATTGTCCAGCGGTTCACCTGTGCCCATCAGTACAATGTTGGACACACGGACGCCGCGATCCTTCTGCGCCCACAGAATTTGGTCGTAGATTTCAGCCGGCGTCAGGTTGCGCGTAGCCCCCTTTTCATAAGACGCGCAGAACACACAGCCCATTTTGCAGCCCGCCTGCGTCGAAAGGCAGATGCTGTAACCATGCTCGTATTTCATGAGCACGGTCTCAATGCAGCTGCCGTCCCCGAGTTCGAACAGATATTTGACCGTTCCGTCATGCGCCGAAACCTGCCGGCGGGCGATAGAGGGTACGGTGATAAAACAGCGCCCGGCGAGCTCGGCGCGCAGGGCTTTGGACAGGTTGGTCATTTCGTCAAAAGACGAAACGCCCATGCTGAGCCAGCGGAAAACCTGCTGCGCCCGGTATGCCGGCTGCCCCAGCTCTTCCATCAGCGACACCAGCGCCGCGGGATGCATGGATTTGATACAAAGCTTGTCCTGCATAAAAGTCACCTTCTTGCAAGTCTGGCAATAAAAAAGCCGTCGGTTCCGTCGACGTGGGGCCAGAGCGTCTGCATCCCCTCGAGCGTCCAGCCGGGCGCGTCATGAAGAAAGCTCTCGACGACATCTTCGTTTTCCTGCCGCAGCACAGTACAGGTGGAATAGACCAGCCGCGCGCCCGGTTTAACGTACCCTGCCGCCGTGTTCAGAATCGATCGCTGCAACTCCGGCAGGCCCGCGATCTCCTCCGGCGTTTTAAAGCGGATATCCGGCTTTTTGCGGATAACGCCCAGCCCCGAGCACGGGACGTCGCACAACACAAAATCCGCGCTTTGCTTCAGCTGTTCGACCGGCCGGGACGCGTCGGCAGCGACTGCCTCGATAATGCCGGCGCCGTACCGCGCAGCATTTTTTTCGATGAGCGCCGCTTTGTGCGGGTGGATGTCCATGGCGAGAATCCGGCCGCGGTTGCACATCATCTGCGCACATAAAAGCGTCTTTCCCCCCGGGGCGGCGCACATGTCAATGACAAAGCTGCCGGGCGTCGGGGCAAGCGCCGCGACACATCGCTGGGCGGCGGCGTCCTGAATGTAAAAAAGCCCGTCCTGAAAAGCGCCCAGCCGGGCCGGGTTGCCGAGCTGCGCCGTTTCAAACGCGTTGTCCAGCCCGGGGACAGGACGGCATTCGACGCTCTGCTCAGCAAGCAGGGCGCGCAATGTATTGGCATCGGTTTTCAGCGTATTGACACGCAGGGTCGTCGCGGCAGGGGTGTTGTCAGCGCGCAGCAGCGCTTCACAGCCCTCTTCGCCCAGGCGGTCGATCATTGCCCGGACAAACCACAGCGGGTGGCTGTACAGCACCGACAACCGTTCATCCGTGCTGCCGTCCGGCTGCGGCAGGGCGCCGGAATCACGCAGGGCCGCCAGGCGGCGCAGCACGGCATTTGCATAACCGCCGGCGCGGGGACCGCCGTGCTTTTTAGCGAGCTTGACCGTTTCGTTGACCGCAGCGCTGTCCGGCACCCGATCCAGGTACAGCAGCTGGAACGCGCCGATACGCAAAGCGTCCAGCACCTGCGGCATGACCTTTTTGAGCGGTATACTGCTGATATTTTGCAAAATGAAATCAATCAGGATGCGGTTTTGCAGCGTGCCATAGACGATCGCGGCGGCGAGGGACGCGTCCTCGGGGGACAAATCCCGCGACAGCCGCTTGAGTTCGAGATCCGGCCACGCGCCGGAGCGGCGAAAAGCGATCAGCCCCTGCAGTGCCGCGTCGCGCGCCCCGGCCATCAATCATCGCGGCGGTTGCCGCCAAACAGCAGCAGCAGACGCAGCAGCTGCGCAATGGAAACAGCCAGTGCCGCTACATAGGTCATGGCGGCAGCCGAAAGGGTCTTTTTGGCGCCCGGCAGTTCATCCGGGGTCAGGTACCCGCCTTCACCAAGCACGCTGATGGCGCGCGCTGAGGCGTTGAACTCGACGGGAAGCGTGACCAGCTGGAAGACCACGGCCAGCATAAAGAACAAAATTCCGGCGAAAAAAAGCGTTTCATAGTTGAACAGCAATCCAATGAGCAGCAAAGGCCACGCCAGCGACGATCCGATTTGCGTGACCGGAATAATGGCGTTGCGAAGACGGATGGGGCCGTAGCCTTCGGCGTACTGCGCGGCGTGCCCGGCTTCATGCGCGGCCACGCCGACGGCGGCTACGGTCGGCGAATCATAGACTGACTGCGACAGACGGATGACGCCGGCGCGGGGATCGAAGTGATCGGTCAGGTTGCCGGCTACCCTTTCAATGCGTACGCCGTCGACACCGCAGGCGCGCAAAACGGCTTCGGCCGCCTGTGCGCCCGTCATGCCGGTGTGCGTCCGTTGGGCAGAATACCGGTTAAAGGTCGAAGAGACTTTGACTTGTGCCAGCAAAGCGAACAGCATGGCGGGAATGATGAGAACAAAATAATAGATGTCAAAACCCCAGAACATTTGCGTATACCTCCTTGGGGGGCTCGCCGCTCCCTACTGCGGCGGCCATGTCGTTAAGTGGGCTGCTGAAAGCGCTGATAAAGCAGCGCGGCGTGACCGCGGAAAAAAGCGTCCGCCGGCATCCGTTTGCCCCCGGCGCCCTGTACCTCGGCAATGCGCACCCGGCCGCTCCGGCACTGCACAATCATACCGGCAGGGGTGACGCCGGCAATGACGCCGGGATCTGCTACGCCGTCAGACTCTTCTGCCTGCGCCCCGAACAGCTTGAGCTTTTCCTGTCCCAGCCAGGCAAAGGCCCCGGGCGCGGGATCGTAAGCGCGGATGGCGCACGCAACCTGCTGAGCGCTGCCGTCAAAACAGACCTGAGCGTCACGGCTTTTGATAAGCGGTGCGTAACTGGCCTGCGTATCGTCCTGGCTTTGCGGCGTCAGGCTTCCCTGATCCAGCCCGCTTAAGGCGTCGAGCAGCGCCTGCGCCCCGATTTCTGCCAGGCGTTGCTGCAATGCGCCGAAGCTTTCGGCCGGGCCGATGCCGGTTTTGGCAGACAGAAGGATGTCGCCTGTGTCCAGCCCCTCGTTCATTTGCATGATAGTAACGCCGGTTTCGGTTTCGCCATGCAAAATGGCGGCGTTGATGGGGCTGGCGCCGCGGTAAGCGGGCAGCAGAGACGCATGGACGTTGACGCACCCGTATTTCGGAAGATGCAGAATGTCAGCCGGCAGGATGCGTCCATAAGCGGCGACGACAATGATGTCGGGGGCAATTTCGCGCAGGATGCGCAGCGCCTCGCCGTCGCGCAGCGTCCGGGGCTGGTAAACAGAAAGTCCGGCGTTCAGCGCCGCAACCTTAACCGGCGGCGGCAAAAGCTTCATGCCGCGGTTTTTGGGGGTGTCGGCGCGGGTAAAAACGGCCGCTACATCGTGACCTGCCGCCAGCAGCGCACGCAGAGAGGTCACGGCAAAGTCCGGCGTACCCATAAAAACGGCTTTCATGCGCTATTCCAACTCCTCGGGATCGATATACTCGGTGACAAAATCGGTGAACAGATGTCCGTCCAAATGATCGATTTCATGGCAGAACGCACGCGCAGTAAACCCTTCAGCTTGGTAGGTAAACTCGTTGCCGAAGCGATCCTGCGCGCGGACGGTGACCGTCATGGGGCGTTCGACAATTCCCCATACGCCGGGGATGCTGAGGCAGCCCTCGGCGTCGCTCTGCGTCCCCTCTTGTTCAATGATTTCAGGGTTGATGATCTCCAGGTAAGATCCGTCGTCCAGCAGTACAAGCGCAAGCCGGCGCAGGACGCCGACCTGCGGCGCGGCGAGGCCGGCGCCGTTGGCCTGCGCCAGCGTTTCGCGCATGTCGTCCAGCAAAATATGCAGGCGGCTGTTAAAATCGGTAACAGGGCGGCAGATCTTGCGCAGGCACAGATCCCCTTCTTTGACGATATTGCGGGTTGGCATATACAAAAACTCCTTTGTGTGTAGCTAAGTCAACGGGTTTCGGGCGGCGGTCACGGTGACGGATCGGCTTTGCGGCGAAGCGTAAAACGTGTTGAGAGCCTGCGCCACCAGTTCGCGCACACGACGGTTGTCCTGTCCGCGGAACGAAACCGTATAGCGGTATTTATTGTGCAGCCGCAGGATAGCGCAGGGCGCAGGCCCCAGAACCGGCGTTTGCAGGTCAGTATAACGCTCCTGCATGGCACGGACCAGAATTCCCGCCATGCGCAGAGCCGCCCGCAGCACGTCGTTTTCCTTCGCCGCACTGAGCTGAAAAACAAACAGGTCGGCAAACGGCGGCGCCTTGAGCGCTTTCCGCGACTTGATTTCGTATTCAAAAAAATCCCCGTAGTCCTGTGCAGCGGCGGCCTGGATAACCGGATGCTCCGGGTGATAGGTCTGGATAACGGCACGTCCCGGCTTATTCCGGCGCCCGGCGCGTCCCACGACCTGTGCAAGCAGGGAAAAGGTGCGCTCCTGCGCATGGTAATCGCCGCAGAACAGCGATAAATCGGCATCCAGCACGCCGACAAGGGTGACGTTGTCAAAATCCAAACCTTTGGCGACCATCTGCGTGCCTAAAAGAATGTCAGCTCCGCCCTTTGCAAAGCTGTCCAGCAGCCTTTCGTGCGTGGTGCGGCCCGATGTCGTGTCGGCATCCATGCGGATGACACGCACGCCCGGGAACAAGGCGTAAAGCTCTTCTTCTGCTTTCTGTGTCCCCGCTCCAATCAATCGGATATGTTCGCTGCCGCACACCGGGCAGCTGCGTTCGAGCGGGACGGAGTATCCGCAGTGATGGCACATGAGCCGCCCGTTGCGCGAATGGTAGGTCAGCGAGACCGAACAGTTGCGGCATTCCGGGATATACCCGCATTCTACGCAGACGGCCATGCGGGCGCTGCCGCGGCGGTTGATGAACAGCACAGCCTGCTCGCCGTGCGCAATCGTCGTCTCAAGTTCCCGCCGCAGATCCGGGCCGATCACGGCGGCGTCCCCGCCGAGCAGGGCGGAACGCATATCAGAAATCATGGCCCGGGGAAGCGGTATGTCCTGGTAACGCCGTGTCAGCGTAAACAGCGCGTACTTCCCCGTGATGGCACGGTAGTAGCTTTCGACCGACGGCGTCGCCGAACCGAGAAGAACGAGGCCGCCGTCTTTAAAGCAGCGGTACTTGGCAATTTCCGCCGCATGGTAACGCGGCGCGCTTTCTGACGAATAGGTCGGTTCCTGCTCTTCATCAATGATGACGACGCCCAGGCCGGTCAGCGGAGCAAAGACTGCGCTGCGCGTCCCCACAACGACACGGGCATATCCACTGCGCACCCGTTTGTACTCTTCCATCCGCTGCGCCGCGGTCAGGCCGCTGTGCATCACGGCGACAGCACTGCCGAAATACCGGGTAAACTGCCGAAGCATTTGCGGCGTCAGCGCGATTTCGGGCACCAGTAAAATGGCGGTTTTCCCCTGTTTCAGTGTTTCCCGGATGAGCGCAATATAAACAAGGGTCTTGCCGCTGCCCGTCACGCCGTGCAGCAGTGCGGCGCCCGGCTGTTCGCTGCTTTGCAGGCGCAGAATCTGCTGCAAAACCGTTTGCTGTTCAGGCGACAGCTTCAGTTCGGGCGCAGCCTCATGGATGTCTGCGGGCACCGGGCTGCGGCAGACGCCGCGTTCCCCGGCCAACAGCAGTCCCATCTTTTCCATCGTCCGCACAGCAGACGCAGAGACGCCCGTCAGATAGCACAGCTCCTTTTCCGGCAGTTCGCCCTCGCGCGACAGGCAGTCCAGTACGGCGCGGCGCTTTTCGGCCAGCTTCCCGCGGCCGAGCTTTTCATCAGCCTGTGACGCGGGCATGGCCAGACGGAAGGTGCGGATAGTTTTATCCCCTACCCTGCGCCGGTAATCTGTATGCACATCAAGAAGGCCGGCCCGAACCAGCTGCGGCAGCAGGCGCCCAGCAGACGCGATCCCCGTCCTGCGGGACAGTTCCGCGGCGGTCAACGGCTTCCCGCTTTGATAAACCGTTTTGATCAGGCAGGATTTCTGCCCCTCACCGGCCTGGGCCAGAGCCTGTTCGAACGGCAGTGGGCCGGGAAGATAGCGTTCCTGCCCTTTATTCCACACACCGGGCGGAAAAAACATACAGGCGGCTTCAAACAGCGTGCAGAAGTATCGTTTTTTCATCCACAGCGCCAGCGAAAGTTCATCAGGCGACAGAGCAAACTCATCGTCAAACAGATGCGCCAGCGATTTGAGCGGCCGGCCGTCAGACGCGGCGGCAACCTCGAAAATAATCCCTTCGGCCTTCCGGTTTCCCGAACCAAACGGGACAATGACCCGCTGCCCGGGGCGGACGGCGTCCAGCCAGCGTTCGGGCACAGCATAATCATAGGCTTTGTCAATGGAGTACACGGCGGAGGAAACGGCGGCCCGCACAATCATCCTGTCCTGCGGCATACCGGTTTTCCCCCTTTCCGCACTGTCTGCTGTCAGTTCTGTTCCGGCTCCTGCGCGGCTTCATCTGTGTCCTGCGGCGCGCCTTCCGGCTCTGTCTCACGTATGGGTTCCGGCTGCGCGCTGTCTGCGTCCGCCTCGCCCCCGTGATGTTCTCTTAAAACAATGTGCCCGGACATGATGTCGTTAAGCGCCATCTTGACAGGCTTTTCCGTCAAAGGAGTCTGGTGTTCCTCTGCTTCGTCGGCGATGTCGCGGGCACGCCTGGCCGTCAAATTGACCAGCATATAGCGGTTATTGACCTTTTTCAGCAGGTCGTTCATGGAAGGATAGAGCATCATAATAATCACCTCAGCAAATCGATTCGCTTTTCTGTTCTGCATCGCTGTGCAATGATAATGGACGTCAGCTCGCGCACAGCTTCATCCAGATCGCCGTTGACGACAATATAGTCGTAACGGTTTCCGCTTTGATATTCGGAGCGGGCTTTTTCCAGCCGCCGGGCGATAACGTCATCCGGTTCGCTGCCCCGGCTGTGCAGGCGCTGCTCAAGCAGGGAAAAGTCAGGCGGGATAATGAAAATAAGTACAGCTTCCGGGCGTTTCTGCTGAACCATCAGCGCCCCCTGCACCTCGATTTCCAGCACGACGTCGCGGCCGGCGTCCAATTCGGCGTCGACGGCGGCGGCCGGGGTGCCGTAATAATTGCCGACATACTCGGCGTATTCCAGCAGCGCGCCTCGTTCAATCATGGCGAGGAACTGCTCGTGCGTCACGAAGTAATAGCTTTTTCCGTCCATTTCCCCAGGCCGCGGATTGCGCGTCGTGGCGGAAATGGAATAATGGATCCCGTCGATAGCCGGCAATGTACGGCCCAGAACCGTCCCTTTTCCCGCTCCGGACGGTCCTGTGACAACAAAAAGCGTCCCTCTTCCCGCGTTTTTACACTTCATCTTCATCATCCTCGGCGTCCACATCATTGCCCAGGCGGTTGGCCACCGTTTCGGGCTGGATAGGCGACAAAATCACATGATCAGAATCGGTAATCAGTACGGCGCGCGTACGGCGGCCATAGGTTGCATCAATGAGCGCGTCGCGTTCCTTGGCCTTTTGAATGATGCGTTTAATCGGGGCGGACTCCGGACTGACAATGGCGACCAGGCGGTTGGCCGAAACCATGTTTCCAAAGCCGATGTTTAAAAGCTTCACAGCAGACATCTCCCTTTTGTCACTCAAGATTTTGAATCTGCTCGCGGATTTTCTCTATTTCAGCCTTCAGTTCGACCACGGTTTTCGCAATTTCATAGTCGTTGGCCTTTGATCCGATGGTGTTGGCCTCGCGGTTGAGTTCCTGAACAAGAAAGTCCAGCTTCCGGCCCACGGCCTTTTCCCCTGACACCATTGCTTTTAGCTGAACCAGATGGCTGCGCAAACGAACCAGCTCTTCGGTGACGGCGACCTTATCGGCAAAAACAGCGGCTTCGCTTAAGATCCGCTGCTCCTGCAGCTCGCTGCCGTCGAGCAGTTCGGCCATGCGCGCCGCCAGGCGCTGCCGGTATTCTTCGACGCTTTCAGGCGAACGCTTTTCAATGGCATCGACCAGCGCCGCTATGAGATCGGCGCGCGCCAGGATGTCGCGGCACAACGCTTCGCCCTCGCGCCGGCGCATCGCGCCGTGCTCGGCCAGGGCCTGTTCCAGCACGCTGATGACTCCGCTGGTCAGTTCTTCCTGATCGGCCTCTTCTTTTTCCGACGCCAGGGCGTCCGGCAGGCGGGCCAGATCCAAGGCGTCGACCTCGCAGGATACGCCGAAATGCTCAGATATGCTGCGCAGCGCAGCCATATACCCGTCCAGAACCGCCATATTGGGGGATATTTTAATATCTGCGCCGTCTTTTGCGCGCACAGACACAAAAACGTCGACCTTGCCGCGCACCAGCTGCGACGTCAGAACCGGTTTGATTTTGTCTTCGAGAAAGCCGTAGATGCGCGGAACTTTGATATTCAGATCGAGATACCGGTGATTGACCGACCGGACTTCGACCGTGATTTCCTGTTGGTCTGTTTCTGCCTTGACCCGTCCATACCCTGTCATACTGCTGAGCATACCATCACTCCATTGTTTTTCCGGACGCCGCCCGCAGCTGCATTCCGTAAAAAATTCACGTTCGTAACATTATACCATATCTGCGCCTATGATTGCAAACCGCCGGGCGATAAAATTCCGGTGATGGTTGTAGGAGTACAATACATCTTGGACAGTTGAATAAAAAGGATGAAGGATAAGGCCTCATCGGTTATAGTTGGAGTTGTGAGACAACAACTAAACGAGAGGGGGCCATATCCTTCATGAGAAAGAGTA
>CALWJQ010000068.1 GCA_944381055.1 uncultured Clostridia bacterium | reverse complement strand
GGGATGCTGGGCCGCGGATGCGTCTTTGCCGTCAATCTCGACGGCGGCGCGTCGGTGCAGTGGGCCGGCTCCGGCCGCGAAGCCGCGGCAGGCACCTGCGCTCCGCGCAGCACTGACGACCAGCTGTCCGCCACTCTGGCGGACAGCTTGCCAGTCCGCGGTTGCTCGGGCGGCCGGAAAGTCCCGGCGTTCCTGTGCATTTACCTGAAAAAAACCGAAAGCGGGGGAAACACATTGCGCGCCATTGCGACCAAACGCCAGCCGGTGTACACGGCGGCCGGAGTTGAAGAACAGAACCGGTATATCGACAAAAACGACCTGTGCACGCTTGGGCAGATTACGCAGAATCTTTTGATTCCCGTGACCTATCCGACGCCGAGCGGCCCGCGTGACGCCTTTGTGCGGTCGCTCGAGGGTTTTAGCGGATACCAGGCCGGATGGAAAGGGTGAATTTTAGCGCCCGTACGCAGTAAAACACGAAATTTAAATCTTATTGCACAAAATTGGCTTGGGAAGCAAATTGACGCCCGGATAAAAGTTTGATATGCTGAACTTAAATCATTTTTCCGGTGTGAGGGGGAAAGAATTATGCGTGAGGCGCTGCGCAGTTTTTTTGTAATCCCGCGTGAAATTTTACCGGAATTCTGGCTGGATACGCTGCGCAAAAACCGGGTTTCTTTGCTGGTGATCTGCATTATGATTTTCGGCATGGAACTGTTCAATATGATCCGGGTCCTGTTTTTGTCCCAATCCGGCCTGGGGACGTTGAACAACCGCATTTACTTCGGCCTGTATTGTTCGCTGTTTCTGGCGGCCGCGGCCTACCTGGTTTTGCGGTGTTTGCTGCGGAATGCCTCGGTGCGGGCACAGTGGCTGAATCAGATCGGAATGGTTGTGTTTGCCTTTTTATGGCACATTATCCTCAATGCTTACGACCTGATGCGGTCGCAGGACGATATGTCCTCTATCTATGTTACGGCGCTGCTGGGGCTGGCGATTTTTACTCAGATGCCGGGCACTTACAGTGTGGGGTGCTTTGGACTGGGACATGTGGTGTTCCTGGTGCTGGCGGGGCCGAACCTGGAAATCGGCGCCAAGATCAACCTGACTTTTACGGCTGTCGTCGCGCTGGCCATTTCCCTGACTCGCTGCCACTATGCGGTTGTTGAACTTTCCCAACGCAAAGAGATTCAGCGCATCAACACACAGTTACACGAGCTTTCGCAGAAGGATCCGTTGACCGGGCTGTTCAACAAAACCGCCTTTCAAAGCTTGGTAGAACGCAGGCTGGAAGAAGAAAGCGGCGCGCTGGCCCTGCTGATGATTGATCTGGATGACTTCAAGCAGATCAATGACAATTACGGTCATCCCTGCGGGGATTTTGTCCTGCAGGAAGCCGCGTACCGGATGCAGGACGTGTTTGCGGGAGTACACAGCGTGGGGCGCGTCGGCGGAGATGAGTTTATGGTGCTGCTGCACAGCGCGCCTGACAGGGATGAACTGGAGCGGCAGAGCGGCCGCCTGATTGACGAGATTTCGTCTATCCAGTGGAAAAACCGGCTGGTGGGAACAAATTGTAGCATCGGTATTGTGCGTGCCGGGCAGGGAGGCATGACCTATGACGCACTGTACCGCGAAGCGGATCGTTCCTTGTATGAGGCCAAAAAGCAGGGGAAAGGTTGCTGGAACATAAA
The DNA here is from genome assembly GCA_944381055.1 of uncultured Clostridia bacterium. Taxonomy (GTDB): domain Bacteria; phylum Bacillota; class Clostridia; order Oscillospirales; family Butyricicoccaceae; genus Ventrousia. Next base: position 25,611 of record CALWJQ010000068.1, on the reverse strand, counting down.
AGAAATTTGAAAACTATTTTAAAGCCCGTTTGCTGCCGGAAAAAGCCGGAAGCAGACGGGCTTTGATTTTTTGGGCGTTTGGCAGTATAATAAAGCCAGCCGCGTTAGCGGACTCAATCTGACGAAAGTGGGATGACAATGAACGGAGAACTTCAGCAGTACATGTTGGGGCAGCTGGAACGGCTGATGGGCATTGACAGTACGACAAGCTGCTGTTATGAAATTGAAAAGTATATCAAAGGTGAGTTCGAAAGCATGGGCTATGCGGTTCAAACCTTTAACCGCGGCGGCCTGCTCATCGATTTGGGCGGAGAAGGCGAGGGGATCGTCCTGTCTGCCCACGCCGACGCCATCGGGCTGATGGTGCGCCGTATCCTGCCCGACGGCACGCTGACGGTGCTGCCCGTCGGCGGCGTGCGGCCGGAATACGCCGACCTTGCCAACGTGCGCGTTTACACGCGCGCCGGCGCGGTTTATACGGGCACGGTTCGCCGCAAGAGTTCGTGTGTACACACCATTCAGCCCGATGCCTTTAAAAAGAGCACGCTCGGCGGGTTTGACGAAAACCTTGTAGTGACCCTGGACAAAAATGTCAGCACAGAAGCTGACGTGACGGCGCTTGGTATCCGCTGCGGCGACATTGTCGCCATTGACCCCAACTTTGCGTTTGCAGACGACGGGTACATCAAAAGCCGCTTTTTGGACGACAAAGCCTGCGTCGCCGTACTGATGGCCATGGCCAAGGCGGCGGCAGAAAAACAGCTGAAACCCGCCCGCCACACCTGGGTACACATTTCGGTCACAGAAGAAACCGGCATGGGCGCGGCGTACGGGCTGCCTGAAGACATCACCGAGTTCATTGCCCTGGATATCGGCTGCGTCGCGCCGGGGCAGTATTCAAGCGAGCACAAGGCGAGCATCTGTGCCCGCGATGCGCGCTGGGCCTATGATTACCGCCTGATTTCCGGACTGTGCGAGGCGGGCGACAAAAACGGCGTCGACTATGCCGTTGATATTTACTACCCGAGCTACGGGTCAGATGTGTCGGGCGTCCTGGCGTCGGGCCGCGATGTGCGCGGCGCGGTCGTCGGTCCCGGCGTGCGTACGACGCACGGGTACGAGCGCACCAATGTCAAGGCGCTCGACAACACCTATGACCTGCTGGCGGCGTATATCCGCTGACGGATAAGGGCCGGGCGCCCGCCCGGCCGGGTTTACGGAGGAAAAACATGAATCAACCGGTTTTCCGCTGCTCGGTGTGCGGCCGCGAGTCGGCCCCCGACGCCCATGCGTACTGTTGCAGCTGCGGCGGCGCCTTTGAGCTGGCGTTCGAACCCCCGGCTTTTGATCTGGGCGGGATCGATCACTCGGAATGGAGCCTGTTCCGCTATCGGCGGTTCCTTCCCCTGCCGGACAACAGCTGGCGCGATGTGACGATGGGCGAGGGTATGACCCCCGCCGTGCGGCTTGATGGCGATACCTGGGTCAAGGTGGACTACGCCATGCCCACGCTGTCCTTTAAGGATCGCGGCGCAGCGCTTGTCATTGCGCTGTGCAAAAGCCTGGGTGTCCGGCGGGTCATTCAAGATTCCAGCGGCAACGCCGGCAATTCCATTGCCGCTTACGCGGCACGGGCCGGCATGGAGTGCGAAATTTTTGTTCCAAAGGGCACGTCGCCCGGCAAAATCGACATGATCCGGTCCTATGGTGCGCACGTCGAAGTCTTTGACGGCACGCGCGACGAGACGGCCGAAGCGTGCCGCGCCAAAGCGCGCGCCGGTGAGGCGGCCTATGCCAGCCATGTATTCAACCCGTTCTTTTATCAGGGAACCAAGACCTATGTGTACGAGCTGTACGAGCAGCTGGGCGCTTTGCCGGACAATCTGTTTGTGCCGGTGGGCAACGGCACGCTGTACCTCGGCGTGCATCTGGCGCTCGACGAATTGGAAAAAGCGGGCCTGCTGCCGCGCCGCCCGACGGTATGGGCCGTGCAGAGCGAACGCTGCGGTCCCATCTTGCGCGCCTTTACGCAGGGCTCAGACGCCCCGGCCGACGTCAGGCCTGTGCCGACCATGGCGGAAGGCATCGCCATCGGAAAACCGGTGCGCGGCGCGCAAATCCTGCGCCTGATGCGGACGCACGGCGATCGTGCGGCCGTCATTCCCGAAGCGGACATTCTGCCTGCGCGGAAGGCGCTGGCAGGGCGGGGCTTTTTCGTCGAACACACGACGGCGGCGACCTACGCCGCCTATCTGGCCTGCCGCAAGGCGGGGCTGGTGCAGGGGACGAGCGTGCTGCCGCTGTGCGGGGCCGGGCTCAAATCGCAGGGGAAGTAGCGCCCTTTCAGACAATATCCAGAAACAAAAAAGCGCCGGCAGCTGCCGGCGCTTTTCGTTTGTCAGAACAGGCGGGCGATAACGGACGCCAGATCCTTGATGACCTGATCGGTGGTGTTGATGCACAGGTCGTAATTGAGCTTGTCGCTCCAGGTCTTCCCGGTCAGGAATTCATAGTACCGGGCGCGGTTTTTGTCAATGTCGCGGATTTTCTGCCGCAGTTCCCGGTCGGTCAGGTTTTCGCCGGCCGGCGCTTTTTCGCGGCAGCGGCGCAGCTTGCTTTCAGGATCGGCGTAGACAAACAGGCGAAGCGGCTTTTTTTCACGCAGGATGTAATCGGCGCAGCGCCCCACGATCACACAGTCAGATTTTTCCGCCATTTCGCGGATAATGCGGCTCTGTTCCTGATAGACCGTCATATGCTGTTCCCACGCGGGGTTGGGCGCGGGGTAAAATGTGCGGCCGATGTGGATAGGGAACGAGAACATGGGCTGCTGTTCTTCAACGGCGCGGACATACTGCTCGGACAGAGCGGTGCGGCGGGCGATTTCCGAGACGATTTCCTGGTCATAATAGGCGATTTTCAGTTCTTCGGCCAGACGGCGCCCCAATTCACGCCCCCCGCTGCCGAACTCGCGGCTGATGGTGATCACTCTGGACATAATGTCGCCTTCCTTTCTATATAATGCAGAGACTGCGCGACGGACGCTATTGCAGCCGCCCGCGGCAGGCGATGGACAGGACCCGGACAATCTGCCCGCCGGACACCAGAAGGGCCTGATCATACAGGTTGCAGACCGGGCAGATATGGTTGGGAATGATTTCAATTTTATCGCCGATGCGCAGCGCATCGTGCAGCGCGGCGCTGTACAAAATCAGGTGCTCGTCGTAAACGGCAAAGGGATGGACGTCCGTCCCCTTGACAATGCCGTATCCGTCGGTTTTGCAGATGCCGGCGGGACGGGTCTGGGCCGTCAGGCCCTTGGCCCCGACGTCGCCGATCAGGCGGTCGGGCGTCGGTTTGCTGATGACGGCGGTCAGCACAGTCGCAGCGCAGCGCTCGTGCGAACCGAGAGCGTTGCCCTGGGCCGCGTCCATCAGGGCATATGTGCCGGGACGCAGCTCGGTGACGCCGGGCAAAAGGCCCTGCGCCAGCCAGGCCGTCGGCGTCGCGCCGACGCTGACGGTGCGGCAGGGAAGGCCGCGCGCCGACGCGCGATGCGCGAAGTCCAGCGTCCGCCGCTGGCTTTCTTCGAACTGCCGCAGGCACTCGGCCTGCGTTGCGGCCTGATAGGTGAAGCCTTCGTGGGAAAAGACGCCCTCGAACACAATATGCCGCGCCTGCTTTAAAAAGTCGACGAGAACGTCAAACTGCGCGGGATCGGCGACACCCGACCGGCGCTCGCCCGTTTCGATTTCGATCAGCACATGCGCCGGGCAGGAAGAAGAAAAGACCGTTTCGATTTGTTCCAGCGCTTCAAGGCTGTCCGCGCCGAAGGACAGGCGGATGCTCCCGCTCAGGGAACGCAGGCGTTCCAGCTTGTGTGCGCCGACGACTTCGTTGGCGATAAAAATATCCGAAAGGCCGGCAGAGGCCATGGCCTCTGCTTCCCCCGGTTTGGCCACCGCGATCCCGCGCGCGCCGGCGTCCAGCTGCATCTTAGCGATGTCCGGACATTTGTGGGTCTTGGTGTGGGGGCGCAGGGCCACGCCAAAGGAGTCGGCGCGCCGCTGCATGTCGCCGATGTTGCGCAAAAGGATTTCGCGGTCAATGAGCAGCGCAGGGGTGTCGATTGACTGATAAGGGCTCAGGGGTCCGGGCATGAGCAATCCCTCCTCGCCGGACAATGGCGATCCGTCGTTTTTCTTATTATAAAGCACAAAAGCATTGTTGGCAAGACAAAAGCCGTTTGAAAAACGGCCTGCGGCATGGTACAATAAAGAAAAAGCGTCCGGCCGGCCCCAAAAGAACGGCCGGATTTGGCAGAAACCAGCCGCCCGCTGCGGCGAAAGAAAGGAAGAAAACTATGCGCGCTTATGAACGTCTGCTCAAGTACGTCGCTTACCCGACCGCTTCGGATGAGGCCAGCCCGGCCAGCCCGAGCACCCCGGCACAGCTTGAACTGGGCCGCGCCCTGGTGCAGGAAATGAAGGATCTGGGCATTGCCGACGCAGCCATGGACGAAAACGGCTATGTCTACGGTACGGTGCCCGGCAATGTGGACAAAAAAACGCCGGTCGTCGGCTTTATCGCCCATATGGACGTGGTGCGCGATGTGCCGTTTGAAAATATCCGGGCCCGCGTGTGCCGTTACGACGGCGGCGAGCTTGTACTTAATCAGGAACAGGGCATTGTCCTGTCGCCCGACGAGTTTCCCGAGCTCGGCGATTACGCGGGCGGCGATCTGGTCGTCACCGACGGGACGACGCTGCTCGGCGCCGACGACAAAGCGGGCATCGCCGAAATCATGACCATGGCCGAGCGCCTGCTCGGCGACCCGGGCATCCGCCACGGCGACATCAAGCTGGGCTTTACCCCGGATGAGGAAATCGGGCGCGGCGCCGACCGGTTCGACATCCCGCGCTTTGGCGCGGACTTCGCCTATACCGTCGACGGCGCTGCCTTCGGCGAGGTTGAGTACGAAAACTTCAACGCCGCATCGTGCAAAGTATCCATCCGCGGCAAAAATATCCACCCCGGTTCGTCCAAGAACAAAATGAAAAATGCGCTGCTCATTGCGGTCGAGTTCGCCAGTCTGCTGCCGCCGGCGGAAACGCCGGCGCACACCGAACTGCGGGAAGGGTTTTACCACCTGACAGGCGTCAGCGGGACGGTGGAAGAGGCTGAAATGGGCTATATCCTGCGCGACCACGACTCGTCGGTGCTCGAACAGCGCAAAGAAACCATGCGGCGTGCGGCTGACTTTCTCAACGCCCGCTATGGCGAGGGCACGGTGACGCTGACCCTGACCGACGGGTACCGCAACATGGCCGAGGCTATGCGCGGGCACATGCACATCGTCGAGACAGCGCGCAGCGCCGTACGGGAGCTGGGCGCCGAACCCCAGAGCAGCCCCATCCGCGGCGGCACGGACGGCGCGACGCTGACCTATATGGGCCTGCCGTGCCCCAACCTGGGCACGGGCAGCCACAACCATCACGGCAAGCTGGAATACGCCAGCGTGCAGGCCATGGACAAATGCGTCGACCTGCTCGTCAAAATTGCCGAAGCGTATGCGCGCTGAAAGGGGGATGCAACATGAAGCAGCCGCTGTGGACTCCCTCGCCCGAGCGCGTCGCGCGCTCGAACCTGACCCGTTTCATGCGCTTTGCCGGCGAACGCTGCGGCAGGACCTTTGCCGGTTATGACGAACTGTACCGCTGGTCGGTCGACGATATTCCCGCTTTTTGGGGAGTTTTGTGGGACTTTTTTGACATTCGCTGCTCCCGCCGGTTTGACCGCGTGGTCGACGATCTGTCGCATTTCCCCGGCGCGCACTGGTTTGAGGGCGCGACGCTCAATTATGCGGAAAACATGCTGCGGTTTTCTGATAAAAAAGGGCCGGTGCTGGTCTTCCGCGGCGAAAACCAGGCGCGGCGCGAGTACGACTATGCCGGGCTGCGCTCACAGGTCGTGCGGCTGGCGCAGGCGCTGCGGCGCGAGGGTGTAAAGCCGGGCGACGCGGTGGCGGGCTATTTGCCCAACCTGCCCGAAACGGTCATCGCCATGCTGGCGGCGTCCGCGATCGGCGCGGTGTGGTGCTCGTGCGCCACCGATATCGGCCCGCTGGCTGCCATCGACCGCCTGGGGCAGGTGTCGCCGCGCGTTTTGGTGACGGCTGACGGCTATTATTACAAGGGGAAACGCTTTGACGTGCTGCCCAATGCGGCGGAAATCGCCCGCGGCATCCCCTCGCTGTCGCGCGTTGTCGTCGCGCACTACGCGGGCGATAACAAGACAGACGGCGTGCCCGGCGCCGTGCTGTGGGACGATTACCTGGGCGAAAACGACCCCGAAGGGTTTGCCTTTGAACAGCTGCCGGCCGAACACCCGCTCGTTGTCATGTTCTCATCAGGTACCACCGGCAAGCCCAAGTGCATGGTGCAGTCGGCGGCCGGGCTGCTGCTCAACCAGCTCAAGGAGCTGGTTTTGCAGGGCGATATCGACGAACATTCGACCCTTTTGTACATCACGTCGTGCAGCTGGATGATGTGGAACTGGCAGGCGGCAGCGCTGGGCGCCGGGGCAACCGTCGTGCTGTATGACGGCAACCCGGCCTGGCCGGATACCGGCGCCATCTGGCGTGTGCTCGATGAAGAAAAGGTTACGGCCTTTGGCCTGAGCGCCAGCTATATCCATTCGCTGCTGACCCAGGGCTTCCGGCCGGGCGGCGCTGCCCGCCTGGACGCGCTCGAGACCGTTTTGCAGACCGGATCGGCGCTGTCTGACGAAGGCTTTGCCTATGTGTACCGCGAAATCAAGCAGGACGTGCATCTCAGTTCGATCGCCGGCGGGACCGACATCAACGGCTGCTTCGCCACCGGCATCCCTATCCTGCCCGTTTATTCCGGCGAATTGCAGCGCCCCGGCCTGGGCATGAAAATCGAATGTTACGACGACGCCGGGCATCCCGTGCGCGATGTGCAGGGCGAGCTGGTCTGCGAAAAGCCGGCCCCGCCCATGCCGCTTTATTTCTGGAACGATCCGGACGGAAAGCGCTACCATGACGCTTACTTCGGCGTTTATCCCGGCGTGTGGCGGCACGGCGATTATGTGCTGTTTCATTCCGATACCGGCGGCATCACGTTTTATGGCCGGTCGGACTCGGTGCTCAAGCCGTCGGGCGTTCGCATCGGGACGGCCGAAATCTATAACCAGGTCGCCAAAGTCCCCGGCGTTGTCGACAGCCTGGCCATCGGCCAGAACTACCACGACGATCAGCGCATTATTCTGTTTGTGCAGCTGCAGGAGGGCATGATCCTCGACGCGCAGAAGCAGAAGGAAATCCGCGACATCCTGCGGCACGAGGCGTCGCCGCGCCATGTGCCGGCATTGATGTTCCAGGTGTCTGACATTCCGCGCACCATGAACGGCAAAAAGGTCGAGTCGGCGGTGACCAACATGGTCAACGGCCGCAATGTCACAAACCGTGACGCGCTGGAAAACCCCGGCAGCCTGGACATTTATGAGGCGCTGCTGCCTGAACTGCAAAAGTAAGGGGGATTTGGATGGAAGCGCGATTTGAACTCAACCGCGAACGGGCGCTCAGGACGTTTTTCGAACTGGTCGCTATTGACAGTGAGTCGGGCGGCGAGGGCGGCGTCACCGAATACCTGCAAAAATGGTTTGCGGATCGCGGGTACGAAACGCTGCGTGACCAAGCGGGCCAGACGTGCGGCAGTACAGGGGATAACCTGCTGGTGCATATCGGCGGAACCATGCCAGGCGAGGCCATCTGCTTTAACGCACACCAGGACACCGTCCGGCCGGGCTGCGGCATCCGGCCGCGCGTGGAAGGCGATCGCGTCGTGAGCGGCGGCGACACCATTCTGGCGGCCGACGACAAGGCGGGCATCGCCATGCTGCTCGAACTGCTCGAACGCCTGCGCGAAACCGGGGTTCCCCACCGCGAGCTGTACTATCTGTTTACCATCGGCGAAGAGATCGGGATGCTGGGCGCCAAAGCGTTTGACCCGGCGCTGATGCCGTGCAAAAGCTTTTTCGCCGTCGACGGAACCGGGCGGCCGGGCAGCATTTCGGTCGCCGGGCCTGGTGCGGTCGCCATGCGCGCCGATTTCCACGGCAAGCCCGCCCACGCCGGCATCGAGCCGGAAAAAGGGGCGTCCGCCATCCTGATGCTCGCCGAAGCGCTGCGCAGCGCGCCGTTTGGCCGCATTGACGAGGAAACGACGTCCAACGTCGGGCAGATTGGCGGCGGGAAGGCCAACAACGTCGTTGCGGACAGCGCGTGGTTTACAGCCGAAGCGCGGTCGCGCAGCGAAGAAAAGCTGCAAAAACAGGTTGACGCCGTACGCGCCGCGTGCCGGCACGCGGCCGAAACGCTGGGCGGTTCTGTCGACTTTCACGTCGAGCCGACTTATCCGGCCTTCCGGCAGGATCCGGACTGGTTTATCTACCGCTGCTGTGTGCAGGCATACCGCAAAGAGGGCATTGCGCCCCGCCTGGTGCAGGCGGGCGGCGGCGGGGACGCCAACATCCTGACGGGGAAAGGGTATCAGTGCGGCGGTATTTCAGCCGGCATTTACAACTGCCACAGCTGCGACGAGTACCTTGACCTGAACGATTTTGAGCAGGCTTACCGCGTCGTCATGCGCATGATGACCGATCCGATGGACAACTGAAAACAACGCAGGAAAAACCCGGCGCGCAATTTGCGCGCCGGGTTTTTATTCACGGGGAACCGCTGCGGTTTCAGCGGCGATCCTGCGTTTCGGTAGGGCAGGCGATTTCTATCAGCTGCTCGATGACACGGTGCAAAAGCTGTGCCCGTTCCGTTCCGGCGGCCCGGTAATACACCTCTTTGCCGTCCCGGCGGCTGGTGATCAGCCCGGCAGACTTCAGCTGCCGCAGGTGATGGGACACGGCCGGGCTGCTCATGTCTACCATGGACGAAAGGTTGATGACACATTCTTCACAGTGGCACAGCAGCCAGAAAATCCGGATGCGGCTCCCGTCGCCCAGCTGCTTGAAAATATCGGCGGCAATCTGAAATTCGCTCACACTGGGCATGCGATCCAGGCTGTGTTCAAAGGGCTGGCCGTGGTCGTGGGGCAGCGGCGTATTTGGCATGGCATTCACTTCCTTTATCCTTTATCATACCACATTGTACAAAAATATCAAAGCCCGGACGGCGCGCAAAAATATGCTCCGCCCCCCTTGACAACGCTGAAGAGATGGTATATACTGAAAACATAAATTAAAAGATTATTTAATTGTTAAAAACATAATGCTTGAAAGGGGAAATTCTCAATGAAGAAAACGTACAAAATCGATGTGGACTGCGCCAACTGCGCCAATAAGATGGAGCAGGCCGCCCGGCAGACGGCTGGCGTCGCCGACGCCACGGTCAATTTTATGACACTGAAAATGATTGTGGAGTTTCTTGAGGGGCAGGATCACAAAGCCGTGATGGAGCAGGTCCGTAAAAACTGCAAAAAGGTGGAAAGCGACTGCGAGGTCTATCTTTAACCGTGCGCGGCCGGCGCCCCGGCAGACGGCTGAAGCATGTGCGGGGCGCCCGGCCCGGGCCTGTCGGCAAAGAGAAGCAATCGTACGATAGCATCAGCAAAGCCCTGTGGATTGCCGGATAAAGGGGTTATGAGATGAACAGGAAACAAAAAATCATGCTGGCGCGCATCTTGGCGGCCGCCGCGATGATGATTGTACTGGGGTTTGTGCCCGTGGCGGGCTGGCTGCGCTTTGCGCTGTACCTGGTTCCGTATCTTACGCTCGGTTACGACATTTTGCTCAAGGCGGCCAGGGGGATCAAAAACCGCCAGGTGTTCGACGAAAATTTCCTGATGGCGCTTGCTACGGTGGGCGCCATTGCGCTTGCGCTGTACGAACAGAGCGGCGACTATACCGAAGCCATTGCCGTCATGCTGTTTTATCAGGTCGGCGAGTGGTTTCAGAGTTATGCGGTGGGCAAAAGCCGCCGAAACATCAGCGATTTGATGGACATTCGCCCGGACTATGCCAATATCGAGCAGGACGGCAGGCTTGAGCGCGTCGATCCTGACGAAGTCGGCGTCGGCAGCATCATTGTGGTGCAGCCCGGCGAAAAGGTGCCGATCGACGGCGTTGTGGCCGGGGGGGAGTCGACGCTCAATACCAGCGCCCTCACCGGCGAAAGTATGCCGCGCGAGGCCGGGGAAGGCGACGAGATCGTCAGCGGCTGTATCAATATGACCGGTGTTCTGCGCGTCCGGACGACCCGCGAGTTCGGCGAATCGACAGTTTCCAAAATCCTTGATCTGGTTGAAAACGCCAGCTCGCGCAAGTCGCGGTCCGAAGCTTTTATTTCCAAGTTCGCCCGCATTTACACGCCTGCGGTCTGCGGCGCCGCGGCGGCGCTGGCCGTTTTGCCGCCGCTGATCCGTGCGTTTGCCCTGGGGCTTCCGGCCGAGTGGGAAATCTGGGTGTACCGCGCGCTGACCTTTTTGGTGGCCAGCTGCCCGTGCGCGCTCGTCATCAGCATCCCGCTGAGCTTTTTTGCGGGCATCGGCGGGGCCAGCAAAGCGGGTGTGCTTGTCAAAGGCTCCAACTACCTGGAGACGCTTTCGCAGACAAAAATCGTTGTTTTTGACAAGACCGGCACCCTGACGCAGGGCGTCTTTGAAGTCAGCGGCATCCACCACAACGAAATGGAAAACGCCAAAATCCTTGAGTATGCAGCGCTGGCCGAAAGCGCGTCGTCGCACCCCATCAGCAAAAGCCTGCAAAAAGCCTATGGAAAGCCGGTTGACCGGTCGCGCGTCAGCGATATCCAGGAAATCAGCGGCAGCGGCGTGATTGCCAAAGTCGACGGCGTCACAGTGGCGGCGGGCAACGACAAACTGATGGATCGGCTGGGCATCGCGTACATTCCCTGCCGCAGCATCGGCACCATTATCCATATGGCGATCGGCGGGAAGTACGCTGGGCACATTGTTATTTCGGACGTTATCAAACCCCGTGCCAAAGAGGCCGTGCAGGCGCTCAAGGCGGCGGGCGTGCGCAAAACCGTCATGCTGACCGGCGACCGGAAGGCCGTCGCACAGCAGGTGGCCGGGGAACTGGGCATTGATCAGGTGTACAGTGAGCTGCTGCCGGCTGACAAGGTTGACAAAGTGGAAGAACTGATCAGCAGCAAGCCGGAAAAGGCAAAGCTTGCTTTTGTGGGCGACGGCATCAACGACGCGCCGGTGCTGGGCCGTGCGGACATTGGCATTGCCATGGGGGCGATGGGGTCAGACGCCGCCATCGAAGCGGCCGATATTGTGCTGATGGACGACGACCCGATGCAGATTTCCAAAGCGATCCGCATTTCGCGCAAGTGCCTGGGCATTGTGTACCAGAACATCGTCTTTGCCATTGGCATCAAGCTGGCCTGCCTGCTGCTTGTCGCACTGGGACTTGCCAACATGTGGCTGGCCATTTTTGCCGATGTCGGCGTCATGGTTCTGGCGGTGCTCAACGCCATTCGCGCCATGTTTGTCAAAAACGTCTGAGCATATCGGGCGGGCGGCGTCCCAGCGGGACGCCGCCCGCTGTTTGGATGCATTCCCGACGGACCTGTCCGGATTTGCCGGAAAAGCGCCTGCGCCGACGGGGCCGGCAGCGCCGGTCGCATTGTTTGACTGAAATCGGCTCGTCTACTATACTGAAGAATAACGGGGGTGCGGTATGGCGTTTCAGGATTATTTTCCCGTCTGGGACAAGCTCAGCGCACAGCAGCAGGAGAGGGTTCTCGGCAGCCTGGTGTTCCGCCGGGTCAAAAAAGGCGCGCTGCTCCACAGCGGCAGCGCGGAATGCACCGGCCTGCTGCTGATCAAACAAGGACAGCTGCGGGCCTATATTCTTTCGGATGAGGGGCGGGAAGTTACCATTTACCGCCTGTTTGACAGGGATATGTGCCTGTTTTCTGCGGCCTGCATCATGCGATCCGTCCAGTTCGATGTTATCGTCGAAGCGGAAAAGGACACCGAGCTCTGGATCATTCCGGCGGACGTCTACCAGAGCCTGATGGAACAGTCCGCGGCCGCGGCCAATTATACAAACGAGCTGATGGGCAGCCGGTTTTCCGAGGTCATGTGGCTGATGGAGCAGGTCATGTGGAAAAGCCTGGACAAGCGCCTGGCGGCTTTTTTGCTGGAAGAAGCGGCTATCGAAGGAACGGACGAGCTGAAAATTACGCACGAGATCATCGCCAACCACTTGGGCTCTCACCGGGAAGTCATCACCCGGATGCTCCGCTATTTCCAAAGCGAGGGCATGGTCAGGCTGTCCCGGGGCATGGTGGCCATTACGGACAAAGAAAAGCTGAAATCCCTGCAATCTGACGAGTGACGCGCCGGCGCGTCACCCGTTTTTGTTTTTTGCTTTGCAAATCAGCTGTGTCATGGATCCCATGGGGCAGTACACGCACCAGCTGCGGGGTTTGAACAGAACCATGGTGACGAGGCCGAGAAGGGTCGACGTCAGCATGACGCCGTAAAAGCCAAAGGCGAGCTGCGCAACGCCGGCGTGGAACAGCGTCCCGTGGTACGCCCAGTGCCAGGGCAGCCGGAAGGTCCACAGCAGCGTGACCGCCTGACGCAGATCCTGCGCCCCGCTGAAGACCAGCCAGGTGTTCCACAGCATCACAAAGAGCATGGCGAAGAAAAAGGCCAGGAAATCGTAGCGGAATGCCTTGCTTTTCATCCACCCCGGGATGTCTTTTTTGCGGGAAAGGCCGAACCGCCCGCCCAGCAGCCCGAACAGCTGGCCGCGGCCGCAGTAGCGGTTGCAGTACCCTTTGGTGCCTTTGACAGCGGAGATGATGAGGGGGATGAAAAAGCAGAGCAGCCCCAGCCACGCGAACAAAATGTTGAAAAACCCCAGCGCCAGATAGGCCAGCGAGGCGATCCAGAGATGATCATACCAGTGCTTTTTCATGCTTCTGCCTCCTGCATCGAAATGACACTGGCCGGACATTCTGCGGCGCATTTGCCGCAGCCGACGCATTTTTCGCGCAGGACGCGCGCCGCAATGCCCCGGACGACCTTGATGGCCTGCCGGGGGCACACTTTGACGCAGCAGCCGCAGGCCACGCAGGCCGATTGGTTGACGGCGGCCTTCCGCCGGATTTTGACTGGATTCATAAGGCTCCTCCACGGTTCCGGCCCGCCTTTCCGCAAAGGCGGGCCGGGGATGATGAAAGCTTTAAAGCAGGCCCAGAATTTCGTCTTTCGGGCGGGCGCCCACAGAGCGGTTGACAATTTTGCCGTCTTTCATGACCACCAGCGTGGGGATGCTCATGACGCCGAACTTCCGCGCCAGCTCCGGCTGTTCGTCCACATTGACTTTGCCGACTTTGATGTCGGTACGCTCCTGCGCGATTTCGTCGACAATGGGGGAAACCATGCGGCAGGGGCCGCACCAGGAAGCCCAGAAATCCAGCAGGACGGGCACTTGGGCGTCGAGCACTTCGCTTTGGAAGTTCTCTTTGTTGATATTCATGGCAGACATGTTCAGGTCCTCCTTGTTTTTCTTTTGTGATTTTATTATACGGCAAAATTCTTCCCTGTTCCGTGATAACATCACCATGCAGGGAATGTGTTGCCGCGCGGTAAAAAAGTCCTGCCGCTCGCGGCAGAACCTTTTTAAGGGGCAGGAGCTTACGGGCGCTTGACGACGTAGGTGACGACCCACGGATCGTCGATAAAAATGTACCCGATCGGCAGAACCGTCATGATAAATCCGTCTTCAGGCGCGTAAACCGGTTTTCCGTCAAGCGTGCCGACGACCTGCCCGGCCTTGAGGGTCTCGCCGCGGCAGGCCTGCGGCGTCCACAGCCCCGATTCGGGGACGCAGATGTCGAGCAGCGGGCCGTAAAACGCCGGCTGAAGATCTTTTTCATGCCCCGCGGCGACGCCGATACGGGATAAGAAGGACAAAAGGCCGTCGAGCGCCTGTTCGGCTACGCCAGGGTTGATCGCCCCGCTCGACGGGCCGGAAGGCAGCTCGATGATAATGGCGGCCTGCCCGCGGCGGCGGCAGGAGTCGGTAAACAGCTGGCCCGCCGTGCCGCCCGACTGCACGGCGATGGGCATGGCGATTTGCCCGGCCAGCGCGCGGGCTTTGTCAGACTCGTCATAAATGCCCAGCAGATAGGGCAGGCCGTGCTGGCCGCAGCAGTGCAGGTCGATGAGATAATCGGCATCCGCCGTTTCGCGCCAGACGGCGTCGGCAATGCGGTGCGACAGGCTGCCCTGTGCGCTGCCGGGGAAAATGCGGTTGAGGTCCTCGCCGTCAAACGGCGAACGCCGCTGCAAACAGCGGGTAGCCGTCGGGTTGCAGCGTGGCAGGATTTTGACGCTGCCCTTGCAGGGCGGGTTTCGGGTGAAATATTCGATGAGCCGCTCGGCGACGTAAATGCCGGTCACTTCGCCGCCGTGGATGCCGGCGGTAAAGGTGACGCGGGGCGACCCGCTGCCGAACTCGTAGATGTCCAGGGGCGAAATAAGCCCCGATTCCTGAATGTTCAAGGTTTTCATAGCTGCCTCCGATTGTTTCTTATCAGATTTTATGGTACACTTATGAAAAACGGAAAAGGCGGGCTTTGCTTGAAAGCGTACATTTTGAGAAAAATCATCCTGCACGGCTGCGTCAGCGCGGCCGTATGCGTGCTGCTGGGGCTGTTTTCGCGGGGAGGACGGCTGTACGCCGGGTTCGGCGCGGCGTTTCTGGGGGCTGCTTACCTGCTGGCGGCCTGGCTGCGCTGGCTCAAAGCGGGCGGAACCGATCTGCTGCGCCTGCTGAAGCGCCGGGAAGCGCGGCAGGTCCCGTATTTTCACCAGCGCGACAAGCAAAAGACGCCGGGCGCCTGGCCGGGCCGGGGGAAGTTCCCCTATGAAGACAGCCTGGACAGTGAACGGCAGCAAAAAGACAGCGTGCTGCCGGCGCAGGCCCGCCTGCGGGGGGATGCCGCGGCCTTTGGTCTGTGCGGCGCCGTACTGCTGGCTGTATCCCTCTTTATCTGAATAAAGCAGGCCGCCCGTGGGTTGCTGCCCGCGGGCGGTCGTTTGCGTTTACAGATCAATCGAACATGCGCGCGTTTGCAGCTCGACGCCGGTAAAAGACGTGTGGGCCGAGCGGTAACCGCGGGTGCAGGCGCCGCGCAGATAACGGAACACGACGGCATGCGCCTGGCCGTCGATGTCGCAGACGTCGACGCCCTCGGCAAAGCGTTTGCCGTGCCCTTTGTCAAACGGCATGAGGTCTTCGCGGCAGCGCAGGACGTTGATCGACATAAAGCGGTCGAAAGCCGGGCTGTTGATAAAGCCGCCGGCCACGTAGTCAGGGGTGACGTAGGTCGGTTTTTTGCCGCTGTCGTCGCCGGCCAGTGTAAAAATGCCGGCGGACAGATCCAGACTGTCGCCTTCGTGGATAGCGTGCAGCATCACATGATCGTAGCAGCCGGGTGCGGTACGGACGGCCTTGCGGCAGTCGGCTACATAAACGCCCGCGCCTCCCAGCACAGTCACCGAGTCCCCGTGTACGACCATCGCGGTGTCTTCAGAAACGCCGAAGCCGACGCGGACGCCCTCGGGATTGAGCATACAGGCTTCGATAAGGCGGAGCAGCCGGGGACGGTAGTTGAAATGCTGATCGACGACGCCGCGGGTGAAAAAGCCGAGGCCCTGCGTAATGATCAGCGGGTTGATGGGATCGTCGCTGGCGCAGATCGCATCGTAGCTGTCGTAATTAAACAGGGTCTTGCGGCCGAGCACGGCGCGGTTGGTGCCGTCGCCGATCATGACGCGGCTCATGATGGCCGCTCCGGCGCTCGAACCGCCGATGGCGCCGCCGGTGCGGTAAATTTCGTGCAGCAGTTCAAGCGCACGGGTCGGGGAGCCGTCGGGGCGCAGGAAGCATTTGGCGGTATAGTACTGGTCGCCGCCCGTAAACCATGCGCCGCGGACCCCTTCGAACAGCGCGGGCAGACAGGGATGGTCGCCGTTTAAGGCGTTGAAGCCGCGCTCGTCGCGCACGTCAGGGTCGTACAGGGGGATGAGCACGACATTGCCGGGCGACACCCCCATGCGGGCGAAATCCTTCTGGTATTCGCGGAAGGTCTCGTCCGGCCCGTCGCCTGAAGCGGACACGATAAGGGCGAACTTGTGCTGCGGGCCGCCGGCCGCTTCGATCAGCGCTTTGAGCATCCGGTCAAAGTGGTGGGTGGTGGCGCCGCCCGCTATGAACAATGTTCCGGTTTCCATAAGCAGGCTCCTTTCGTCAGCGCGCAAGTTCGCGCTGGTACTGCTCGAGTTCAGGCCGGTTGGCCCAGATGAAATGGTGCGGCGCGATCTCAGACCAGAAAGGTGCTTCAGAGCTGTAATCGTGCTGCGCCGGATCGTACACAATGACCTGCTTGCCGCGTTCGATGTCGGGATCCGGAATGGGGGCGGACTGCAAAAGCGAACGGGTATAAGGGTGCAGCGGGTGCGCGAACAGCTCTTCGGCTTCGCTCAGTTCGACAATGCGCCCTTTATACATGACGGCGATGCGGTCGGAAAAATACCGGACAACGCTCAGGTCGTGCGCGATGAACAGGTATGTCAGGTTTTTATCCTTTTTGAGCTGGTTCATCAGGTTGAGCACCTGCGCGCGGATCGAGACGTCGAGGGCCGAAATGGGTTCGTCGGCGATGACCAGCTGCGGATCGACGATCAGGCTGCGCGCAATGCCGATGCGCTGGCGCTGCCCGCCCGAAAACTCGTGGGGGAAACGGGTAGCGTATTCATCGAGCAGGCCGACGCTGTGCATGGCATCGGAAACCTTTTGACGGCGGTCGGCTTCGTCTTTGAACAGATGGAAGTTATAAAGGCCCTCGGAAATAATGTAGTCGACCTTTGCGCGCTCGTTGAGCGACGCCATGGGATCCTGGAAGATCATCTGGACCTTTTGGCGGTAGTCGGTCAGCTCTTTGCGCGGCAGCTTGCAGTTGATCTTTTTGCCTTCGTAAAAGATGTCGCCGGCATTGGTGTGGCAAATCTTCATGATGGCCTTGCCGATGGTCGTCTTGCCGCTGCCCGACTCGCCGACCAGCGAAAAGGTCTCGCCGGGGTAGATGTCAAAGCTGGCTTCTTTGACGGCGCTGAACTCGCGGCGCCCCAGCTTGAAATTGACAGTCAGGCCGCGGACGCTGAGCAGCGGGTCGCCGGTATGCGGCGCGCGTGCGAGCGGAGGTTCGGGCGGCTCGGTCATCTCGGCCAGCTGACGGCGGTAAGCGGCCGCCTTTTCGTGCAGCAGCCAGGTCTTGGCTCAGTGGGTCTCGCTGACCCGGAAAAAGGGCGGCTCAAGCTCGAAGTCGATTTTCATGGCGTGCGGGTTGCGGGGGGCAAAGGCGTCGCCCTTGATTTCATGGTACAGGTTGGGGGGCGAACCCTTGATAGAATGCAGGGCGCGGTCACGGCCGCTCAGCTGCGGCAGGGATTCGAGCAGGGCTTTGGTATAGGGGTGCTGCGGGTCTTTGAAAATCTCATGCACCAGGCCGTATTCGATGATCTGGCCGGCGTACATCACTGACACGCGGTCGGCGACGTTGGCGACGACGCCGAGGTCGTGGGTGATATAAACGACCGACATGCCGAGCTCTTTCTGAAGCTGGCGGATGAGCTGAAGGATCTGCGCCTGCACCGTAACGTCAAGCGCGGTTGTCGGCTCGTCGCAGATGAGGATTTTGGGACGGCAGGCAATGGCGGTGGCGATGACGACACGCTGGCGCATACCGCCGGAAAATTCGTGCGGGTATTGCTTGTAGCGCGCTTCAGGGTTGTCGATGCCGACCATGCCGAGCAGCCGGACCGCCTCTTTGGCGGCCTCTTCCTTATCGGTGCCGAAATGCCAGGTGATGACTTCGCGGATTTGTTCGCCGATGGTCTTGACCGGGTTGAGCGACGTCATGGGATCCTGGAAAACCATGGCGATTTTTTTGCCGCGGATCTGAAGCCATTCCTTTTCGGTCTTCAGCTGGGCGAGATCCTGACCCTCGAACAGCAGGCTGCCGCCCGAGATGTAACCGTTTTTGTCGAGCATTCCCAAAAACGATTTGGTAAAGACGCTTTTGCCGCTTCCCGACTCGCCGACGATGGCGAGGGTTTCGTTGGAATACAGCTCGATAGAGGCCTTGCGCACAGCGGTCAGTACCCGCCCGCGCAGGTTGAACTGGATTTCAAGGTCGCGGGCTTCAAAAATCTTTTCTCGCATATCCCGCGCCTCCTTACACGTGGTTTTTGGGGTCGGACGCATCGGCGAAGCGGTTGCCGATGATGTAGAACGAAACGGTGATAATGCACAGAATCGCCGTCGGGCACAGCATCTGGAAGGGGTAGACGGTAAACGAGCTGCGGCTTTGGTTGACCAGGTTGCCCAGCGTCACCCATTCGGTGGGAATGCCCAGCCCGATGAAGCTGAGGAAAACTTCCGAGCCGATGGACGATGGAATGGTCAGCGCCGCGTCCATAATGATCAGGCTCATGATGCGGGGCACGATGTTGCGCGAAATAATGCGGCGCATCGGGGTTTTAAGGCAGCGGGACGCGACGTTGTAATCAGCCTCGCGCAGCGCCAGAATCCGGTTGCGGAACCAGCGCGCCTCGGTGATCCACCCGCTCGACACCAGCGCGATGATAATGGTCCAGAACCCGGGCCGGATAATATAGGCGATAAGAACCAGGTAGATGGTCGACGGGATGTTGGTGATGGTGTTGTAAATGCCGAAGAACAGCCAGTCGAGGCGCTTGTTGTAGCCCCAGATCGAACCGAGGATGACGCCGAGCCCGACCTGCATGACGGCGACGACGGCAGCCAGGATAAAGGATGTGCGCGTGCCGTACCAGACGCGCGCCCAGATGTCGCGGCCCACGCCGTCGGTGCCAAAGGGGTGTTCGGCACTGATGGGCTGGTTCCAGTCCGAAGCGGACAGCGACACTGAGTACGGGTCAATGTCAGAGATCATGGGGTAAAGGAAGGTAAAGGCGACCAGCGCCGCGACGACAATCAGCATGACGCGGATCAGCGGGCTTTTCAGAAAGGTCCGCAATGTCGACCGCCAGTAGGAATAGTTGGAAAAGCCGACTTCTTCGGCGGTCTGTTCGCTGAATCCGGCCGCTGTGAACAGCTCGTCGGGTAAATCGTTGTATTGGATGCCGGAAGATTCATTCATACCGCGTCACCTCACTGGGGATCGGCTGTCAGCTTGATTCTCGGGTCGACAAACGAGACGAAAATGTCGCCCAGGAACACGCCGAAAACCGACAGGGTTGAAAAGATGAGCACCAGGACCTGGACCAGGTTGTTGTCCAGCGCACGGATGGATTGGATGAGCAGCCCGCCCATGCCGGGAACTGAATACAGGCTTTCGGTGATGAGGCCGCCCGAAATCAGAAGCAGGATGTCAGACGGGAAGTTGATGGCAATGGGGACGATGGCGTTGCGGAAAACATGGCGCACCATGATGTAGTTCTGAGACAGGCCCTTGGCCCGTGCGAACTTGATATAGTCGCGGTTTTCCTCGTCCACGATGTAGCGGCGCAGCCAGATCGCCGTGCCGGCGATCGAGCTGAACGACAGCGACAGAACCGGCAGAATCCATGAAGACGGCCGGTCGATGTAAAACATCATGGGCAAATCGAGCAGCTTTGAAAGGCCGACCTGCACAAAAAACAAAATGATGATAGAGGGGATCGATCGGATGGCGACGACATAGACGGTCCCCAGGTGGTCGACCAGCCGCCCCTTATACCGGGCCATGGCTACGCCGAGGGACAGGCCCGCGGCGTAGCTTAGAATCAGGCTGAAGATATTGAGCAGCACGGTATACTTGACCTTGTCCGCAAGGATTTCTGTGATGGGCGATTTGGGGTAAACGGTGATCGAGCGGCCCAAATCCCCCTGGAACAGCTTGACGACAAAGTTTTTGAGCTGGACGAGCGTCGGGTCAAGCACGCCGATGCTGCGCAGGTATGCGTTGCGTTCGACTTCGGTCATTTCCTTGTATTCTTCTTTGGAAAAATATCCCGTTGTCGGCATGAAGCGCAGCAGCGTGAACACGACGAGAACCACAAGGACAATGGTGATCAGCGCCTGGCCCAGCTTGGAAAGATAGTAGCGTCCCATAGAATCACCTGCCGGTAGTGTTATATGCGGGGCAACGGATTATTGGCTGAGCCCTGCGATTTCCTGCTGGTGCGCTTCGCGCAGCTGTTCATGCTGCTCGGTCGTCACCGGCGTTTCCTGCACGAGCGCGCCTTTGTACTTGTAACCGGACATGCCGAACGCGCTCTGCGGCGTCGTATACGGCACCAGGCGGGTCATGCGGAATACGCCGCCCGTTGTAACATACGGCACAATATAGGCGTTGTCAAGCATCCACGCTTCGGCCTCGGAGTACTTGGTATAGCGCTCTTTGGTCTCAAAGGTGTTCATGGCGTCGTCGATCATGGCGTCGAACTCGGGGACATTGTACTGGCTGTCACAGATGTCGTAGTCAGTGGTCAGGCGGTTGAGGTTGGCCGACGGGTCGCCGTAGCGGAAACCGAAGCTGTCGTCTACCAGATCCCAGTTGCCCAGGGCCCAGACCTCGTCGCTGAAGCTGTTGTTGGAATAGCCCAGGATGACGTTGACGTTTTCCTTGCCCAGATAGGTTTCGAGCATCTCTTTGACGAGCAGGGACTTTGTCATCTCGTTTTCCGAGTTGCCGGAAGTATACAGGATATCAATGGGCAGCTTGCCGTCGACGTCGAATTCGGTGATGGGCAGGCGGTCGACATGGGTCGGCTCGACGCCTTTCAGGGTGACGCCGTCGTCTTCACACAGTTCTTCGATGGCTGCCTGCATGTACTTCTGCGCCTCTTCCGGCTGGAACGGGTTGCCTTCCTTATAGGGTTTAAGGGCGGGGTAGTCGGTGTAGTCGACGCCGTCTTCGTCAAACATGGCGTCTTCGGGCAGCAGAGTGTAGCGGACAAACTCTTCCGCATCGTCGGGCTGCCACATGGCCGACAGCGTGACGCGGTCAAAAGCGTAATACAGTGCCTTGCGGAAGTTGAGGTTGTCAATGGCCATGTCAAATTCGGGGTTGGGGCTGGCAAAGTTGTAGTAGAACCACATCGAGCCGACGCCTTTGTCCTGCAAATAAATGTACTGTTCATAATCCGTGCCGCGCACGCTGTTCAGGGTGTCGACGTTGCTCAGCGACACTTCGTCGATGTCGCCGCGCTGGAAGAGCTCAATATTGGAAACACTGTCCGAAACGCGCTCGAGCTGGATAGCCTTGAGCGTGATGTTTTCGGCGTCCCAGTAATGCTCGTTCCGGGTCATGACGATCATCTTGTCGCGGTCCCACGTCGACAGGTAGTAGCCGCCGCAGTACAGAAGGTTTTCTTTGGTGGTGCCAAAGTCTTCGCCGGCCGAATCAAGGAATTCCTGTTCGACGGGCAGGAACATTTCCAGGGTCAGGTACGAAAGGAAATAGGGGGTGGGGCCGGTCAGGCGGTATTCAAGGGTATAGTCGTCGACGGCGACGACGCCGACACGCTCTTCAAACTGCGCGACGACGTCTTCACGGGACACGTCGGTCACGGTACCTTCGTCAATGTCGATGAGGTCGTAGTAATAGTCGGGCAGCCCTTCGATGACGCCGCGGATGGTGCTGAAGTTGGTTGCGCTGGTCATCGGGTCGGCGACGTAACGCATGGCGTCGACAAAGCTCTGCGCCGTGATCTCGTACTCGGTCTGCGCGCCGGTGGAATCGACCCAGTACTGGCCTTCGCGCAGGTTAAAGGTCCAGACCGACATGTCTTCGTTCGAGGACCAGTCTTCGGCCAGCGCCGGTGAGTAGCGGCCGTAACGATCGGTCTCAATGAGGCCTTCAAACAGGTTGGCGACGTATTCGTAATAGGTCGTCCCTTCAACGGTGAAAGGGTTGAGGGATGCGATGCTGTTAGAAAATGTGGTTTTGAAGGTGTCAAGGTAGGCGGTTTCTCCACTGTCGCTGCTGCAGCCTGTCAAAGAACCCAGGCACAGCAATAGGGCCATGAACAATGCGGACAATTTTTTCATATACGACGCGCTGACCGTCAAGCAGCGCGCCATTATCGATTATCTGGTGACCCACCCCGAGGACGCCTGTTACGCATCGCTGAAGGAGATTAGCATTCGGACGCACTCGTCAGAGGTGTCGGTGCTGCGCGCCTGCACGGCGCTGGGGTTTGACGGTTATGCACAGCTGAAAGACACGTTTCGGAAGCACTGGAAACCGGTGGGGCATGGCAGCCTGCCGCTGCCCGGCATGGCGGGTTTTGCCGAAGTCGACGAAAAGCTGCGCGTGATCGGCCAGATCGGCTATGACGAAAGTGCCGCGCTGACGCAGTTTCTGCGCGAACTCGACCCGGAAGAACTGTTTGAAGAGGCGCGCGATTTGCTGCGTGCCAATGAAGTCGTCATTTTCGGGCACGACGTATCCAAAGTGTTTGCCGATTACTTTTACCACCGCCTGACATTTCTGCGCATCCAGGCGTCGAGTGTTGCCGTAAGCGACGGCAGCACGACGCAGTCGATCCTGGGCCGGCTGCGGGCGGGAGATCACGCGGTATTCTTTTCTTTCCCGCCGTATTACCTGCCGGTCGGCGGCGCGGCCCGCCTGGCGGCGCAGCAGGGCGCCCGGGTGACCGTCATTACAGACAGCGCTTCGTCGCCTGCGGTGTTTGAATCGTGCCGCAGCTTTTTATGCAGTACGAGCACAAGGTTCTTTTATAACTCCCATACCCTTATCGCAGTGCTTATTAACCTGATAGCGTCGTGCGCGGCGATGGAAATGGGCCCCCGCTTTGACGAGATCGCGCGCGAAGAACGCGCCATGGAAGATTTTATGCAGGACTCGGCGGGAACGGCCCGCTGAGGCGAAGGAGGCGCAGTGATGATTAAGCTGCTCAAAGATGCCGATTTGTATGATCCGGAACACCGGGGGCTTTGCGATATTCTGCTGGCGGACGGCCGCGTAATGGCTGTGGGGCCGCAGGTACGGGAATACGAAGGGCTGCCGGGCGTCGAAGTTTTCAATCTGGAAGGCGCCGTGACCGTTCCGGGCCTGGTCGATCTGCACGTCCACATTACCGGTGGGGGAGGCGAACAGGGGCCGTCGTCGCGCGTGCCCGAGATCGTGCTGACGCAGCTGACGCTGAGCGGCGTGACGACAGCGCTCGGGCTGCTGGGTACAGACGGCATTACCCGCAGCCAGGATAACCTGCTGGCCAAATGCCGCGCCCTCAATGAAGAAGGCCTGACCTGCCGGATGCTGATTGGTTCGTACCAGCTCCCGTCGCCGACGCTGACCGGCAGCGTGGCGCGCGATATTGTCGCTGTTGACCCCGTTGTCGGCGTCAAGGTCGCGCTGTCTGATCACCGCGGTTCGTCCCCGTCGGTACACGAGCTGATCCGCTTGGGCTGTGACGCCCGGCTGGGCGGTATTTTGTCCGGGAAGCCGGGCATAGTCGTCGCCCACGTTGGGGAAGGCCGGGGGATGCTGGCCCCGATCTTCCAGGCGCTCGAGCAGTCTGATCTGCCTGCCGGAACCATCATTCCGACACATTGTGAGCGCAGCGAAGCCCTGATCGGGCAGGCCGCCGAACTGACGCGGCGGGGGGGCGCCGTTGATTTTACTGCCGATGTCGACGGAAGCCGGGGCGGAACGGCAAGGGCTTTGGCCTATGCCAGACGGTGCGGCGCCGTCATGGAACGGGTGACGATGAGCAGCGATTCCTGCGGAAGCCTGCCGGTGTATGATGAAAACGGGCTTTGCATAGGCATGGGCGTCAGCACGCCGGCGACGCTGCTGGACGAGGTGCACCGGCTGGTGGACGAGCAGGGCTTTTCGCTGGAACAGGCGCTGCCTTTGGTCACGTCCAATCCTGCGCGCGTGCTGGGGATGAGCGGGCGAAAAGGCTGTGTGCGCCCGGGCGCGGACGCCGATGTTCTGGTGCTGGGCAAAAAACTGAAGACGAGCTGCCTGTTTGCCCGCGGCAGGCTGATGGTTTTTGAAGGCAAAGCAGTGGTCAAAGGACGTTTCCAAGCGTAAAAAACGCCGCCCGGAAGGCTTTTCCGGGCGGCGCGATTTATCTGGGTTCAAATGCCGATGCGGCTGGCCGAAGCCAGTTCCTTGCGCAGAGCGCGTTCGACGCGCGGGCGGGCGATTTCCTGAAAATACCGCATGATTTCTTTGCGGGTGACAATGCCGATGAAAACGCCGCGATCATCAATAACAGGCACAAAGTTTTGGTTCAGGGCGACGGAAATCAGCTCTTCCATACTGGTGTCCGCCGTCACCGGCTCGTTGTCCATGCGGCGGGGAACCTGCATGATGGGGACGTTTTCCGCTTCTTTCAGGTTGAGGGAGTACTGGTTTTTGATGGCCCACAGCAGATCCCCTTCAGTCAGGGTGCCGACATATTCGCCGGCGCGGTTGATGATAGGAATGGCCGAATACCGGTGGAACTCCATCTTTTCCAGCGTCTGCCGCAGGGTAAAATCGTCATAGATGTAGGCGACATTGCTTTTGGGAGTTAAAAAACGAAGAACATTCATAAGACACATCCTTTTTGGAAAAGGCGTCAAGCGTTCGCCGGGGCGGACGCTTTTGGCGCTGCGTATTGTGTGCTCTGACCGGCGTGCGGACAGAAAAAATGAGCCCACCAGGGGCTGTGCCGAAAAGAAAGAGGATGTTCGGCACATTCATTATACCATGTTCCGGCCGCGAAGAACAGAGAAATCATTTGAATAATATGTTAAGTTTCGACAAGAAAACGTCTGATACCTGCGTTGGTTTTGCCGTATTGATTGGTGCTTTCTATATCATTGGCCGGATACATAGAGCTGACGAAAGATGCTTGCCGCCTCAAAGGGGAAATGTTACAATAGACATATCAAATAAAAGGAGGGCATTTGCCATGAACAACAGCCAAGCCATGCTCGACCTGATCCGGACCCGGCGCAGCGTCCGCACTTTCAAACCGGATATGCTGCCCCGCGACGTGATTGATCGAATCGCCGAGGCGGGGACGTATGCGCCGACTGCACGCAATACGCAGTCGCCCATCATTGTTGCAGTGACCAACAAAGACGTGCGTGATCGCCTGTCCAAATGGAATGCTGAAGTCATCGGCGCAGAAAACGATCCATTTTACGGCGCGCCCGTTGTGCTGGTCGTCCTGGCAGACAAGTCCTGCCCGAACCGCGTTTATGACGGCAGCCTGGTCATGGAAAATCTGATGCTGGCGGCGCACGCGCTGGGCGTCGGGAGCTGCTGGATTCACCGCGCACGCGAAGTCTTTGAGCGCCAGGAAGCAAAAGAGCTTTTGAAGTCGCTGGGCATTGAGGGCGAGTACGAGGGCATCGGCAACTGCATTTTGGGCTATGTCGACGGCGAAGAGCCCCAGGCGGCGCCCCGTAAGGAAAACTGGGTGTACCACATCGACTGATCTCTTTTTGCGGCAGAAATACAAAGCCGGCGCGCTC
>CALWJQ010000067.1 GCA_944381055.1 uncultured Clostridia bacterium | reverse complement strand
GCGCTTGGAAATGGCCATTTTTTTATTGAATTTATAGCGCCCGACCGCAGAAAGATCGTAACGCTTGGGATCAAAGAACAGGCCGTTGAACATGCTCTGGGCGCTGTCAACCGTGGGGGGCTCGCCGGGGCGCAGGCGCTTGTAGATTTCAATCAGCGCTTCCTCTGCCGTCTTGGCCGCCGTATCCTTGTCCATCGTCGCAACAATACGCTCATCTTCGCCAAACAGCTCTTTGATCTGCGCGTCCGTCGCCACGCCGACGGCGCGGATCAGCGACGTAATGGGCAGCTTGCGGTTTTTGTCGATGCGGACGTACAGAATATCGTTGATGTCCGCCTCATATTCAAGCCACGCTCCGCGGTACGGGATGACCGTCGCGGTAAAGGTGTTCTTTTCCGGCCGGTCGGTGTCAATGCCGTAATACATGCCGGGGGAACGGACAATCTGCGAAACAATAACACGCTCGGCGCCGTTGATGACAAATGTGCCGCTTTCGGTCATCAGCTGGAAATCGCCCATGAAGATTTCCTGCTCTTTGATTTCCTCGGTTTCCTTGTTGCGCAGGCGCATCCGAACCTTGAGGGGTGCGGCATAGGTGGCGTCGCGCTCTTTGCACTCGGTCACCGAATACTTGGGATTATCGTCAATGGTATAGTCAAGAAAGGTCAGTTCAAGGTTGCCGGTATAGTCGGTAATGGCGCCAACGTCACGGAACACACTGCGAAGCCCTTCGTCCAGAAACCACTGGTAAGATTTCTTCTGCACCTCGATGAGGTTGGGCATCTCGAGAATCTCATCGATTCTTGAGAAGCTTTTTCGGATTTTCTTACCGCAGCGAATGTCTTTCATCCTTTGCCTCACTCCATTTCATTGTTCTGTCCTGTCAAGATACGCTCGGATGCGTTGTTTTCTTTGCCGCACAGGTGCTTGCCATTCCGCCCGATGTTTGTTAAAGTGTACATGTAATGATGGGTAAATCGGCGCGGCACACTGATGCAGTTAAGTATTGTATCATACTTTTTTGTTGCCGTCAACCGTTT
Organism: uncultured Clostridia bacterium; assembly: GCA_944381055.1. Lineage (GTDB taxonomy): Bacteria > Bacillota > Clostridia > Oscillospirales > Butyricicoccaceae > Ventrousia. The sequence goes on along the minus strand of CALWJQ010000067.1, from coordinate 29,853 downwards.
TTCGTCTCTTTTTATAGATTTTTCCCTGTGTTGCATAAAGCCCCGGCGGGATTGTTCCCCGCCGGGGCTTTTCAGTTCAAAAGTTGTAGTTTTCTGCCAGGTCTGCCTGCTCGATCAGCACGATTTCAACATCGTAGACCTTTCCTTTCCGGTACACAGAAAGGGTCAGGGTATCCCCCGCTTTGAACTGGTTGCGCTGCGACACGGCAGACGACAGGCCGGTAACGCGCTCGCCGTTGACGCCGACGATGACGTCGCCCGTCTGGATCCCCTGGGTATAGGCGTCGGACGACGGTTCAACCCGGTCGACCAGGATCCCCTGCGGCAGGCCGGAAAACGCGGCCGCCATGATGCTGATATTCCTGCCGGAAATACCGACGAGCGGCCGTCCGGATACATAGCCGTTTTCTATCAGCTCTTCCACGATGGGCCGGACGGTATTGATGGGAATGGCGAACCCCAGCCCCTCATACGCCGCAGAAGACAGCTTGGCTGAAACAACGCCGACGACCTGGCCGCGCTCGTTGATCAGCGGGCCGCCGGAATTGCCCGCATTGATGGCGGCGTCGGTCTGAAGCAGGGTCATAATGTTGTTATCCACCATAATGTTGCGGTTGACGCCTGAAATGACGCCTGTCGTCACCGTCCCCATCAGCTGCCCGGTCGGATTGCCAATGGCAACCGCCGCCTCTCCCACCTCGACGGCGTCCGAATCGCCCAGCTCAATAGCTGCCAGGCCATCCGCCTCGATTTTCAGGACGGCAATATCGGTGTACTCGTCAGCGCCAATGACATATGCGACATAGTTATCGCCGTTTTCCAAAGCGACTGTAATGCTGTCGCCCCCCGAAATCACATGGTTGTTGGTGACAATATAGCCGTTTTCACTGATGATAAACCCGGATCCTGCGCTGCTCTGCGAAAAGTTCCGGTATGTCTCGGTCATGATGCCGACCACCGATTCGCTGCACTTGCGCACCACGCCGCGGACGTCGCGCACCACAATGCCGGAATCCCCGTCTGCGCTCTGCACCGTCACGCCGTCCTGCGAACTGCCGTCAGGCGCGTCTTCTTCTTCGCGTATGCTCCGGGTGCTGAACAAAATCAGAGCCGTCAAAAGGGCAAGGCCGGCGCAGATAATAAGAACCAGCACAAAGCAGCCGCAGCGGTAGCGGTTGCGCCAGCGTTTTTCCGCCAGAATCTGATCATAGCTTTTATACGGGAATCCACCGTAAAACTGCGTATATTCCGTCTGATTCCGATCGTCGTTCATACAAGAATCCCTCAACTGGTTGGTATGCTGAAACAGAACTCTGTTTTTCCGTCGCCGCTCTTGGCGTAAATATCGCCGCCGTGCCGGTTGATGACCGTCTTGACGATATACAGCCCCAGGCCAGAGCCCGTTTTGTTGACGCCGCGCGACTTGTCTTCTTTATAAAAACGGTCAAAAACGTATTTGATGTTTTCAGGTGCAATCTCACTGCCGGTGTTCTGGACGTTGCATTGCATCTTTCCGCCTTTTTCCGCCATATACACGGCAATCTGCCCGCCCGGCGGCGTGAATTTGACGGCGTTGTCAATCAGGTTATAAACCGCCTGAAACAGCGCGTCGTGGTCGGCGCTGACATTCAGGGTTTCAGGAATATCCAGCACCACTTCAATCTTTTTATCCGTCAGCTTCTGCTCAAACCCGATGATAATGCGGCGCACCATTTCGCAGGCGTCAAACGTCGTTTTGTTCAGCCCTTTTTCGCCCGATTCCAGGCGCGAAACCTCGAGCATGCTGTTGGCCAGGCGCGACAGACGCTTGATTTCTTCCGAAATAATGCGCAGATAGTGCTCCTGCCGATCCGGCTTGATCGTACCGTCCAGAATGCCGTCGACAAAGCCGGCAATGGTCGTCATCGGGGTACGCAGGTCATGCGACACGTTTGCGATCAGCCCGCGGCGCATGGATTCGATATTCGCCACTGAATCCGCCATATTGTTAAAGTTCAAAATCACGTCATACAGCTCGTCGCGGTGCTTCGACCGCGGGAGCGGCACACGCGGGGTAAAGTCGCCGCGCGCATAACTGCGGGCTGCCGCCGCCATTTTGTTGAGCGGCTTGACTGTGTTGTGCACAATAAAATATGTGACAATCAGCGTCAGCAGCAGCACGACGACCACCATAATGACAAAGGTGCTGAGCACCTCAAAGAAAAAGCTGATGGAGCTGTCTGCCGCGACGCTGACAAACACAACGCCCAGATCGTTTGTCCCGCCGCCAGGCAGCGTCTGGCCGAACGGCACGCCGACGATCAGGTGCGCTTCAGAAAAGTAATTGTTAAAGGTGCCCAGCTCTGCATAGCGCCGATCCTGCAAAACAGTACTGACAGCCGACTGCGGCAGCACCCCGCTTTCCTGCGCATAACACCCGTCGCGGTTGGCGATATACATAATGTTCCCGTCAAGGTCACAGACAAAAATCATCCCGCTGCTGATTTCGGCCAGCTGCATCATGTTGATGAGATACGACTGCGTGTACGACACGGAGCTGCCCGGCAGCACCTTTTCAAGCTGCGCCGCTGTCTCAATAAACGACGACGTGCTTTCAGCCGCGCGCGACGCCGTCTGTTCAAGCGTGTTTTCCTTGTCTTCGACGGCGTACCGGTTGACCTGCGCTACATAAGCGCCGCCCAAAATGACAAAACTGACCACAATGACGAGCGAATAGATCAGAAAGTGCTTGAGAAACAGGCTGTTCATTCTACCGCCCCGCTCCGGCAGGGCTATTCGCCCCGTACCTCAAACTTGTACCCCACGCCCCAGACCGTTTTGATTTCCCATTTGTCCGACACGCCCTGCAGTTTTTCACGCAGGCGCTTGATGTGTACATCGACGGTGCGCGTGTCCCCGAAATAATCAAACCCCCACACATCGTCGAGCAGCTGCGCGCGGGTAAAGACCCGGTTCGGCGAGCTGGCAAGGAAATACAAAAGCTCAATCTCTTTCGGCGGGATTTCCATCTTTTCGCCTTTGACGATAATATTGTACGATTCCTTATCAATAATCAGGTTGTCAAACTCCAGCTTGCGCGGGGCGTCATCTTTGTCGTAACGGCGCAGCACGGCGCGCACACGGGCGATAAGCTCGCGCATTTCAAAAGGCTTTGTCACATAATCATCAGCCCCCAGCTCCAGCCCCGCGACTTTGTCAAAAGTCTCACCCTTGGCAGTCAGCATAATGACCGGCGTTTTGGACTGCGCGCGGATCTCTTTCATGACCTGCGTGCCGTCCATGACCGGCATCATCAGGTCGAGCAAGACCAAATCCGGATGGATGCGCTTAAAGGTCCTAAGGCCTTCCAGCCCGTCCTGCGCCGTCTCGACCGCATATCCTTCCTGCTCGAGATACAGGCGCAGCAGTTCGCGTATATTGCTGTCGTCTTCAATGACCAAAATGGTTTTCGGCATTGAAAAGCCCCCTTCACAACTCATTCTGATGATAATTATAATGTAACCCGGTGACGATTGGATTAACAATATGTAAAGATTTTCACTTTCAGGGCGCGGTGTTCCGCCTTTCCCCGCCCTTTTTGCGCACTGAGGCCCGCAAGGCTTCTGAGAAGGCGGAACCCCGGAAAAAAATCAGCCTGGCGCCCGCTAAAGCAGACGCCAGGCTTTTTTAATTTTCGGTTACGGCTGCGGCGCAGCGCCGTTCAATACTTCCCTGCCCCAATCGGCGGCATTTTTCGCCGTCACCAGCCTTCCGTTTTTCCAGGATGCAGCCGGGCAGTGCGCCTGTACGCTTTTTTGCGCCGCGCCCATGCCGCTTCCGCCGGATGTTGCAAAGGGGATGAGGGTTTTGCCGGAAAAATCGTAACTGTCGAAAAACGTATCCACAATGCGCGGCTCGACGCCCCACCAGATGGGGAACCCCACCAGCACGGTGTCATACTGCGCCATGTTTTCTACACGGTTTTCGACAGCCGGCCGGCTGTTCTCATCGGTCATTTCAAGCGAACTGCGGCTCTGTTTGTTCCGCCAGTCCAGATCCTTTGCCGTATAGGGCTGCGCAGGGCGGATCTCATACAGATCCGCGCCGCAGGCATCAGCGATCTCCCGGGCCGCGCGGGCTGTGACCCCGCTGGCGGAAAAATAAGCGACCAGTGTTTTGCCCATGCAATCTCACTCCCGTTTTACATTTCAATGAGCTCATATTCACGTGTGCCGCAGCCCAGATCGGCGGCCGTTTCAATAGTGTGGATGCCATTGCGGCTGGTGACACGCTCCATAAAATGCTCTTTGCCAGGATCGTCAGAACTCATCACCAGGTCGATGCAGGCCTGATCGATGGCCACCGGATCCAGGGACGCAAGAATGCCGATATCCTTCATGCACGGATCCTCGGCCACCACGCAGCAGTCACAGTCAACCGACAAATTTTTCATGACGTTGATATAGGCGATCTTCCCTTTAAAGTGCTCTGCCACGCTGAAAGCGGCGTCGGCCATCGCCTCGGGGAACGCCACGCTGTCAGCATGCTGTTTCCACGTTTCAAAACGGTCGTCCGTCCGGCCGGCAGAGTGAATCAGCGCCTTGCCTGCGCGGGAAGCGCAGCCGATGGCCAGTTGTTTGAGCGCTCCGCCATAGCCGCCCATGGGGTGTCCTTTGAAATGCGCCAGTACGAGCATGGAGTCATAATTGACAATGTTTTTGCCCACATGGTTTTCTTTCAGCACTTTTCCGTTGGGAATCGGCCAGACGATGTCCGGTCCCTCGGCGTCCATCAGATCGACGTCAAAGTATTTGGTCCATCCGTGCTCTTCCATCAGCTTCATATGGGCTTCGGTGTGATCGCGCACGCCGCCCGACGCATCGCCGTAAGCCGTGTTGCACTCCACAATGGTGCCGTGGACTGCGTCGACCATGGGCCGCCAGAACTCCGGATGCAAAAAATTCTGGTTGCCCTTTTCACCGGAATGCACCTTGACAGCCACTTTCCCGGGCAGATCCGCTCCCAGCGCCCGATACATTTCGACGACTTTTTCCGGCGTGATGTTTTTGGAAAAATAAACCTTTGCTTTCATTTCAAAAGCCTCCTCTGAATTGCTTGCAAAATCCGCTTAGGAAAACGCTTTTACCGTGCAACGGCTCCGCATCGGTGCTGACACAGTGTCAATAAGTGTATTTTAACACTGCTTTTCCGGCATGTCAATAGACGGCTGCAATGCGCCGCAGCGAGCCGTACAGAAGTGCAATACGTCAAAGATCATGCTTTTTTTAACGAACTATGGAAATGCCGTGTGGGTTTTGATATAGTAATAATGGTTATTTTATCATACGATTTCACAGAAAAGTACGCCTGGCTGTGAGATCCAAAAAGAGAGGGAGTTGCTATGAAACAAAAAATCTTCGCATGGCTTTTGACCCTGGCGTTGACTGCGTCGCTGCTGCCGGATCCTGCGCTGGCTGCGGCAGTAGATGTGGTTACGGACGGCACGGTCGAAGTCGTTGAGAGCGGCGCAGACCAGGATACCGTTACTGAAACCGGCGGGCCTGTCGTGGCAACAAGCGGCGATCAGTCCTATACGGCCCGGGAACTGATGAGTGCGGTAGGAAGCGAAACCGGAGGCTCTTTTACCCTGTGTGCCGATATTTCCGGCCAGTCTTTTCAGATTTTCAGCGGGGCGTCTGTCACTATTGATTTGGCCGGATATGCCATTTCCCATACAAGCGATGTTTTTTCGATTATGGGAAACCTGACTTTAACGGATTCCACCGGCGGTTCCGGTTCGGTAAGCGGCACCATCCGCGTTGCCGGCGGCTCTCTGGCAATTGCCGGCGGGACCTATTACGGCGATATTGCAGACGGGAGCGCAGGCTCTGTCACGCTGACAGGCGGAAGCTACTATTATGATACAATATACAGCAGCTACGTCCCCGACGGATATTGCGTTCGTACCAATGCCAATGACGGCTACGACGTCTATGAAGCGTTTACTTACACCTTTGGAGAGATCACACCGGCCGCCGAAAATATGCTGATTGTCATTTATGATGCGAACAACGATGTTTTCTCCAACGCCCGCCAAAGCGGCGGCCGCTGGATTGCGGATTCTTTGAATGTCGCCGAGACTTACAGCTATGAGATCACTGCTCCCGGCTATCAGAAGGTCACCGGCACCATTTCCCACAGCCAAACCGAAGGCAGCCCGATCCAGCTGACGCCTGTGGATACTGGTATCACCTGGGCGATCTCGAACGGGACCCTGACCATCTCGGGCAGCGGCCCCATGGAAAATTACAGCTCCGCTCCCTTTGCCCCGTGGTACGGCGGGGACTATGCAAGCATTGTGATCGATAGCGGGGTCACCGCCATCGGCGACCGGTCGTGTACCGGCAGCCAGGTGCAAAGCGTGTCCATTCCGGACACGGTGACATCCATCGGCGAGGTTGCCCTTGGATTTACTTCTATGACACAAATCACAATCCCCGCCAGCGTGGATACCATCGGCGCCGGGGCTTTTGACAGCAGCAACGGCCTGACCATCCGCTTTTTGGGGGATGCGCCCGCACTGGCTGACGATGTGTTTTTCCGCGCCGCCGTTACGGTCGAGTATCCCGCCGGGAATGAATCCTGGGACAACGTGATCGGTCGGGACTATGGCGCCGAAAGCGTGAATTGGGAGCCCTATGGCGGCGAGGCTGACGAGGGGGAAAAGGACACGCCTGAGCTTTCCATCATCCCGTCCCGCACCACACTGACCGGCGGCGGAACCATTACCCTGACGGTGTCTGGCATACCTGAGGGGGGTACCGCAGCCCTGACTGCTGTGGGAGGCGCCTTCAACGAAACGATCGGGAACGGGACTTTCCGTGTGGAATTCCCTGACGCAGACCAGACGTACCGCTTCCAGGTCAGCTACGCAGGGAATGACGACTACGCGGCCGCAACCGCCTCTTGCACTGTTCGGGTGTACGAGTCCGACCGGACGGATTCCCCGGACCGGGACGACAGCGGACATGCCGAGCAGGAACCAGATCCTTCCACCACGACCGCGACCGATCCCGACACCGGTACCGTTACCGAGACCACCGAATACCCGGACGGCTCTGTCAAAGAAGTCAAAACTGCGACGGACGGCACGGTGACCACTACAAAAACAGAGGCCAGCGGCGTGGTACATGAAACGACCCAAACCCCGGATGGAAACGTCTACATTTCCGTCTCTATCCCGGCCAGCACCGCGACTGACGTTGACATCGTACTGGATGAGGTGGCGGCCAATGTGACCACCGTTCCCATGGATCCCGACACCGGGGAGATCATCAAGACGGCTGTCCCTGGTGACGACGGCTATGTGATCCGGGTGGATCATTCCGCCGACCTGATCCTGGTGGACAACGCGAAAGACTTCAACGACACAACAGGACATTGGGCCTCTGACGCCATCAATTTTGTAGCGGCCCGCGAGATCTTCTCCGGCACCAGCAATACCGCGTTTTCGCCTGACGCCTCGATGACCCGAGCCATGCTGATGACTGTGCTGGCCCGATTTGACGGACAGGATACCGCGGGCGGCAGCGTGTGGTATGAGCGCGCGATGAATTGGGCTATGGAAAATGGTATTTCCGATGGCTCTGATCCGAATGGAAATATCAGCCGGGAGCAGCTTGCGGTCATGTTGTACCGCTATGCGGGCAGCCCCGCTGTCTCCGGGGATATCGGCAGCTTTGCAGATGCCGGACAGGTCAGCGATTACGCGGTCGACGCCATGCGCTGGGCCGTGGGTACCGGCCTGATCTCGGGCACTAGTAACGATATTCTCAGTCCGCAGGGGAACGCTACGAGAGCGCAGGTCGCCACAATCCTGATGCGTTTCTGCGAAAATCTTGTACAGTGATCAAAAACTAAAACAAAAAACTATCCGGGCAAGCCGATCTTTGGGCTTGCCCGGATAATTTTTTCAGCGCCCCATACAATTGATTTCAGCTTCCAAATCCGCAAAAATTGGTTCGGTGCCATTGAAAAAAGAGGCATATCCGTACAGCTGAACGAACAAATTGGTGAAGTGCAAAGGGGTTGCACAGTCCGTCAGTCAGGTGCTGGTGATCTGAAATCGCCTTTGAAAAATTCGCAGAGAAGCCTTGAGGAAAACGGTGCCATGCGCTATACTATATAATGATTTGGTTTCTGAAGCGGGGATACTGTCAGATACTCGGTTTCCGGTGCGCTCAGGAATGACCAGGAATACTTTCCAGCCGGGGATCAGGAAAATCGGACTGTCAGGATGCGCAGCCTGATTTTTTATCAACCGTTACTTCCCCGGCAGCGTATGTTGACATGTCCCAGTACAAATCTATGCGTAAATGGCATAGCCGCAAAAGTTAAAACAAAAAACTTGTAAATAGGCAAAAATAAAGGAGCTAGAAAAAGCTATGAAATTAGGCATCGTAGGGCTGCCCAATGTGGGCAAAAGCACCCTCTTCAACGCGCTGACCAATTTAAAGGCCCAGTCGGCCAATTACCCGTTCTGCACCATCGACCCCAACGTCGGTGTCGTCAGTGTGCCGGATAAACGGCTGGACGCGCTGGCAGAGATTTATCATCCCAAAAAGATCACGCCCGCCGTCATTGAATTTGTTGATATTGCCGGCCTGGTCAAGGGCGCTTCGCGCGGCGAGGGACTGGGCAATAAGTTTCTGTCGCACATCCGCCAGGTCGACGTCATCGTCCATGTCGTCCGTTGTTTTGACGACCCCAACATCATTCACGTTGACGGCTCGGTCGATCCGCGCCGCGACATTGAAACCATCAACCTCGAACTGATTTTGTCCGATGTCGAAGTGCTGGAAAAGCGCATCGATAAGACGGAAAAGCTGGCCAAGGGCGACAAAAAACACGCGGCCGAAGCCGCTTTTCTGCGCCGGCTGCTCGAGCATTTGCAGCGCGGCGAACCGGCCCGCACCTTTGAAACCGGCGGCGAAGAGGAAGAGCTGTGGCTGCAAAGCGCCGACCTTCTCTCAGGCAAGCCGGTCATCTACGCCGCCAACATGGATGAAGGTTCGATGAGCGGCGACTACTCGCAGAACGAGCGCTACCGCACGGTCTGCGCCATTGCCGCTGCCGAACAGAGCGACGTCCTGCCCATCTGCGCCAGTTTGGAGGCCGACATTGCCGAAATGTCGCGCGAGGAAAAAGAACTCTTTTTGTCCGAACTCGGGCTGGACGAGTCCGGCCTTGACCGCCTGATCACGCTGTGCTACCATCGGCTGGGGCTTATTTCGTACCTGACAGCCGGCGAACCCGAAGTACGCGCATGGACCATCACCCGCGGCACGCGCGCCCCGCAGGCGGCCGGCAAAATCCACAGCGATTTTGAGCGCGGCTTCATCCGTGCCGAAGTCGTGCCGTTCGACACCCTGATCGAATGCGGCAGCTTCGCGGCCGCCCGCGAAAAAGGACTGGTGCGTTCTGAAGGCAAAGATTATGTCATGCAGGACGGCGACGTCGTCCTCTTCCGGTTCAACGTATGAGCGAACCGTCCCCCAAACGCCGTTATTACGCCGTCGACGCGCTGCGCGGGCTGTCCATTTTACTCATGGTCGCCTATCACTTCGGCTACAACCTGGTTATGTTCGACATTGCGCCGGCCGGCCTGATCGACAATCCGCTGCTCAACTTCTTACAGCCTTTTTTCGCTTCGGTATTTATCGCCATTTCGGGCGCGTCGAGCACGTTTTCACACAGCAATCTGCGCCGCGGCGTCAAGATCCTGCTGTGCGCCGTACTGGTGACGCTGGCGACCTGGGCATTCAACCCGGCCGCCTTTGTGCGCTTTGGAATCCTGCACTTTCTCGGCTGTGCCGCCGTGCTGTACGAAATTTTCCGTCCTCTGCTCCTGCGCATGACGCGCTGCGGCTGGCTGTGGCTGATCCCCTTTTTTGCCGCGTATTTCCTTCTCGACCGCAGCTTTCCCATTGAACACCTGTGGGCGCTGGGGATCCGAAGCCCGTCTTTTTCGTCGACCGACTACTTCCCGATTTTCCCGTGGATTTTTATGTATTTTTTCGGCGTGTGGCTGGGCGGCGTCATTTCCCGCGGGCAGATGCCCGGCCGGTTTTACCGGCTGCGCGCCCCGTTTTTTGAACGCTGCGGCAAGCACACGCTGCTCATCTATATTGCGCACCAGCCGGTGCTCATCGGACTCAGCTACGCGATACTGTTTTTTATGGGCCGCCTTTCCCTGTGACTGACAAAGCCCTTTTCCGGCCATACTAATGACAGGTCTGGCCGGGAGGTGCGTTATGGATTGAATAAACTCAAAGCGGCGTTCTGCATGGTTCTGGCGCTGCTGCTTGCCTGCGCAGGGCTGTATTTTTTTATTTTTGCTCCCGATTATTCGTCGGACTGGCTGCTGAGCTGGGGCGAACGGGCCGAAAGCCGCGGCGACAAAGGCCGTGCTGCCTATTTTTACGAGCAGTCGCTGGCTCTCAACCCCTACGGTTCCCAGGCCCGGCTCCGGTTGACCGCGCTGCTGCGCAGCCAGTACAAAAATACCCGCGCCGAAGAACTGCTGCGCGAAGGCATTTCACTTCAACCGTCCAACACGTCTTTTTACACCGAGCTGTCCGGCCTGCTTGTCGAGCAGGGGCGGCTCGCCGAAGCGGTCGAGTCGCTCGACGGTGCCGGCAGCGGCCTTTCCGGCCTGCGGATCGGGGCTCTGCGCCCTGCCGTACAGGCTTCCCCGCACGCCGGCGCCTATTCCCGCCCCATCGAGTTTGCCATTGAAACCGAGCCCGGCGTCACGTACTATTACACCCTGGACGGCAGCCTGCCGGACGCGGAATCGGCTGTTTACTCATCGCCCATCCCGCTGGCCGGCGGTGCGGAATACCATATCCGCGTCATCGCGCTCAGCGCCGGCCGGATGCCCTCCCGTCTGTGCGAATACGTCTATGACCTGACCGCTTGCCAGCCGTCAGCCGCCGCGGGCGCCGTAAGCCAGCCCAGGCTGCACGTCTGCCCTTACTGCGGCCGCAGTTTCACCAGCTGAACCCAAAGACAGGAGGCATTTCCAAATGAAATGCCTCCTGTCTCGGCGTTTTACGGTTGATTCTATTGATTCTGTTATTCCGTAAACAGACTCATCAGGTCGATGCTTTCACCGTCACGCGTGGCAATGACGTGGATATGCATGGGCATTGCGCTTTCACAGGCAATCCCGCCGCCGGCGCCGCCTATCACGTCGCCCGACTTGACGGCCATGCCGGGGGCCATTGTAGCGTTTTCGACCAGCCCGCAATAGGTGGTGACCAGCCCGCCGCTGTGCTGGATACTGACGCAGTTGCCCCACATTTCATCGGTGTAAACGGCGCTGACCTCGCCGTCTGCGACGGCCAGCACCTGTTCGCCTTCGGTGCAGCTGAAATCTGTTCCGCCGTGGACGCGCCAGTCTGCCATCGTCTCGTCATACATGAGTTCCTGACCTGAAAAAGCGCGCAGGATCTCGCCGTTCACCGGCAGTGTAAAGGTTTCCTGCCCGGCAGGGACATTGACCGGGTTGTTGGCGGCCTGAACCGGCGGTTCAGCTGATGCCGGCTCTTCAGCGGCGGCCGGCGTTTCCGGCTCCTCCGCCGTTTCGGGGGCGCTGATCTCTTCGTCCTGTCCGGCGTCTTCCGGCTGCTGCCCGGCAGGCTGCCGGACAGGTTCGGGGTCGGGATCGGTCAATTCAATCTCGCTGGGCGCCGATACCGTTGTCTGGGGCTGCGGAATGTCGTCTGTTTCGTTTCCGGTAAAAAAGAGTACATAACCCGAGATGCCTATGGCGACTGCGCACAGGCCGAGGATTATGTAAAATCCCCGATCCTGCGCAAAGTCCGCCGCCCTTCGGAAAAAGCTTTGGTTTTGTTTCATGCGTATTGCACCTCCGCCGTTATTATCGCCGGCGGAGGCCGGTCTTATACAAATGCGCGATCCGGTTTTTTTACGATTTCAGCGTCAGATCGACGTCTGTGTAATACCATTTGATAATCTCGTCGTACGTCATGCCCTGCAGGGCCAGCTCGCGCGCGCCGTACTGACTCATCCCCACGCCGTGCCCGTAGCCTTTGGTTTTGAAAACCAGGGTGTCCCCCTGCGGCGTATAGGTGAAATTGGTCGAGTTCAGCCCCAGCATGGTGCGGATCACCGTGCCCGACACCCGCACGCCGCCGACCGCCACGTCAATGACCCCGCCGGCTTCGCTGCGGTTGGACGCCTTGAACCAGTGTTCGGGCGGTGACGACAGGTCAGCCTGCGGGTACTGTTCGGTAAAGCGCTTTTTAAACTCTTCCGCTGAAATGACGACCTCGCCGTAATAATGATCGGATGATTCGCCGCCCGGGCTGTCAACGCTTTGCAGATACGGCGTGTCGCCGCCCCACACATCGGCAGCCGCCTCGGTTTTTTCGGTCGATGCCGCGTGGAACACCGCGGCGATGGGCTCACCCTGGTAGGTGGCGATGACCCCGTCCGTCGCCGAAACGGCCTGTTCGATTTTTTGCCGGTATTCTTCGGCCTGATCCCCCCACATGCTTTCCGCCTGCGACGCAAGATCGCAGTATGCTTTGCAGTGGGTATAGTCGGTGCACATCTGCGCGCCGTTGTGGCTTTCGGGAATAGCCATGCCTGCTTCATACAGCCCGATTTTGTACAGCGTGTATGTCCGCGCCGCCAGCGCCTGCGCCTTGAGCGCCTCTTCGGGGAAACTGGCCGGCATTTCAGCCGCCAGCACCCCGCACAGATAGTCGTGCAGGGTCATTTCTGCCGGAGACTGGTCGATGCACACAGTTACCATTGTCGAGTTGTCATAGCTGTCGCTCACGACCTGGATGGCGCCCTGCTGCGTATCGTCCCCGGCCTGCATGTCGTCCTGCTGCGGCGCATCTGCCGCAGGGGCCTGCGGTGCGTCCAGCCCGCCGACCGTCAGGATGGGCAGCGCATAAACGCACAGCACCAGGACCAGCAAGATTACAGTCAGTCTTTTCATGCCTTTCACCTTTCTCTTTCCTTTTTTCCCCGGGCGTGTTATAATATCATTGCTGCGCGCGTCTGGCGGGGCTTTCCGGCTGTGCCCGCCGCGACGCTGCTGTTTTTCAATTTATTCGGCTGTGCCAAACAATATGCGAACGGATGATGAATCATGAAAACCAAAACCATACCGGCGCTCTGCGCCGTTTTGTCTGTCGCCGCAGGCGTCGCGCTGGGTGTTTTCCGCAGCTCGCTGATCGCGCAGTATACCGACGCGGCCTCTGGCCGGCTCCTGGTGGGCTCGGCCCACGGCTTTACGCCATTTTTTGCCGCTGCCGCGGCCTGCGCCCTGCTGCTCGCCGTGCTGGCCCTCTGCTTCCGCCGTCTCCCGCTGCGCTGCGGGCTCCGCCCCGCCGGCGCCGGGCTGAAAACCGTGCGTGTGCTTTCTGCTTTTCTGCTGCTCGCATCCGCCGCTTTGCTGGTGCTGACAGCGGGCGACGTGTCGCTGCTCACCCTGCTCAAAAGCCTGTTTCTCGTCGCCTGCGGCGGCGCCTGCATCGTCTTTGCCATGGGCCGCAGCGTACAGAGCAAAGGGCTGTGTTCGCTGTTCCCGCTGTTTTTCATGTGTGTTTACCTGCTGTGCTTTTATCGGGACACGGCCCGCAACCCCCTGACCTATACCTTTGCCTTTGAGATTCTGGCCGCCATCGCTCTGCTGGCGGCGCTGTACCTGCTCAGCTGCCCGTGGTTCGGCAAAAACCGCCCCGGCTCTTTTCTGTTTTTTGCCATGGCCGCGACTATGGGCATCGCCGGCTCTGCCATGACCGCCCTGCTCAGCCGCGGTTTTTACGGGGCATACCTGCCTCTGGGCGCAGCCGACGGGGTGATGGCCTGCGCCCTGCTGCTGTGGATCTGGTCCGAAATTTTTGAAAATGCCGCTCCTCTTCCCCCGCAGCCCGAAAATCCTTCTGATGTCGGGGAAGAATAATGGCATTGACCGCAAATTTTTTATTTTCGGCACTTGCAACACATCATTGCCAGTGATATACTGAAAGATGGAAAACGTAAACTAATCATCCCGCTTCTTCAGGGGAAAATGATTTGGAGGAATTGCGCATGATTGATTACGGGAAAGTGATTGCCCCCCTTGTTTCGGTTGTTCCGCCGTCCGGCATCCGTAAATATTTCGGCATTGCCGAAACGATGCCCGACGCCATTTCGCTCGGCGTCGGCGAGCCCGACTTTGTCACGCCCGAACACATCCGCCAGGCGGGTATTGACTCGCTGAACCAGGGGAAAACGCAGTACACTGCCAACAACGGTTTGATCGTCCTGCGCCGCGAGATCGCTAAATACCTTGAAAACCGGTTTAACTGCTCGTACAACCCGGATGACGAAGTCGTCGTTACCGTCGGCGGCAGCGAAGCCATCGACCTGTGCATCCGCGCCTTTTTGACCGTCGGCGACGAGTTCCTTGTCCCCGAGCCTTCGTTTGTCTGCTATGCCCCCCTTGCGTCCATTACCGGCGCCAAGCCCGTTCCCATCAAAACAGTCAAGGAAGACAGCTTTAAGCTGACGCCGGCCGCGCTCAAGGCGGCCATCACCCCCAAGACCAAAGCGCTGCTGCTGTCATATCCCAACAACCCGACGGGCGCAGTCATGACCCGCGACGAACTGATGGAAATCGCCAAAGTCCTTGAGGGCACCAATATTATCGTCCTTTCTGACGAAATCTACGCCGAACTGTCCTATGGCCTCAAGCACACTTCGTTCGCCAGCCTGCCCGGTATGCGTGAGCGCACCGTGCTGGTCAGCGGATTTTCCAAGGCGTTCGCCATGACCGGCTGGCGTCTGGGCTATTGCTGCGGTCCGCGCGAACTGATGCAGCCGGTTGCCCGCATCCACCAGTACGCTTTGATGTGCGCTTCCACCCCCGCGCAGTACGCCGGCATCGAAGCCATGCAGCACGGCCTGCCCGACGCCGAGTATATGGCGGAAAAGTACGATGAACGCCGTCAGTTCATGTACAAGTCCCTGCTCGATCTGGGCTTTGACTGCTTCGAGCCGCAGGGCGCGTTCTATATCTTCCCCGACGTGTCCATGTTTGCCAAAGACGGCACTGCGTTCGTCGAAGAGCTGCTTGAAAAAGAACATGTCGCCGTCGTTCCCGGCGAGGCCTTTGGTGAAAGCGGCCGCAACCATGTCCGTATTTCGTACGCCTATTCGCTTGAAAACCTCAAAAAGGCCATGGATCGCATTGCATCCTTTGTCCAGAGCAAAAAGTAAACTTGTAAAAAACGCCTCCGGCGCTGCCGGAGGCGTTTTTCTGTATGCAGGCTTGCGGGGCTGCCGGCAAATAAGGCCGGGGGCGTAAGTGCTCCCGGCCTTATTTTTCAATCAGGTTCAAAATCCAGTTGACCCAGCCGGCGATCGTCGAAGCGCGCCGCACATAAGTGCTCTCGGCTTCCACATGGTACAGACGCGAGTCCCGCATGATTTTGACAATGGCCGGCGTGTCCGGCATTTCACCGCACCGCAGGTACAGCTTCAGGGTTTCCCGAAAGGCCCGGTGTTTTAAAATGCAGGACGCGATGGCAAGCTGCCGCGCTTTATATTCCAGCCCCATCACACAGCGTCCCCCGGGAGAAAGCTGGAAGCAGATATTCCCGTCCTCGCCGCGGCCCTTGCTTATCAAACCCAAATACCTTCCGGCGTCTGTGTAATAATTGGTCTGACGCTCGTCAAAAGCATACTCCGACGTGATTTCCTGCTTTGTCATAGGCCTTTCATTTAAAAGCTCTGCGAGATTGACAATACGCGGCATACTGTTGGCCTGTGGAAAAGACAGCTCCGGCTCCTGCCCGACGGGGACGGTCTTCAAAATCTGTTCGATGTCAGACCGGCAGATGTCCGTCGCAATGACATAATTTTTCTGTTTAACCAGGCGCAAAGAGTTATAGTAAAGCGGGTCGTCAAACTGGTACTGGTAGAGGTGAAAGATACCGTTGGAAAAAATAAGAAAAACTGTTTTAACGGGTTTTGCAACCCGTCCGCTCCAGACACGGAACGGGTAATACAGCTGACGGATCAAAAAGTCGTCTGACAAATCCCGTTTGGCTTCGAACAGGGAAAGCGCGCGGGCCCCCTCGTACGCCGCGTCGATTTCGATCTGGGAATTGCTGACCTCGATATGTTGCCTGCCGGACGCCGTGTCAATTTCAAACCCGAAGCCGCCTGAACTCATGCGTCCGCTGACCGTAGGGAGCAGCGTCTCGTCTTCCAGAAAATCGGCCAGGATCCCGCAGGCGTTTGCGCAGTTCAGCGCAATGGCTTCGCTCACCAGGAAGCGCGGCATCAGGCTCTGAATATGGGCCGGGACAGAAACCCTTTGTGCGCCGGCAGCCGGGGCCTCAAAATCTTTGTACGCCTCGAAAGACGAAATTACATAATCCCCGCGGGTAATGGGAAGAACGGCCAGGCCGTTTGCAGAAAAGACCCGCGGCAGGTTCACCTTGTGATCAAACTTTGTCATCAGGCGCGGCTCGCGTAACTCTTTGATCTGGTTCGCTGAAATGACAAAACGTCCGCGCCGCCTGACTTCATCCAGAATATGATATTTGTCAAACAGGGCTTCCCAGGCGGCGTCATTCATTCCCATAATTTCTGATCAGCACTTCCTCAATAGCGCCCCGCTTGCTTGCGTCGGCGTTGATTGCCCTTTTCGCTTTGACGATCCGTATGTCATAATCCCGGTACAGGTCTTTGATGAAGTCGGTCGCGGAATTGGATAGTAGGAACCGCACGCCGCGCCGGTTGAGCTCATCGCAGCACTGCCTGAGCCGCATCTGTTCGCTCCTGCCAAACCCATCCTTATTATAGCCGGTAAAATTGGCCGTGTCCGACACAGGGTCATAAGGCGGATCAAGATAAACAAACCCGCCTTTTTCAACGCGGTCCAATGTGTCGGCAAAATCTTCGCTGTAAAGCGCAACGCTGTTTGCGTTGAAATATTGGCTCACGGCGCGCAGAACCGGTTCGTTGACAATATTGGGATTTTTATAGTTTCCAAACGGCGAATTGAACTCGCCGGCCGAGTTGACGCGGAACAGCCCGTTAAAACAGGTCTTGTTGAGATACAGCAGGCGCGATGCCTTTTCCACATCCGGCATGGCCCGGTACGCTTCCCTGTTCCTGTCCCTGTCCCGGACGGCATAAAAATATTCCGGTGTATTTTCGTGCTTTTTCAGGGACTGGACAAGGGCGTCTACATCGTCTTTAATCACGCGGTAAACCGTCATCAAGTCCTGATTCAGGTCGTTCACAACGGCTTTGGCAGGCTGAATCCAGAAAAGGACGGCGCCGCCGCCCAGAAACGGCTCGCAGTACGAAGGTATTCTTTTGGGCAGCAGGGGAGTAATTTCATCCAGCAGCTGGCGTTTCCCGCCGACCCATTTGACAACCGGCGCCACCAGCTTGTTTTTCGCCACAGCCAGTCCCCCCTTTCAGCCCTGTTTTATGAAAGCCCCCGGAAAAGAAAATAAAGAAAGAACCGCAGTCTCGATACGCATCGTATCAAAATTGCGGTTCTTATCTGGTGGACCTGAAGGGATTCGAACCCTCGACCTCTCGGATGCGAACCGAACGCGCTCCCAGCTGCGCTACAGGCCCCTGTGTTCCGGCGTCTCTCAACACCGCTTTTTTATTATACTCGAACTTTCCCAAAATGTAAAGTCTTTTTTTTCATCCAGCCAAATATCCTGCTAAAGCATTTGACATCGCCGCCAAAACAAGATATAGTAAAGGGCATAGGAGTGTGATTATAATGAACCAGCTCACAGAAAAACTCTCATCCATTCTGCGTCTTAGTCTTCCCAAAGACTACACCTCGGTTTCTTACGCCATTTTAAAGGATGGCCAGCTGATTGCCAACGATTCGCTGGGCCATCAGGGCGGCAAGGATAAAAAGCCGGCTACGACAGACTGCACGTACAACGTCGCCTCGGTGTCCAAAATCTTCTGCACCGTCGCCGTCATGCAGCAGGTCGAGCAGGGCAAAATCGACCTGGACACCCCGGTCTGCCATTACCTGCCCCGCTTTACCATGCTGGACGAGCGCTACCGCGACATCACGGTTCGGCACTGCCTGTCTCACACATCCGGCCTGCCCGGTACGCAGTGGAAGGGTTTTTCCGTCACTGATGTCCGCGGCAGCCACTACTATGACGAGGTTTACGCCCACCTGGCCAAAAGCCACCTGAAGGCTGCGCCCGGCGAGTACGCCGTGTACTGCAACGACGGCTTTACGCTGGCCGAGATGGTCGTCAACGCAGTGACCGGCGTTCCCTTTGCCGAATATTGCCGCGACCATATTACCGAGCCCATCGGCGCACATTCGACCCGCCTGTCCCCCGTCCTCAACCCTGATTACCCGCTGATCCATGAAAACAAGCGTCCCGGCGAGCTGCTGCTCATCCAGGGCGGCGCCGGCTTCACCACGTCCATGAAAGACCTGTGCAAGTTTGGCCAGCTGTTCCTGACGGAAAACAAGATCATCAGCGAAAAGAGCAAGGCTGAAATGGCCACTAAACACGGCCGCACCTTCCTGGACTGTGACGACGCTTCGCTTAATTATGGCCTGGGCTGGGACAACGTCAACTACAAATTCCCCGAATATGACCTTGGCGAAGGTGTGCTGCAAAAGAGCGGCAACAGCTTCCAGTTCACTACACAGTTCTTTATCGTGCCCAAGTACAATGCTGTGCTGGCGCTGTCAGAGACCCATGACTGCAAGCTGGACGTGCCCGAAACCCTCATGCGTCTGTTCGCCGTCGCCATGCAGGAACTGGGCACCTGTATCTACACCCGTCTTAAACCGGTGCCCGAAGATATGATCAAAAAATATTCCGGCACCTATCTGGTGCCGAGTGGCGTGCTCAACCTGCACCTGTACGGCGCGTTCGGAGCCATTATGCGCGACGACACCCGCGGCGGGCACGAAAGTATGTTTAACCAGCCCCTTTACTACAATGGCGAAGTCTTCGAAGCGCCCAACAAGCAGGAAGTCTTCTTTACCGAACACGGTAAAGACACCTACATCATGACCAAACTGCGCGGGCGCCGCAGCCCTATGGCGCAGAAAGCCCTTCCTCATCCGCCGGTTTCGCAGAAGTGGAAGGATCGTCTGGGCAAAAAATACGTCGTTATCAACGCTGGCGCGCACGACCTTGTCATCAATTCCCTGATGACCGGCTTTATTCTGAGCGAACTGCCCGGCATTGAAGGCGTTTTAATCGCGTCTTTCTCGGGCGTCGGCGACAGCGGCGTTTACGGCCTGTTCGAGGCTTCCTTTGCCCCGCTGAGCGACGACATCGGCACCGGCTTCCTCAACACGCCGTCCAACCCGAGCCGAGACCTCGTGTCCCCGGTCTTTGAAGTTCACGACGGCACAGAATACTGCTATGTCGCCTCTATGCTCTATCAGGACGCCGCCACGCTGGCCGAATACAATGGCCAGGACTTTGGCCCGGCAGGCGAAAACAACCGCGTCTACCGCATCACAAAGCGTCTGGAAAAACTGCCCGAAATCCCGGCGGATCGCCGGATCATGGTGCTGGACAAAGACATGATCCGCGTGTATGATTCCCTGATGGAAGACGAGTACAAGCCCGTCGAGGAAGGTTTCATTCTGCTCATCTGATCGCTTTATCAACAAAAAAACGGGAGCCTCTTGCGAGGTTCCCGTTTTTTGATGGCATCGCACGCCTTGTGAGTACGGCCGCGCCGGGTATGGCTGTGAAGCGTCCAATCAAACCGGTTAAGGAAAGGAATCAAATGACAAGGGCAGGAGTCTTCTCCTGTCCTTGCTTATCATAACACATTTTCAATAGAAATGATACTTTCAATATCTGTCTTATCAAGTTCACCGATAAGTTTATCTACTTGTAGATGTTTTGCGATTGCCGAAAAGTGTTGCCCATAGGTGATAATGGTCTTTTCACTTAATCCCATCGACTTTTTCGCCATAAGAAAATCGTGGAAGACGTCGGACACTGTTACGCTAATTTTGATCTTGATTTTTGCCATCATTCAACGCTCCTAATTCTTTCAGTTTCTTTGAAGAATCAAGCGTGACTGTTTTCTAATTCAAGAATACAAAAAAGCCGTAATCCACTGCTTTTTTCAATGGATTACGGCCTTTTTTATGCCTTTCGGCAAATATGGTCCGAGTGACAGGACTTGAACCTGCGGCCTCTTGACCCCCAGTCAAGCGCGCTACCAATCTGCGCCACACCCGGTCGCACCGTGCAGAAAATATATTACCATATTCTGCGGCAGTTTGCAAGT
This sequence comes from uncultured Clostridia bacterium, assembly GCA_944381055.1. GTDB lineage: Bacteria > Bacillota > Clostridia > Oscillospirales > Butyricicoccaceae > Ventrousia. Next base: position 9,513 of record CALWJQ010000067.1, on the reverse strand, counting down.
CCTTTTTTTAATTTTTCAAAAACCTCATTTTACAGGAACGCTTCCTGTGTTTATAGCAGGATCATAGCACAGCCTATTTCTTTTCGCAAAGCTTTTACCCCTCAGTCACATGAGACTCAAGGGTTCGTCATAGACGCAGTGTCCGGTTTCAAGCGTTTCTCCGTCGCAGGTGACAGTGAGCGTGTCGGCGCCGTATGCCGACAGTATGGTGTTGACCAGGCTGCCCAGCATCATCTCTTCGCCGGCAGTGCCTGTCGACGCAAGCCCCTCGGCAAACTCAGCCGACAGATCCAGGTCGATGTGCAGCGCATCGCCGACGGCATAGCTGACAATGTCGCCTTCCTGCGTCTCGACGCCGTTGTCTTCCAGCCTGAAGCTGTTGACCCTGACATCTGCGGGCAGCGCCTCGTGCGCGATCAGCGCGTCGACAATCCCCTGCGGCTGGGCTTTGACCGTTTCGGTCACTTCGTCAAAGCCGTCGGCCGTTTCATTGGGGATATACAGCGTGACATCCATTTCTTCAAGCACCGCAATATCCGGCGTATCTTCCCTGCTTTCCGGTTCCCGTACCTCTTCCCCGCTCTGCGCCGGGGCGCAGCCGGCCAGGAGCGCGGCCAGTACGATTGGGACGGTCCTTTTAAACCAATGCAGCTTCATGGCAGATCTCTCCTTTTACCGTATTGCCTGTTTAGACGAAAAGAACGGCAAAAGGTTCCATACCAGACTGCCGGCCTGCGCTTTCATCAAACAAGCCGGCATCTTTTAAAGATGCCGGCTTGCATTTCCCGCCGTTTACTGTGCGTTTTCGGCAGCCCAGTCGTCAAACAGCTTCATTGTGGCGTCGTACGTCTGCTGGCTGACATCCGGCAGCGCGCCGCCCCACGCTTTCTGCGCTTCTTCAAAGCCCCTGATGACGGCGTCGCGCATTTCTTCCGCACGGGCAGGATCGCCGCCGACCAATGCTTTGGCAAAATTGAGCAGCCGTTCAGACGTCTGCGCGACGCCCCAGTAGCCGTCTTCAGCAACCGCACTCTGCGCCTGCGCTTTGGTCTCGGGATCAACTGTGAAGTTGCCTTTTGCGATCTGGGCCCAGATCGCGTCGCCTCCTGCCGGCTGAATCCCTTGCCGCAAAAAGGTATCGCGCACCATATTGATAAAACGCAGCTCGTTGGCTTCCTGTTCAGCCTTTAGCTGTTCGATCAGCGCCCTGTTGGGTTTGTACCCGACGCTTTCGGCCGGCGTTTCCTGCCCGCCGGGCACATAGACGTCCTGACGGGCGCCCGGCTGTACGGCAAGCTCTTCCGTTTTGACGGCGCCGTTTTTTTCCTCCGGACGGATCTCTGCCGTTCTGGGAATGCCGGCGCCGACATGACTGACCTGATTGACCATTTTCTTTCCTCCTTTTGCTCCGATTCCGTCGCTTCCCTGCGATACAAAATGGCGTTTGATTATTTTATCGGCTGTTTTGGGCAAAAGTAAAGACGCCGCATTTCAAAACGCGGCGTCCTGTGCTTTTATTTTCCGGACGGGCCCAGCGCCGTCGTCATCTGTAAAAACAGATAGGTTTTGGGATAATGTTCGGCTACAAATTCTTTTGACGTACTGTCAAGCAGGTTCAAAGCGTGATTCCAGAATTTTTCATAATAATCCAGCCCGTCGGATGCGTCAAACGGAATGGCCTCGCTGCCCAGCAGATCTTCCATCGCGCATTGCAGCAGAGCGCCGCGCAGCCCGCGGGCGCCAAGCCGTTTGCCAAACTCGCGGTAAACAAACCGGAGCGCGTCGTCGCCATAGCTTAAGAACTCGTCATATTCTTCGCGGTGCGCTTCGATATAAGCGGCTGTGCCCGACGCCTCGGACGGGCTGGACATCATGCTGTCGAGCAGGCCGTTCAAACGGGCGTCCAGCGCGTTCAGCCGGCCTTCTTCCGCGACCTGACGCCAGCATTCCCGGCTTTGCAATTCGGCAAAGGCCGGAAGATCAAGGGCCAGATCCGCCAGTTCTTCAGGAAATTTCTCACGGACTGACGGTTCATAACGGCTGCCGTCTTCCGGCGTCCAGTACCCGGCCAGCGAATAGCCGCCCGCCATCGCGTGTTCCAGACTGCCCTTTTCCAACGTGATAACGGCCGGCATGTGGCTGCCCGTAAGCTCGGCGATCTCACCCTGCTCATAACCCGCCCACATTGTCCGCACCACCGCATAAACGGTGACAAAATCCCCCTCGATGTGCCGCCCCAGAATGACATGCGACTCGGCGTTGACCATATCGACCCCGGGGGTATAGGCATCCATGCGGCTCGACAGGATCGCGTCGCGCAGTGCCAAATCCAGGTTTTCATGTCCGGGGGCATCTTCCGTCAGCGCTGTCAGCCGTGCGAACAGTTCGTCACCGATACGGCTGTATCGTCCGTCGCTTTGCAAAACGGCGCTGCCGTCCGCCAGAGCGCTGTTGCCCGAAACCTGCCAGGCGTAATGCTGCTGCAGCGTCCCGTCCGGCTGCGTGACGGTGATACGCCAGCAGTCGGCCAGCGCTTCGGGCTGCGGGCCTTCCCATGCGGCGGATACAAGCCGTGACTGCGAAATGACTTGCGCGGCCAGTTCGGCGTCCCCGCCTGTCAGCGCCAGAACGGCGCTTTGCGGCCGCCCGTTTTGCAGATGCGTCAGCGTATATACCGGTTCTTCCCGCTCCTGTGCAGCAGCCGCCCCGCTGAACGTACAGCCGATTGCCGCAAAGACGGCGATCAGCACGGCCAGCACGGCGGGCACCGCCGTTTTCGAACCATGCACAATCCGCAGGACGCGCTCTTTCATGCTTTTCCGCCCCATTGCCATGCAGGCCGCGCCGCGGATAACGCCGCCCCGGCGCGCCTGCTCAGGGATGAGAGCGACAAGCACGCGGCCGTAGCACAGACGTTCAGACGCGTCCATCGATCGGACGGCCGCTTCGTCGCAGGCCAGTTCGCTGTCAATGCGCGACAACACGGCGGCCGCCCACACCAACGGGTTCCACCAGTACGCGGCCAGGCAGGCGACCCGTGCCAGCGACCAAATGTGGTCGCCGTGCCGGTAATGGGCCAGCTCATGCGCCAGAACGCAGCGCGCCGCGTCGGATGACGCCGCCTGCGGCGTCAGATAGACCGCCGGACGCGGCAGACCGAACAGGCAGGGAGAACGCACCCCGTCGCTGACATAGACCCGCAGCGGACAGCCGTCCGTCTGAAACGGCCGCCGCGTTTGCCGCAGCCGCAGCATAAAGCGCAGGTTGACCAGCAGAAACCACGCTCCCGCCAGGACAGCGCCGGCACGCCATATCGCCGTCAGCAATTCGCCGAGGCTCAATTTGCCTGCATAGCGCGTCACCGTCCCGCGGTCTTCTGACAGCACCGGGTAGCCGAAGCTGTTGGCGTCCGCCGTCTGCCCGTCGATTTCCGCCGCAGCGTCCGGACGGATCTCATACCGGCCGACAGGCAGGACATAGACTTCGTGCTGCATGGCCGCAAGATCCGGCGCCGTTTCCCATACGCTCCACCGGCTTTCAAACAGCGAAAACGGCAGGCACAGCCGCAGCAGAACCAGGCCCCACAGCGCATACTGCACACGCTGCGGGATCCGTTTGCGAAATACCGCTCTCAGCACCAGCAAAATCAAAATGAGTGCCGATCCGGACCATACCGCTTCGATCATTCCTGCACCTCCTGTTCCGCCCGGCGCAGGATCTCGTACAGCTCGTCGATGTCCTGACGGCTCAGCGCCCGCTGCCCGGCCATCGACGAAACCATCATTTGCAGGCTGCCGCCGTACACTTTCGCCAGAAAGCTCTCGGTTTCCTGCGCCGCCGCGTCCTCGCGCCGGATGCACGGGTAATACTGCCGTGAACGTCCGCCCTCTTCAAAACGGACCGCCCCTTTTTCTTCCAACCGGGTCAGCATGACAAAAACGGTGTTTTTTTTCCACCCCGTCTCGTCTTTCAGCTCGTTTACCATCTGGGCAATGGTGCGCGGCGCATTTTGCCACAACAGGTTCATCAGCCGCCATTCTCCGTCTGACAGTTTCAGCTTGCCCTTCATCAGGCCGCCCCCTTAGTCAACATTTGTTGCCTTTATTATAAGCCGCTGGACAACAAATGTCAACCATTTTATCCGAGGAACTGCACGCTGACGACGCCTTCGATGGCAAGCAGCCGCTTGGCGACCGATTCAACCGGATGCTTCATCTGTCCGGTGTGCACCGACAGGCTGACGCTGGCTTCGCCGCCGACGGGGATATTCTGGTTGACCGTCAGCACGTTGATGCCCGCTTTGGCCAGCACATTGAGAAAGGTGGACAAAACACCCGACCGATCCTGCAAAACGGCCTGGATAGTCAGGATTTTATCCTGATAGGTTTCAAAAAACGGCCGGATGCTGTCGCGATAGCGGTAATAGACGCTGCGGCTGATGCCGGCCATCCGGGCCGCCTCGCCGACCGTTTTGGCCCTTCCCTGGCGCAGAAGCGATTTTGCCTCGCACACGCCGCGCAGCCCCGCAGACAGCGCCGACTCGCTGACAATATACTGTTTTTCCGCCATATCCTGTTCCCCCTTTTTATTGAAAAATATTGGCTGTACATGACCGCCGATCCGGTGGGAAAGCTAAACCCGGGAGGCGAAATACCATGTCGCAAACGACAGATTTGCTTAACTTTATTCATCAAAATGCCGAGATGGGGCAAGGCACCATTGAACGCATCTGCAAAATGGCCACAGACGAAGCGTTTAAAAACACGCTGGCGCCGCAGCTGGAAGAATATCGGCGCATGTGCATCGCATCCGAGGCGCTGCTTTCGGCGCAGCAGGCCGACGTCAAGGGGATCAATCCCATGGCCAAAGCCTCGGCCTACCTGAAGATGAACGCCGGCACGCTGGCGGACAAATCGCCCTCGCATATTTCCGAAATGCTCATCGAAGGCAGCACCATGGGGATTATCGACATTACCAAGAAGCTCAGCGAGTACAAGGACGCCGACGCCGGCGTTGTCGCACTGGGCAAAGCCCTGCTCAAGCAGGAACAGGGCAACATTGAACGCCTGAAAAAGCACCTGTAACCACGCCCGGCGCAAGGCCGGGCTTTTTTCCTGCCCGGTTGACAGCCAAAGCAGCAGCCGTTACAATGGATGCGGGAGGGATTCTCTGTGCCGCAGCGCCTGATTCATACGCTCGAGCCTGTTTTTGACGCGCAGTCGCGCGTCCTTGTCCTTGGTTCTTTTCCTTCACCGCTATCGCGCCAGACCGGGTTTTATTACGGCAACCCGCGCAACCGGTTCTGGCCTGTCATGGCCGCCTTATGGGACGAGTCCGTCCCCCCGACGGTTGCTGCGCGCCGTGACTTTGCCCTGCGGCACCATGTCGCTTTGTGGGACGTCATCGCCGAATGCGTCATCCGCGGCGCCGACGACGGAAGCATCCGCGAAGTCCGGCCCAATCCCCTGCGCACGGTTCTGGATCATGCCGGCATCGCCGCCGTTTTCACCTGCGGCGGAAAAGCTTTTTCGCTGTATAACCGCCACTGTCTGCCTGAAACCGGTATCGCCGCCATCCCCCTGCCGTCGACCAGTCCCGCCAACTGCCGGTATGACGTTAACCGTCTTATCGAGACCTACCGCGTCATCCGCAGTTACACCGGCTGAACGCTTTACCAGTAAAACAGCCGCAGGAGCATAGCGCCCTGCGGCTGTCCGATTTTAATGTCCTGCCGGCCCTAAAGCCAGTGCTTCCGCCCGATCCTGGCTGTCGACGCGGTACAACCGGTAGCTGTCCCCTTCCACCGGGAACCCGTTGCCAAGCAAGGGCTTGAGACGTTCGAGTTCCCCGTTTTCCACGCGGATGGCAATGCCGCACGAGGCCGAGATACAGCGCGGCACCGGCATGACGACATGGGGGATTTTGTCTTTCAGGTATTTCTGCGCCGCCATGGCCGCGTGCGTCGATTCAAAAGTCAGAACCAGGTAACCTTCTTTTCCCATTACAGCGCGATCACCTTGTCAGCATACAGCATCCGCTGGGTGATGTCAAACATGTTGCTGACCGTGCCGACCTGCAGCTTATCGGCGATTTCAAAAAAGTTGAGGCAGGTGCCGCAGACCAGGATTTCGGTGCCGCGGCTCTGCATGTCGCGCAGATGCTCGACGATTTGGTCGTTGAAGACCGGCAGCTTGACGCCGCCGTTCATAAACAGAATGGCCGACGGCAGATCTTGTTCCTGCGCAATGGTATAAAAATACATCTTCATCAGGTTGGCGCCCAGCTCGTCACTGCCGGTGCCCAGGGTTTCATGGCCAACAAAAACAACCCATTTCGACCCCTTTTCTTCCTGTACGGCGGCACAGCAGGCTTCCTCATCTTTCGTGAATGCGACGCGGTAAACGCCGTCCGTTTCTTCTACCGACGAGGCAAAGCCGCGGGTAGACGCCAGCTTTTCCAGATTGCGCACGGCGGTGGTGTTGTCAACCTCGACGATAAAGCTCTGCCCGCCCGCGTCGATCTCTTTTTTTGCCATGATCACGGGGATCGGGCAATTCTGCCCTTTGGCGTCAATGATCTTGTTCATTTTCATCATCCTCCTGGATTGGGGCTCCGCACTGGCTGCAGTAGCAGGCGTCGGGCTCTGTCTCGCGGCCGCACTGGGGACAAAAGGTTTTCGCCCGCGCTTCGACTTTTGCGCCGCAGTGGGGGCAGTAGCAGGCGCCGTCAGGCAGCGTGCATCCACAGTCCCGGCAGGCTGCAGATCCCGCAGCCGGACGTGCGTTTTCTTCTTTGCGGCGCTGCAATTCCGCGTAAATTTCCTCTACTGCTTCTTCGCCGGCCTTGATGTCGGCGCAGCGCTCCATCGCCTCTTCGTCAAACGATTCGCCATTCAGATACTGCTCGTAAACATACTGGCCCAGCTCCTTTTTCAGCTCGGCTACCGCGCTTTCCTGGCTCCGCGCCCGGCCCATCAGGCGGCTGGTCTCAATCAGCCCGCTGGTTTTATCGCCGACGTTTTTTGCCAGTTCGCCCAGTTTATCAATCAGTGCCATAGTGTTCCTCCTGTCCTGTTTGCGTTTTCTTTATCATATCCCATTTTCGGCTGCGTTTCAAGGGATATAAAATTAAAATCGCATGAATTTATCTGCGCCGGACGTGCAACGGACAACAGTTCTTTGGCATATGGTGATTTAGCGGCGTTTTGCTGCACAATCAATAAGGAGGCTCGGCGGCTGTGTTCTCATCATTATTGTTATTTGCCAATTCTCTTTTTTTCATTCTCCGTATCGCTCCTGGCGCCGGCTCATTCCCCAAACCGCTCAGCGCGCAGGAAGAACGCGATGCGCTTGCACGCATGGCGCAGGGCGACGCCCGGGCGCGCAGCCTGCTCATCGAGCATAACCTGCGCCTCGTCGCCCATGTTGTCAAAAAGTACTATGCGTCCAAAGAGGATCAGGACGATCTTATATCCATCGGAACCATCGGGCTCATCAAGGCCATTTCCTCGTTTGACGTTTCCAAGGGCGCCAAGCTGGCCACCTATGCTGCCCGCTGTGTAGAAAATGCTACCCTATCGCAATGGCCCTTTTGTCCCTTCGTGTGGCGGATCGCGCGTACTCAGGCGATCTTTTTATAACCTGTGAAAACAGCCAAAGACCATAGGATAGCACAAAGGGATGGGGTCACGTCCCATCCCTTTGCTGATGCATCCGTTTGATCGCTTTAACCAGCTCCGTCTTCTGCACGACTGGACAGGGCATGGATTTGATCCGCTCCATGACCGCCTGCGCATGGACGGCGGCGACTTTTTTGGAAAGCTCTTCCTGCTTTTCGGGGGTTGTCGGATAATGCATGATGACGCCCAACGCACATACCCTCTTTCTTGGCAGTGCAGTATATGCGCCAATACCTGTCCATCATGTCTTTTGCGGACAGAGAGGCCCGGTAGACGGCGGCAACACTCGTCTGCCAGAAATCCGCAGAACCGCTTGGCAGCCTCGCAGCAGCCTTCTTTCGTATTGTAATTGATCCTGAAAACAGGCATTGATTTTCCAGATTTTACAGGATATAATGCGATCACGCCGTTGTCTGGACGATTATATCCACGTCAATAAATTGTATTGGAAGGAGGATCGTACACTGGTGCATATGGCCAGGTTCCCAATGTCAGAAGATTTTTTTAATGTACATGCAGATGATCTGGGCGGGCATAGAAATGCTGGGAATAACGTACAGGACAATATACCTGAATACGTTCAGCAGTACTTAAACTCCGGTTATTTTACGGGGCAGCAGAAAAAATATATCCATCAAATTCCTTGGGGCAATACCAGTTGTCCCACAATAAAAATAGAAAACGCAAAACAGATTTTGGAAAGCTCTCATTTTGGAATGAAGAGTGTTAAACAACAAATTTTACGTTACCTTGCATGTCAAAAGCATCTTGGTACAGCCTACGGCGATGTCTTGCTGCTTGTTGGACCTCCTGGTGTTGGTAAAACATCGATTGGCAAGACAATCGCAGCTGCCATGAACAGACCGTTTATTAAGATTCCGCTTGCTGGAGTAAATGATGCAGGTTCTTTGCGCGGCTATGATACAAACTACAAAGATCCAAAACCAGGCCTTATCGTTGAAGGGATAATAAAAGCAAAAGCCATGTGCCCTTTAATCCTGCTTGATGAAATTGATAAGCTTGGCGGCTCTGCATCCAATGGCTCCCCGCAGCATGTATTGCTTCATATCCTGGACAACGATCGTACAGAGTTCGTAGACGACATGATTGGAATCCCGATAGATATATCGAATATTGTATTCGTTGCTACCGCGAACTCAACAAAAAATGTGTCGCCGATTTTGCTTAATCGATTTGAAATCATAAACCTTAATGGATACACGAGGATCGAAAAAATAAAGATAGCAGCAGACTATATTATTCCGGATTTGGTTAAAGAATACAAAGTCGAAAACTTCGGGTTGAATTTCACCTTTGAACTGATCGAATATCTTGCTGATCAACATACACACGATTTTGGAGTTCGTTCTTTAAAACGCAATATTAAAATGTTGATCGAATCTATTATTATGATTTACTATACAGGCGGAGAGGTTCCCGCCAATATCACGGTTTCAGATTACATGCGTGTTATGCAGGTTGACACGCCTAAGCCTAAAGCAAAAAATCCATTGAGAAAATATGCGCATAAATCCAAAATAGAGTATAACTATTGAGGGGTGTTCATATGTCTATTTTTCAAAGCATCGATTTTTGGCTGATCATTACACAAGCGTTTGGGGCAATCGGTACAATCGCTTCCGTACTGTTTGCGATATATACTTACCGCAAATCGCAAAATAGCAGTGCGCTTTTGGAAGTAAAGAAAGACATCTGGAAAATTCCTGCGATTTGTAATGATATCAATTTATTGCTTTCTGAACCGTTTTTTGCAGAATTGGGAAACAGCATCGCGTATGAGTTAAAAAAGCTGCTTGAAGATGGACAGTCTCTCG
>CALWJQ010000066.1 GCA_944381055.1 uncultured Clostridia bacterium | reverse complement strand
TGCGCACGTCGGGCATGGACAGGACCTGCTCCGCCAGGCGCTGAAGTTCGGCAGGGTCGCTGCTCTTCCCCGCTTTGACGGCCGCTTTGCAGGATACGCTTTTCAAAAGCTCTTCATGGATATTGGTGTCGGGCTGGACGGGAAGAAGAAGTTTTTCCGCCATTTCGGACAAAACAGCCGGGATGTCGGCGTGCTCAAGGTACAAAGGCGCCTGGCGGACGAGAACGGACTGCGCGCCGATGTCTTCGACAGCAAACCCGGCGGCCAGCAGCCGATCCTGATGATCCAGGCAGGCCTGCTTTTCCGGCCGCGATAACACAACGGTCACCGGATCGAGCAGCAGCTGCCCGTCCTGCTCGCCCTGACGGGATTTCAGGTCGTTGAAAATAATGCGCTCGTGCGCGGCGTGTTTGTCAATAAGCCAGCAGCCGTCTTTTTCCTGTGCGAGGATATAGGTGGCGAACAGCTCGCCGACCACGCGCACCGCCGGAACACCGGAAGGCTCGGGCGCTTCGGCACGCACAGGCTGCGTTGCCGGTGCGGATTGGTGATCCGGCGCAGGGTCAGGCTGCGACGAAACTGCGACTGCCAACGGGTCGTCGGCCGCGTCGACGGCCGGTTCCCGGGATGTGTAAAAGCTTTGCAGGTTGCGCAGAACGTCGCTGAGCAGCGCCGACTGGCCCTGTGCATTGCGGTAAACCGGGCGCTCGCTGGCCACTTCGGCGAGTTCCGGTCTTTCGGCCGCAGCCGGCGATACAGGCGCAGGCGCTGACACGGTGGGTGCAGCTGAAAGCTCTGTCTGAACCGGCTGCGGAAGCTCGTATGCCGCAGGGGGTTCAGGCGGACGCTTACCGCCTATCCGATCGTCCGCTTCGAGGGCCGACAGCACAGTGTTGTAAATGGCGCGGAAAACATCGTTTTCACGCGAGAATTTGATCTCCATTTTGGCCGGGTGCACATTGACATCGACCATTTCAGGGCTGACGCGGACGTTGAGGAAACAGACCGGCGCACGCCCGTGCATCAGGCGGTTTTTGTAAGCCTCGTCCAGCGCGGCGGTCATGGTTTTGGAACGTACATAGCGGCCATTGACAAAAAAGGTCTGCAAATTGCGGTTGGCTCGCGTGATCGACGGCGGCGAAATACAGCCTTCGACGGAAATATCGTGAAAGCTGCCGACCGTCGAAATCATGCCAGAGGCCAGCTCACGTCCGTAAATGGCATGGATCGCGGCAATGAGCGACCCGTCGCCCGGTGTATGGATGGTTTCGCGGCCGTCTTTGACAAACTGAAAGGACAGCTCGGGGCGCGACAGTGCGGCGTGGATGACAGCGGCTTCGACATAGGCGCCTTCAGTAGAGTCCTTTTTCAAAAATTTCATGCGGGCGGGCACATTGAAAAACAAATCGCGGACGACAATCGTTGTGCCCACAGGGCAGCCGGTTTCGGAAAAATCGATTTCCTTTCCGCCCTCGAGCGTAATTTGCACGCCGCTTGTAGCAAAGCGGGTCCGCGTAATCAAGTCAACGCGCGACACCGCCGAAATGGCGGCCAGCGCCTCGCCGCGGAACCCCAGCGTCATGATGGCTTCCAGATCGGCCGCTGAACGGATTTTACTGGTCGCGTGCCGCAGGAAAGCGGTGCGAACGTCGTCGGGCTCGATGCCGCTGCCATTGTCGGTGATGCGCAGGTACGAGACGCCGCCGTTGCGCATTTCAACGGTGATGCGGCTCGCGCCGGCGTCGATGGCGTTTTCAATCAGTTCCTTTGCCACCGATCCGGGGCGTTCGACGACTTCGCCGGCGGCAATCATGTTGGCGATTTGCGGCGACAGGCGGACGATTTTGGCCATGTCAACACTCCTTTGCGCGCGCCGACAGCTCGTACAGCAGGCCAAGGGCCTCGATGGGAGTCAGGGTATCGGGCTGCAGCGTCCTGAGCCGCTCCAGCAGCTCTTCGCCGGCGTAAGACCCCAGCGAGACCTGCCCGCCGTCGTCGTGAGCAGGGGCTTCGGCCGCCGGCGCGGGCGGCTGCTGCCGCTCGATGGTTTTGAGCACTTCTTTTGCGCGGCGAATGACGCTGTCCGGCAGGCCGGCCAGCCTCCCGACCTCGATGCCGTAACTGTCGCTGGCTCCGCCGCGGACGATTTTTTTGATAAAGATAATTTCGTCGCCGCGCTTTTTGACGACAATGTTATAATTTTTCACACCGGGAACGCTGCCTTCCAGCTCACACAGTTCGTGGTAATGGGTAGCGAACAGCGTTTTTGCGCCCAGCTTCTTTTTGTCTGCCACATATTCCAGCACTGCGCGGGCAATGGCCATGCCGTCAAAAGTCGACGTGCCCCGGCCGATCTCGTCCAGGATGAGCAGGCTGTGCGACGTGGCATGGCGCAGGATGTCGGACACTTCGCTCATTTCGACCATAAAGGTAGAGCGTCCGGACGACAGGTCATCAGACGCGCCGATGCGGGTGAACACGCGGTCGCAGACCCCCAGGCGCGCTTCGGCCGCCGGCACAAAGCTGCCGCACTGCGCCATGATGACGATGAGCGCAACCTGGCGCATATAGGTCGACTTGCCCGCCATATTCGGCCCCGTAATGATGGCGACGCGGTTTTCCCCGCAGTCGAGCAAAGCGTCGTTGGGGACAAACAGGCTGTCACGAAGCACCCGCTCGACTACGGGATGGCGGCTGTCACGGATTTCGATGCGATCGGAATTGTCCATTTCCGGCCGGCAGTACCCGTACTGCGCGGCTGCCTGTGCAAAAGACGCATAAACATCGGCACAGGCCAGCGCGTGCGAGGTCTGCTGCATTCGTCCGGCATGAGCGGCCAGCTGCTCGCGGATTTGGGTAAAAATTTCGTATTCCAGGGCGGTCACACGCTCGCTGGCTGAAAGAATTTCGCCTTCGAGCTCTTTGAGTTCCTGGGTAATGTAACGTTCGCAGTTGGTCAGCGTCTGCTTGCGGATATAGCTGTCCGGGGCCTGCGAAATATAGGATTTGCTGATTTCGATGTAATAGCCGAACACTTTGTTATAGCCGACTTTCAGGGTTTTGATGCCGGTGCGTTCCCGTTCGCTGCGCTCGATTTCACTGACGCGGCTGGTGCCGCCGCTGAGCAGATCGCGCAGACGATCAACGTCTTCGCTGAAGCCGGATCGGATAATGCCGCCTTCGCGCACCGAAAACGGCGGATCTTCGGCGATGGCGGCGTCGATCAGGCTGCCGATGTCGCTCAAATCCCCCAGCTGCTCCGAAAGTTCGCGCAGCGTTCTGGACTCGCTGCCTGCCAGAATCGTCTGAATACGCGGCAGCCGGCAGCAGACCTGCCACAGTGAACGCAGATCCCGGCAGTTGGCCGTACCGTAAACGATGCGTCCGACGATACGTTCCATGTCGTAAACCTCGGAAAGGCAGCTTTGCAGCCCGTCTCTTGCGATGGGATCTGCAACGAGCGCCGCCACGGCGTTCTGACGCCGCTGGATGGCGGGCACGCTGATGAGCGGACGTTCGATCCACTGCCGGATCAGCCGGGCGCCCATGGCGCATTTCGTGCGGTCCAGCACCCACAGCAGCGAACCGTGTTTGCTGCCGGACGCCAGGGATGCGGTGAGTTCCAGGTTTCGCCGGGCCGTTATGTCCAGATCCATGAACTGGCTGCGGCTGTATACTTCCAGTCGGTTGATGTGGGACAGATCGCTCTTTTGCGTCTCATGCAGATAGGACAGCAGCCCGCCGGCGGCGCAGCACATTTGCCGCAGCTCGGGCGCGCGTTCCAGCGCGGCCGGCGACGCAGAAAACTGCTTCTGCATGGCTTCCAGAGCGTTTTCAAAACGAAAACGCCATTCGCCGCTTTCTTCGACATGGCAGGCAAGCTTGTCATGCAAAAATGCCTGCAAACCGGCGTTCTGCGCCGCGCCGTCCGACAAAAGCACCTCGCTCGGCGAGAACCGCCCCAGCTCGCTCATGACCTGCTCGACGGCGTCAGCGCCCAGCGCCTGTGTTGCAAAGACCTCGCCGGTCGACATGTCGCAGAAACAGACGCCGCATCCCAGCGAATCCCGGTAGACCGCGCTGATGAAGTTATTGCACTGCTCGTCCAGCATCGAACTTTCCATAACCGTGCCGGGCGTAATGACGCGGACGACTTCGCGCCGTACCAGCCCCTTGGCTTTGGCCGGGTCTTCAGTCTGTTCGCAGATGGCAACCTTGTACCCCTTGGCGATGAGGCGTCCGATGTATGATTCGGCGCTGTGATAGGGCACGCCGCACATGGGCGCACGTTCTTCCTGGCCGCAGTCGCGGCCGGTCAGCGTCAGATCCAGCTCTTTGGATACCAGTTTGGCGTCGTCAAAGAACATCTCGTAAAAATCGCCCAGACGGTACATCAGAATATACCCGTCATACTGTTTTTTAATTTCAAAATATTGCTTCATCATGGGGGTCAGTTCGGCCATCTTTTTTGTTTTGCCTCCCCTTTTCAATCAGTCTTGCAGCTCGGCAAACAGCGCCCAGGTCGAGCTGCGTTCGATGGCAACGTCGGCCCACTGGCCGATCCTGTCTTCCGAACCTTTTAAAAGGACGAGCTGGAAACCGTCGGTACGCGCTGTCAGCGGATAGCTTTTGTCTTCAGAGCGCCCGTCGATCAACACGCGCATAACGCGCCCGACGAGCTTTTGGTTTTCTTCACGCGAGATGCGGTTCTGCACGTCGAGCAGCCGATCAAACCAACGCTGCTTTTCTTCGCGTGGGACCGGGTCGGGCATGGACGCCGCACGCGTCCCGCCCCGGCGTGAATAAATAAAGGTGAACAGCGAGTGAAAGCGCACGCGCTCAATCAGCTCAATGGTTTTTTCAAAATCTTCTTCGGTCTCGCCGGGGAACCCGACGATGATGTCGCTGGTAAAGGCGATGTCCGGCATGACAGAGCGCGCATAGTCGACCAGGCTCAGGTAATGCTCTGCCGTATAGCGCCGGTTCATTTCATGCAGCACACGGTCGCTGCCAGACTGCACAGGCAGGTGGAGGCTTTTGCAGATTTTGTCATGGGCGGCCATGACGTCGAGCAGCTTTTTTGAGCAGTCTTTGGGGTGGCTTGTCATAAACCGGATACGGAAGTCGCCCGGCTCCTGCGCCAACGAGTCGAGCAGCTCGGGAAAATCAGGGCCGTCCGATCCGCCGTCGTAAGAATTGACGTTTTGCCCCAGCAGGGTGATGTCCCGGTACCCCTGCGTAAGCAGGCTGCGGAAATCCTGCTGGATGGCCTCGAAGCGGCGGCTGCGCTCACGTCCGCGCACATAGGGAACAATGCAGTAGGAACAGAAGTTATTGCAGCCGTACATGATGGAAAGCCACGCGCGAACCCCTTCCTTGCGCACGGGGGCGATTCCCTCGATAATGGTTCCCTGCGCGTCGCCGGAAATGTCAAAGACCCGCTTTCCGCGGTTCAGTTTATCATATAAAAGTTCGGGGAAACGGGCCAGCGCATGGGTGCCGAAAACCAAATCGACATAGGGATAGCTTTTTTTGATTTTATCGACCACCGACTGCTGCTGGGCCATGCAGCCGCACAGCGCGATCAGAAAATCCGGGTTGTCCCGCTTAACGTGTGAAAGCTCGCCCAGATTGCCGAAGACGCGCATTTCGGCGTGCTCGCGGATCGCGCAGGTATTGAGAATGGTCAGGTCGCTCTGTGCCGGATCGTCAGTAAAGCTGAAACCCATCTGCCGGAGCATTCCGCGGATAAGCTCGGTATCGGCTTCGTTCTGCTGGCAGCCGAAAGTTTTGGTACATGCCAAAGGAGCTGCCCGCCCGCGCTGCCGGTAGATCGACCGGATGCGTTCGCAGTATTGTTTTTGTATCGAGAGCTCCTGCTCGGTCATTTCATGATGCGGTTTCGTCATAGTTCCTCCCATTATGCAGCACTTCTATTTATTGTAACACAATCATCCGCGTTTCGCAAATGCCGGGCAGAGTATTTTTTGTAAAAAAATGTAGGAGTACAATACATCTTGGACAGTTGAATAAAAAGGATGAAGGATAAGGCCTCATCGGTTATAGTTGGAGTTGTGAGACAACAACTAAACGAGAGGGGGCCATATCCTTCATGAGAAAGAGTA
>CALWJQ010000065.1 GCA_944381055.1 uncultured Clostridia bacterium | reverse complement strand
AGCACCAGGCCGCAAAAGGCTTCGAGCCGCGAAAGCGCGTCCTCGGGAGCCGGCAGGCCCCAGTCCGAAAGCCCGGAGCGCACAATTTCGTTAAAGCTCATGTTTTTCCTCCATCTGGGATAAAATGACCATCAGCGCCGCCACGTCGGCCGGCGAAACGCCGGAAATGCGCCCCGCCTGCCCCAGTGTGCGCGGCCGGATACGGTCGAGCTTTTGGCGCGCCTCGGTTCGCAGCAGGGTCATCGACAGGTAGTCGATCCCTTCGGGCAGGGTCCGCGATTCCATGCGCTGCATGTCGGCAATGTCGCGTTCCTGCCGGCGGATGTATCCTTCGTATTTGACGGCGATTTCGACCTGTTCGGCCACATCGGACGGAATGTCGGGGCGGCCGGGATCGATGGCGGCCAGCGCATCATAGCTCAGTTCCGGCCGGCGAAGAAGTTCGAGCAGGCTGGCGCCCCGCAGGGCCAGCGGGCTGGTCTTGTGCGAGGCGAGAAAATCGTTGACCGCCTGACTGGGCGGAGCAATGGTCTTTTGCAGGCGCTTGAGCTCAAGCTCGGTCAGGCGCGCCTTCTGCTGCGCCTTTTCGGCGCGCTCGGGAGAGACAAGCCCCAGCGCAAGACCTTTTTCCATCAGGCGCAGGTCGGCGTTGTCCTGCCGGCAGATCAGCCGGTATTCGGACCGCGACGTCATCATGCGGTACGGTTCGTTGGTACCTTTAGTCACCAGGTCGTCGATCAGCGTGCCGATGTACCCGTCCATGCGCGTCAGGGTAAAGGGTAGCTCGCCGCGCACGAAAAGGTGGGCGTTGATACCGGCGATCAACCCCTGTGCAGCCGCCTCTTCGTACCCCGAGCTGCCGCACAGCTGGCCGGCGGCGAACAGGCCCGGGACGGCCTTGACGGCCAGGCGGGCGTCGAGACACAGCGGATCAATGCAGTCGTATTCGATGGCGTAGCCGGGCCGCATGATTTCGGCGTGCTCCAGGCCGCGGATCGTGCGTACCATCGCGACCTGCACGTCTTCGGGCAGCGATGTCGACAGCCCCTGCAAATACAGCTCTCCGCTGTGCTCGCCGCACGGTTCCAGGAACAGCTGGTGCCGTTCCTTGTCGGCAAACCGGACGACCTTGTCTTCGATCGAGGGGCAGTAGCGCGGGCCGACGCCGTCGATGACGCCGGTAAAAAGCGGCGAACGGTCGAGCGCGCCGCGGATAATTTCGTGGGTGCGTTCGTTAGTATAGGTCATGTAGCAGCGTACGGAATTGCGCGGCCGGACGCCGGAATAAAACGAAAACCCCTGCGGGTTCTCGTCGCCGTCCTGCGGTTCGAGCGCCGACAAATCAACGCTGCCGGCTGCAATGCGCGGCGGCGTCCCGGTTTTAAACCGCCGGATCGAAAGCCCCAGGGCGCGCAGGGAACCGGTCAGTTCGTTGGCGGCCATCAGCCCGTCCGGACCCATATCGCGCACAACGTCGCCCATAAAGATACGGCCGCCAAGAAAGGTGCCGGTGCACAAAACGACGGCTTTCGCCGAAAAAACCGCCCCGCTCGTCAGCCGCACGGCGCAGACTGCCCCTGCATCGTCCAGCAGCACTTCGGCAGCTTCGCCCTGCCGCAAAAGCAGGTTGGGACAATTTTCAAGCGCCGACTTCATGACGCTGCGGTAGGCGGCGCGGTCGTTTTGGGCGCGCGGCGAAAAAACCGCCGGCCCTTTGCCGCGGTTGAGCATACGGAACTGAATGGCCGTCCGGTCGGCCGCCCGGCCCATCTCGCCGCCCAGCGCGTCGATTTCGCGTACCAGCTGCCCTTTTGCCGTGCCGCCGATCGACGGGTTGCACGGCATGTTGCCTACGGCGTCCAGGCAAGTGCACAGGCACAAAACCCGCGAACCCATGCGCGCGGCGGCCAGGGCCGCCTCGATGCCGGCATGGCCGGCGCCGACGACGGCAATATCATAAGTTCCGGCGGAATAGTTCACAAAAAGGCCGCTCCTTTATCAAGATAATGCTCATTTTCCCACGCAAAAACGTGAAAAAATATCTTTGACAACGTCCTGCGAGACGTCTTCGCCCGTCACCTCGCCGAGAAAGCGGACGGCCTGTTCGACGTCGAGCAGGAAGGCGTCGGCCGTCATGCCGGCCTGGGCAGACGCCAGCGCGGCGTCAACCGAATCAAGGGCGCGGCGCAGCAGGGCTGCCTGCCGCGGGCTGGTGACCAGCACCTCGCCGGCCGGGGGAATCAGGCCGCTCAGCCAGCTGCACAGCGCGTCAAGCCCCTCGCCGGTTTTGGAAGACAGCGAAAACACCGCGTCAAACCGGTCCTCGAGCTCAGAGGGATCAAAAGCGGGCGGAAGGTCGTTTTTGCTGACCACGGCAGCGCACGGTTTGCCCCTGAGCGCCTCGGGCAGCGCCTCGGGATCGCCGCTCAAAGGCTGTGATCCGTCAAAGACCCACAGGGCGGCGCGGGCCCGCTGCGCGGCCTGCAAAGCCCGCTCGACGCCGATGCGTTCGGCTTCGCCTTCGGGCGTGCGAATGCCGGCCGTGTCGAGCAAAAGCACGCGCCCGCCGGCCAGAGCGACGGGCTGTTCCAGGACGTCTCGGGTCGTTCCGGCCTCGGAAGTGACAATGGCGCGGTCAGAGCCGGCCAGCGCGTTGAACAGAGAAGACTTTCCGGCGTTGGGCAGGCCGACGACAGCGACGGGAAAACCCGATTTCAAAAGGCTGCCCCGTTCAAACCCTGCGCACAGCGCACGCAGCTGCTGCCCAGCGCGAAGCAGGGTTTCAGAGGCGCGGCTGTATTCAAAGGGATCGATATCCTCGTCGGGATAATCGCACACTGCGTAAAAATGGGCGCACAGCCCGGTCAGTTCCCCGCGCAGCGCGCGCAGCGGCGTGCCGATAGCGCCGTCCAGCTGAGCCGCCGCGTTGAGCGCTTCCTGCTCGGTCTGCGCGTCGAGCATATCGGCAACAGCTTCGGCTTCGACCAGGCCCAGTTTGCCGTTTAAAAAGGCGCGCCGGGTAAACTCGCCCGGCCCGGCGGGACGTGCGCCCAGCGCGTAGGCGTGGCGCAGCGCCCCCTCGACGACGGCCGGCGAACCGTGGCAGAAAATTTCGGCCATATCCTCGCCCGTGTAACTGTGCGGCGCACGGTAAAAGGCTGCCAGGCATAAATCAAGGGTTTTTCCCGATTGAGATAACAACTTTCCGTAGTATAAATGATAAGTTTTCTTTTTAGTAATAGGATTTTCATCTTTAGACGAAAAAATCTTTTCGATGATCGGGCCGGCGTCCGGCCCGGACAAACGGACAATGCCGATAGCGGCAGGCAATGCACCCCCCGAACAGGCGGCAATGGTATCCACGTGCGCTGCATCCTCCCTTTTGCGCCGTGCCGTCACCACAGCACGGTTTCTTCGTCGAGCGCCGCACGCAGCCTGCGCAGGTCTTTTTTCCACGCGCGGGTCAGTTCTTCGGCTTCTTCCTGCGTGACGGCGGTAAACCGCAGCGGATGCCCGGCCGCCATCTGGGCGATGCGGCCCAGATCAGGCGTGATGACGACGGCGATTTTGGCGTATCCGCCGGTCGTTTGACGGTCGGCCATCATGACGATGGGCTGCCCTGAAGGCACCTGAACGGCCCCCATAACGATTCCGTCTGATATAATATTTCCGTCTTTATCCTTTGCGTATTCGATTTTGGGGCCTTCCAGCCGATAGCCCATGCGGTCGCTTTTGCTGGTGACGGTATATGTACCGGATAAAAAGGTTTTGATGCCGTGCGGCGAAAAGCTGTCGTCCTGCGGTCCCAGAACGACGCGCAGGGGCGCGTCCGCGCTGCCGCGCAGCAAATCCGCCCGCCGATCGGGCAGATTGGGCAGCCACAGCTGCGCGTCCCGGAAGGGCAAAACATCGCCGTCACGCAGCAGCCGCCCTTCAAACCCGCCGAACCGTCCTTTGAGATCGGTCGATCGGCTGCCCATAACGGGCGGAAGGTCAAACCCGCCGGCCACAGCGAGAATGCCGCGGAAGCCCATTTTGGCAAAGCCTGTTTCAAGAATGTCGCCTTTTTTGGCCAGCACGGCCCGTCCGGTTTCAACGGGGACGCCGTTGAGCCGGGGCGAAAAGTCGGCGCCCGACAAAGCAAAAATGTTGGGGCTTTCAAACCGTACGGCGCAGCCGGCGCCGGTCAGCTCGAGCGCGGCCTCGGCCTCGTCGTTGCCGCACAGGATATTGGCTATGGCCAGTGCCTCAGGGTCCATGGCGCCGCAGACCGGCACGCCGAAGCGCTGCCAGCCCATGCGTCCGCCGTCCTGTACGCTGGTCATCATACCCGCTTTGAGAACGGTCAGCACGGTTCGTCACTCCCTCCCAGCCGGCGGTATTCCGCCTCGTCAATGGGGACAAAGCGCACCTTTTGCCCGGCAGACAGCAAAAAGGGCTGTTCCCGCTGCGGATCAAAGAGCCTGAGCGGGGTCCGGCCGATGATCTGCCAGCCGCCGGGCGAAGCAATGGGGTAAACGCCGGTCTGTTCGCCGGCGATGCCGACGCTGCCCGCGGGAATGCGGACACGCGGCGTTTGCAGCCGGGGCGCGGCGATGCGTCCGTCCATGCCGCCCAGATACGGGAATCCGGGCGTAAAGCCCAGCATGTAAATCAGATAGTCGGTTTTGCTGTGGATTCCGATGACTTCGTCGGGGGACAGCCCGGCATTCTGCGCCACAAACCCGAGATCCGGGCCGCAGAACCCGCCGTACAGCACGGGGAGTTCGACAAGAGCTCCGGCTGCCGCGGCCGGTCCGTCCAAATGTCCGCACAGCTCTGTCAGCGCGGCGGTGAGCTGCGTATGCGAGGTCTGTTCCGGGTCGTACTGCACGGTCAGAGAGCAGTACGCGGGCACCAGTTCGCGCACGCCGGGCAGGCGGGCTTCGGAAATAAGTGCGGACAGCGCGGTGACGCGGGCATTGATTTCAGGGCTGATGCCCTGCCCCAGTTCGACGGTCAGCGCACTGTCGCCGCAGGCAAGGAACCGTGCCATTTACAGCACCTCGCGCAGGGGCGCGACGGTGACGCCGGCTTTTTGCAGGGCGTCGCGGATGCTGCGGACAAAAGCAAGCGCTTTGGGGCCGTCGCCGTGGACGCAGACAGAGTCGGCGCGCACAGGAATATCACGGCCTGTAATGGCCTGTACCTTGCCATCGGTCACCATGCGAACGACGCGGGCAATGGCCTCGTTTTCATCGGTGATCATCGCGCCGGGCTTTTTGCGGTCGACCAGCGAGCCGTCTTCTTCGTAAGCGCGGTCGGCAAAAACTTCCTGCGCGACGGGCAGGCCGAGCGAAACCGCCGCTTCAACAGCGGCTGACCCGGCCAGCGCCATGACAATCAGGTTTTTGCCGCAGTCGCGGATGCCTTTGCACACTGCTTCGGCCAGCGCAGGGTCGCGGCCCATGGCGTTATACAGGGCGCCGTGCGGCTTGACGTGATGTAATTCCAGCCCTTCGGCCCGGCAAAAGGCCATAAGCGCGCCGACCTGGTATTTGATATAGGCCCGAGCCTCGTCGGCCGTGACGCTCATATTGCGGCGGCCAAACCCCAAAAGATCGGGGTACGAAGGGTGCGCGCCCACGGCGACGCCGTACTGCCGGCACAGAGCGACGGTTTTCTGCATGACGAGCGGGTCGCCGCCGTGCCAGCCGCAGGCGACGTTGGCCGATGTGATGTGGGGAATGACGTCGGCGTCCATGCCCAGGGTGTAGGTGGCGAAACTTTCTCCGAGATCGCAGTTGAGGTCAATGCGTGACATCGTTCATCAGCTCCTTATCCGATACAATAATTTATATTTTTACAAAAATATACAAATAATCATATTTTTCAAAGGGATTTCCGATCCGCCCCTCCCCTCCCCTGCCGGGTTTCCCGGTCGGTTATTCGTTTCTGCCGCAGCACTTTTTGTACTTCAGGCCGCTGCCGCAGGGGCACGGGTCGTTGCGGCCGGGTTTTTTACCTTTGCGGACAGGCTGCCTTTTGACCGTGCCGTCGCCCGCGCCGATGGCGGCGCTTTCTTTGGCCACCTTTTCACGCTTGGGGCCTTCGCCGCGGATCTGTGCCAAAAAGATGATGCGGGCGGTGTCTTCGCGCACTTCGTCGACCATGGCTTCGAACATGTCAAAGCCCTGGCGTTTGTATTCGGTGACCGGGTCCTGCTGGGCGTAAGCGTTGAGGCCGATGCCGCGGCGCAGCTCGTGCATGGCGTCGATGTGATCCATCCATTTCTGGTCGACGGTTTTGAGCAGCACAACGCGCTCGAGCTCGCGCATGACTTCACTGCCCAGCACCTTTTCCTTGGCTTCGTATTCGGCATGGGCGCGGGCTTTGACGCGCTCGGCGAACTGGTCGGGGGTCAGGGTTTCAAGTTCTTTGGGATCAAAAAGCACTTCGCCCGGGGCGATGAAGACGCGGGTGTAGTTTTTGACGATTTCTTCGGCCTGCCAAGTGTCGAGATGCGGTTTTCCGGCTGCGATTTCCTTGACTTTTTTGTCGATGGAAGAATCGATCATGGACAGGATCTGCGGGTGCAGATCTTCGCCGGCCAGCACCTGCGCGCGCTGGCCGTAGATGATTTCGCGCTGGCGGTTCATGACGTCGTCGTATTCAAGCACATACTTGCGCGACTGGAAGTTGCGGCTTTCGACCTTGCGCTGGGCGTTTTCAATGGCGCCCGACAGCATCCGCTGGTCGATGGGTTCATCATCGGGCAGGCGCAGGGTTTCCATCAGGTTGTGGATGCGTTCCGATCCGAACAACCGCATCAGGTCGTCTTCGAGTGACAGGTAAAAGGCGCTTTCGCCGGGGTCGCCCTGGCGGCCGGCACGGCCGCGCAGCTGGTTGTCGATGCGGCGCGACTCGTGGCGTTCGGTACCGAGAATATACAGCCCGCCTGCCTGGCGCACAAAGCCGGCGTCTTTTTCCGTTGCGGCGCGGTACTTTTTCAGCTTTTCGGCAAACTGCGCCCGCGCCTGAAGCACTTCGGGATCCTGCGTTTCGGCGTAGCCGGTTGCTTCGCTCAAAAGCTCTTCGCTCATGCCCGATTTGGCAAGATCGTCGCGCGCCATATACTCAGGGTTGCCGCCCAGCATGATGTCGGTGCCGCGGCCCGCCATGTTGGTAGCAATGGTGACAGCGTACGGTTTGCCGGCCTGTGCGACGATATGGGCTTCTTTTTCGTGGTGTTTGGCGTTGAGCACCTGGTGCTTGATGCCTTCACGGCGCAGCATGTCGGACAAAATTTCGCTTTTTTCGATGGAAATGGTGCCGACGAGCACGGGCTGCCCTTTTTCATGGCACTGCTTGATGGTGCGGATGACGGCGCGGAATTTGCCGGCCTCATTTTTGAACACCGTGTCGGGGTGGTCGACGCGGATGAGCGGCTTGTTGGTCGGGATTTCGATGACGTCGAGCTTGTAGATATGGCGGAACTCTTCTTCTTCGGTCAGGGCGGTGCCCGTCATGCCCGACAGCTTATCGTACAGGCGGAAGTAGTTCTGGAAGGTAATGGTGGCCAGGGTTTTGCTTTCGCGCAGGACACGCACGCCTTCCTTGGCTTCGATGGCCTGGTGCAGGCCTTCGTTGTAGCGGCGGCCGAACATCAACCGGCCGGTGAACTCGTCGACAATAATGATCTCGCCGTCGCGCACCACGTAGTCGACATCTTTTTTCATGACGCCGCGCGCCTTGATGGCCTGGTTGATGTGGTGCATCAGGGTCATGTTTTCTGGGTCGGTCATGTTTTCAACCTTGAAGTATGCTTCGGCCTTGCGAACGCCGCGCGGCGTGATGGTGGCGGTCTTGGCCTTTTCGTCGATGATATAGTCGGCTTCGATGTCGTCCTGGCTTTCTTTGGCGTCGACTTCGACGACCTTGAGCGGCGTCAGGGTGGCGGCGAACCGGTCGGCGACGGCATACAGCTCGGTCGACTTGTCGCCCTGGCCCGAAATAATGAGCGGTGTGCGCGCTTCGTCAATCAAAATGGAGTCGACTTCGTCGACGACGGCAAAATGATGCCCGCGCTGCACCATTTCTTCCTTATAAATGGCCATGTTGTCGCGCAGGTAGTCAAAGCCCATTTCGTTGTTGGTACCGTAAGTGATATCACAGGCGTAGGCGTCGCGGCGCTGGACGTTGGTCATGCCGTGCACAATAACGCCGACCGACAGCCCGAGAAAACGGTAAACCTTGCCCATCCAGTCGCTGTCGCGTTTGGCGAGGTAGTCGTTGACCGTGACAAGGTGCACGCCCTTGCCTTCGAGGGCGTTGAGATAAAGCGGCAGGGTGGCGACCAATGTTTTGCCCTCGCCGGTCTTCATTTCGGCGATGCGGCCCTGGTGCAGGACAATGCCGCCGATGAGCTGCACGCGGTACGGGAACATGCCGAGCACGCGGCGGGCGGCCTCGCGGCAGACGGCGAAGGCGTCGGGAAGAATGTCGTCCAGCGTCTCGCCGGCCGCCAGCCGCGCCTTGAGCGCCGGGGTCTGGGCCCGAAGCTCGTCGTCGCTCAGGGCGGCATAGCGCGGCTCGAGGTCTTCGATGGCGGTGACGAGGGGCATGATCTTTTTGATCTCTTTCTGCGAAGTGTCGCCAAAGAGCTTTTTCAGGAATCCGGCCATATCTATTGAAACTTCCTTTCGGTAAAATGGCATCAGTCTATATCTTATATAGTATACCACAGATCGGGCTGCGAAAAATAGTTATTTTGTAAAATCCGGCGGGTTGTGCGATCAGCGGCCCGCAAAAAGCTTGACGCAAAGGCAGGATATGTTGCAGCAAAACAATCTGCCGCAATAAAAGATTATATTGTAAAAGTGCGATCCTGCGTGAAAAGGTTCACAGCCCCGCTCGTTTTCCTGCTGGTCATTCTCTTGTGTACGGCTGTTTTCGCAGCGGACGCTGCCCGGCGCCGCCCGAAGAAAAAGATCCGGCTGTTAAACGGAAAAAGCCGCCGTCCCGCCGGGGACGGCGGCTGGCTTCATACGCCCAGCAGATCGCGCACCACGCGGGCGACCAGCGTGCGCGGCAGCGCGGCGGGCAGGCCGCTTAGCGCGCAGACCTCGTCGCGCATGGCGGCGGTGTACCCGATGCAGTCGAGTACGACAAGGTCGGCGTCCGTGCCGCGCAGAGACCGCGCCGCACGGCGCAGCTCTTCGGGGTCGCCGTAAGGCGACGCGGCGCGCAGTTCAACGCCATGGGGCGCGGCGGCGGCCCAGCGCGCTTTCAGCAGCGGGATCTGCGCTTCGTCCGGCGCGATGACGGCAATGCGCCCGCGGCTCGCCGCGGTGCGCACCACGCCGTCGAGCAGGCGCGACGGGTACAACAGCGGCACGCGGGAACGCAGCCCGGGCGGGAATTCGCCGGTGCACAGCAGGACGATCAGCGGTACGCCCTGCGCTTGCAGCCGGTCGATCTGCGCTTGCAGCAGCGGTTCCAGCGCGGGTTCGGCCATGACGGCCTGCGTGCCGTCGCGCAGGCGAGAGACCAGGACCTGTTCCCCGTCTTTCGGGCGCAGCGCGGCGATGTCGGCGGCTGTCAGCCCGTCGAGGGCGCCCGCTTCCAGCAGGGTGATTTCAGGGCCCAGGATGGGCGCGATGTCGGCGGTCACGTCAGTGCGCGGCGACTGCCCGACCGTCAGAGCTCCGATTTGAATCATGATATCTTCTCCTTTCAGCGGCGGTTTTCGCGGTTTTTTGCCCGGAAAACCGCAAGATTCGTGTGTTTACAGCCGTCCGGCCTCTTTACGAGCGGCGGTTTTTGCGATATAATAAAAAGACAGTGCAGCGGGCTTTGCCCGGCTGACGATTTTTTCTTTTTGACGAACGGAGCAGCGATGATATGATACAGTATGACGAAATCAGAAACCGCCTGAACAATATGCGACCGCAGCTTTCGGACCTGCGCGCGGCGCTCGATTTGGATCGCGGCCTGCAAGAGGCGGCCGAGCTGGAAAAAAAGACGGCGGCGCCCGATTTCTGGGACGACCCTGAGACCAGCCAGCGCGTTTTGCAGCGCATCAAGCAGCTGCAGGGCAAGGCCCAGCGGTATGACAAGCTGGCCTCTTTGTTCGAGGACACCCTGACCTTGATTGAAATGGCCGAAGAGATGGGCGACGAGACCCAGCTGCCTGAAATCGAGCGGGATTTCAAGGCCTTTTGCCAAGAGCTCGAAGATCAGACCCTTTCGACCCTGCTGACCGGCGAGTATGACAAAAACAACGCCATTATGTCGTTCCACGCCGGCGCGGGCGGCACCGAGGCGCAGGACTGGGCGCAGATGCTGCTGCGCATGTACACCCACTGGGCCGACCGCCGCGGGTTTAAGTACAAAATCCTCGACATCATCGACGGCGAAGAGGCGGGCATCAAAAGCGCTGACCTGCTTATCGAGGGTGAAAACGCCTTTGGTTACCTGAAAAGCGAGGCCGGCGTCCACCGCCTGGTGCGCGTGTCGCCGTTTGACGCGTCGGGCCGGCGGCACACCAGTTTTTCCGCAATCGAGGTCGTGCCCGAAATCAACGACGATTTTGACGTTGAAATCAACCCTGAAGACCTGAAGATCGACACCTACCGATCGGGCGGCGCAGGCGGCCAGCATGTCAACAAAACCGAATCGGCCATTCGTATCACCCATATCCCGACAGGCATTATCGTCGCCTGCCAGAACGAGCGCTCGCAGCACCAGAACCGCGAAGTCGCCATGCGTATGCTCAAGAGCAAGCTGGTCGAAATCAAAGAGCGCGAGCACCTGGACAAAATTTCGGACATCAAGGGCGTGCAGAAGTCCATCGAATGGGGCAGCCAGATCCGGTCATATGTCTTTATGCCGTACACGCTGGTCAAAGATCACCGCACGGGCTGTGAAAACGGCAACATCGGCGCGGTCATGGACGGCGACATCGACAGCTTTATCAACGCCTACCTGCGCGCGGCGGCGACGGGAAACTGGGCGAAATAAACGATATGCGAGGGGCGAAAGCCCCTCTTTTTTATTGTCCGGCTTCGGAGAGTTTGCACACGTCGACCCAGCCGTTTGCCTGCGAGCAGCGCTCCAGCTCGGCACATGTCAGCTCGACGGCCGAAGCGTCGCTGCCCGCGGCGGGAAAAACCGTGTCAAAACGCTGCAAGGATCGATCAAGCCAGACTTCGCATTGCCCTGCGGGCAGTGCAAACGGGCAGACGCCGCCGATGTAGTGCCCGGTCAGCTGCCGGACCTGATCGGGCGACAGCATTTTGGCCTTGACGCCGAACTGCTCTTTAAAGCGCTTGTTGTCAACGCGGGCGTCGCCCGCCGCGACGATCAGGATACACTTCCCTTCACCGGACAAAAAAGACAGGGTTTTGGCGATGCGCGCCGGGATCACCTGGGCGGCCTGTGCCGCCAGTTCGACTGTGGCGCTCGAAACCGCGAATTCGCGCACGCGGCCGTCCAATCCCCAGGCGCGCAGGTATTGCCTGACATTTTCTACTTCTGCCGTCATATCGGGTTCTCCTTTATTGAACGGATTTACTCA
Organism: uncultured Clostridia bacterium; assembly: GCA_944381055.1. Classification (GTDB taxonomy): domain Bacteria; phylum Bacillota; class Clostridia; order Oscillospirales; family Butyricicoccaceae; genus Ventrousia. The sequence goes on along the minus strand of CALWJQ010000065.1, from coordinate 16,384 downwards.
ATCATACGCTTTTTTGCGGCGAAATGCAATGCGCGCGGAGTATATTTTGTCCCCCCGAGGCAAAAATACCCACGAGGTGAATTGCTGTGAAGCTTTCCAGACAGGAATATCAAAAACTGTACGAAAAGGCCTCCCCTCCGTCCCCGTCCTATAAAAATGTCCTGATGGCTTTTGTGGTCGGCGGGTTGCTGTGCGTGCTTGGCCAGGGCTTCCGCACCCTGTACCAAAAGGCCGGCTTGAGTGAACAGGGCGTTGCGGCGGCCGTCGCCATTTCCATGGTCGCCGTTGGCGTCGTTTTGACGGCGCTGGGGATTTATGACAAAATCGCCAAGCGCGCCGGTGCGGGCACGCTGGTGCCCATCACCGGCTTTGCCAACTCGGTGGCTTCGCCGGCCCTGGAGTTTAAAACCGAAGGCATGGTCTTGGGCACCTGCGTCCGCATGTTTACCATTGCAGGGCCGGTGCTGGTGCTGGGAATTTCGGCCAGCGTTCTCTATGGGCTGATTCTGGTCGCGCTGGGGGGCTGAACATGTCGACAGTGGAGTTTAAAAACCCCGTCTATGTCCGATCCTGGGCCGTGTGCGCCGGCAAAAAAGAGGGCGAAGGCCCGTTGGGCGACCGCTTTGACGTCGTCTGTCCGGACGGGCGGTGCGGTGAAAAAAGCTGGGAAAAGGCCGAAATGAAAATGGTGACGACCGCCTGGAAAACGGCGCTGCAAAAGGCCGGCATGTCGCCCGGCGATGTCGGCTGCGCGCTGGGCGGCGATCTGCTCAACCAGTGCGTATCGACCAGCTTTGGTTTCCGTGACAGCCACATCCCCTTTCTCGGCCTGTACGGGGCCTGTTCAACGATGGCTGAAGGCTTGCTGCTGGGTTCAAGCCTGGTAGCCGGCGGCATACAGGATCATGTTTTGTGTACGGCGTCGTCACATTTCTGCTCGGCCGAGCGGCAGTACCGTTACCCGCTGGCGTACGGCGGGCAGCGCCCGCCGACGGCGCAGTGGACGGCGACGGCCTGCGGCGCCGTGGTGCTGTCGTCAGGCAAAAGCGGAATCCGCGTCACACGGGCCAAAATCGGCTCCATTTATGATCCCGGCGTCACCGACGCGAGCAATATGGGCGCGGCGATGGCACAGAGCGCTTACGAAACGCTGTCCGCCTATTTTCGGGAAACCGGCGACGCGCCGGCGGACTATGACCTGATCGTCACCGGCGACCTGGCTTCGGTTGGAAAACAGCTGGTCGTCGACTTATTTGATGCCGACGGCGTCGATATGCGGCCGGTGTATGACGACTGCGGGCTGATGCTTTTTCACAGCGGGCAGGACGTCCATGCCGGCGCGTCCGGCTGCGGGTGCTCGGCGGCCGTGCTGGGCGGGTATCTGCTGCCGGCGCTCGACAAAAAGCTGTTCCGCCGGGTTTTGTTCTGCGGCACGGGCGCCCTGCTGTCCCCCCTGACGACGTCGCAGGGCGAGTCCATCCCGGGAATCTGTCACCTTGTCTGTCTGGAAGCGGAGGCGTAAACGATGGAATATCTCAGGGCTTTCCTGGTCGGCGGCGCGATCTGTGCGCTCAGCCAGGTCTTGATCGACCGCACCCGGCTGACGCCGGCCCGTATTTTGAGTTCTTATGTCATTATTGGTCTGGTGCTGACCGCGCTGGGCCTTTATCAGCCGCTGGTCGATTTCGGCGGCGCAGGCGCGACGGTTCCCCTGTTCGGCTTTGGCTATTCCATGGCAAAGGGCGTGGAAGCTGCCGTGGCACAGTACGGCTGGACGGGCGCCTTTACCGGCGGCATCGCGGCCACGGCCGGCGGCGTCGCCGCCGCGGTGGGGCTTTCGCTCGTCATGTCCTTTTTCTTTCAGTCGCGGGACCCGTCTTAAAAAGGCGGTTTGCCGCAGTTTCATGGATTTCCCAACAGATTTCCCCATGTTTCGCCGCCGGACGGTGTTATGATAGGGTTGTCCCGAAAACCACTGCAAGGAGGCCGGAACATGGCGCTCAATTTATTGTCCGGCGGCAAAAGACGCGAGTTCCGCTGGCTGCCGGTCGGCAGCCTGAGCAGGAACCCCCACCAGCCCCGCCGGGTTTTTGATGAACAGGCGCTCAACGAGCTTTGCGAAAGCATCCGGCGCTATGGGGTGATTACGCCGCTGACCGTCCGGCGGACCGGGGGCGGGTACGAGCTTGTCGCCGGGGAACGGCGGCTGCGCGCATCGATTATGGCGGGGCTCGAGGCGGTGCCCTGCTATATTGTTTCGGCTGAAGAAGAAGACAGCGCCCTGATGGCGCTGGTCGAAAACCTGCAGCGCCGCGATTTGGACTTTTTTGAAGAAGCGCTGGGACTGCAGCGTTTGACCGAGCTGTACGGCATGACACAGCAGCAGGCGGCCGAACGGGTCGGCAAGACCCAGTCGGCGGTGGCCAACAAATTGCGGCTGCTCAAACTCGCGCCCGAGACCGTGGCGCTGGTGCGCGAGCACAGCCTGACCGAACGCCATGCCCGGACCCTGCTCCGCCTGACCGATCCGGAAGCACAGGCGCAGGCCGCCGCCGAAATCGCCCGCCGCGGGCTCAATGTCGAGCAGGCCGAGGCCTGGGTTGACCGCCTGCTGTGCGGCAAGAAACAGCCGCCTGCCGGGCGGCGCAAAGTGCTGGTGCGCGATGTGCGGCTGTTTCTCAACACCGTCAACCGTGCGGTGGCGCTCATGCAGTCGGCCGGTGTCGGCGCCGAAATTGACCGTAAAGACAGCCCGGACGGGCTGGTGCTGACCATTAAAATTGCGCAGCCGCCTGCGGCGCGCTGACAGGCCCGCGCGGCCGCAAAGCCTTGCTGTGACAGGCTTTTGAGCCTGTAAAGGCGTTGACTGTTTCACGTGAAACGCGGCCGTGAGCGGGCTGAAAAAGGCTGTTGCGGCCGGCCCTGGCACACATTGTCCACCCCCCTTTCCTTTCTTTCTCTTTTTCTGCCCCGGCCCGGGGCAGAGCAAAGTCCGGCCGTCCGGCCCCGATTGCTTTTCGGGGCGGATGGCTTTTTTGCTTTACAGCCTCTTTCTGCGGTGCTATAATAAAAACAGATCAGACAAGAGGTGGGGCAATGGGCAAGATCATCGCGCTTTCCAACCAAAAGGGCGGCGTCGGGAAAACGACGACGGCCGTCAACGTGGCCTGCTGCGTTGCCGCGCGCGGGCAAAGGGTGCTTTTGTGCGACTTTGATCCGCAGGGCAACGCCAGTTCGGGGCTGGGCGTTTCGGCGGGCGGCAAAGGCATTTACGGCGTGCTGACCGGCCAGTGTACAGTGCAGCAGGCGCTGTGCCGTACCCGCTGGTGTGATCTGCTGCCTGCGGACATCAATCTGGCCGCCATTGAACAGGAGCTGGCCGGCCTGGAAGACCGCCAGCAGGCGCTGCGCGGCGTGCTGTCCCCCCTGCGCAGTCAATACGATTATATTTTTATCGACTGTCCGCCCTCGCTCGGGCTTTTGACGATCAATGCCCTGGCCGCCGCCGACACCGTGCTGGTGCCCATGCAGTGCGAATATTATGCGCTCGAGGGGCTGACACAGCTGGTGTCGACCATCCGGACGGTCAAACGGTCGATCAATCCCCCGCTGGACATCGAGGGCATTGTGCTGACGATGTACGACGGGCGCACCAACCTGACCTTGCAGGTGGCCGAAGAAATCAAGCGGTATTTCGGCCCCAAGGTTTTTAAAACCGTGGTGCCGCGCAATGTGCGCCTTTCAGAAGCGCCGAGCCACGGAAAGCCCATTATCGCTTACGACCGTTTGTCGCGCGGGGCCGAAGCCTATACGGCGATCGCTGACGAACTGCTGCGCCGCAATAAAGGAGGAAGATAAATGGCCGATCATAAACAGCCCAAGGGGTTGGGAAAGGGCCTGTCTGCCCTGTTTGGCGAAGATCCGGCCGATGCAAAGCCTGTGACAGGCCTGAAAATCCGTGATATCGAGCCCAGCCCCAACCAGCCCCGCCATGTTTTTGACGAGCAGGCGCTCAATGAACTGGCGGACAGCATTCGCCAAAACGGCGTCATTACCCCGATCACGGTGCGCCGTGACGGCGGTATTTACCGCATCATCGCCGGCGAACGGCGCTGGCGCGCGTCCCGGCTGGCCGGGCTGGACGAGATCCCGGCCCACATCCTCGACGTCGACGAGGAGACGGCGTATGCGCTGGCGCTGATTGAAAACCTGCAGCGCGAGGATCTCGACCCCATCGAAGAGGCCGAAGGCTACCGCACGCTGATGGAGCAGTATGACATGACGCAGGAGCAGGCGGCCGAGCGCGTCGGCAAGTCGCGTCCCGCGGTTGCCAATTCGCTGCGGCTTTTAAACCTGCCCGCCCCCCTGCGCGAAAAGGTGTCGCGCGGGCAGCTTTCGGCCGGGCACGGCCGGGCGCTGCTTTCGCTGGGCGACCCCGAACAGATGGAAAAGGCCGCCGAAAAGGTCATGGCGCAGGGCATGTCGGTCCGCGAGACCGAAAAACTGGCCCAACGGCTGCAAAAGCCCAAAAAGCCGGATTCCCGCCGCAGGCAGGACGACGCCATGTATATTGAAGATTTGCAGCGGCGCCTGTCGGCCCAGACCGGGTATAAGGTCACCATTCAGCACGGTCCGAAAAAAGGACGGCTGAGCATTGAATATTACGGCAACGACGGCCTCGAAGCGTTGTGCAAAGCGCTGCGTGGCCTGAAGTCCAACATGGAATAGGAGATTGTATATGCTGGATATTAAGGTAGTGCGCGAAGAGACCGGGCGCGTCAAAGCGCAGCTGGCCAAACGGGGGCGCAGCTATGACGAAGAAGTTGACCGCGCCGTCGCGCTGGACGAGCAGCGCCGCAGCCTGATTAAGGAAAGCGAAACCATCAAAGCCGATCAGAACCGCATGTCCAAGCGCATCCCCGAAATGAAGAAAAACGGCGAGGACACGACGGCCGCCATGGCCGAAATGAAGCTGCTGTCGGCCCGCGCCAAAGAGCTGTCCGGCAAACTGTCCGAGATCGAAGCCGGGCTGCGGCAGGTCATGCTGGGGATTCCCTGCCTGCCGGATGACAGCGTGCCCGAGGGAAAAGACAGCGGCGACAACGTCGTCGTGCGGACCTGGGGCGAACCGCGGCAGTTTGACTTCCCCGTCCAGGCACATTGGGATATCGGCGCCAGCCTGGGCATTATCGACGCGCCCCGCGCCGCCAAAGTGACGGGCGCGCGCTTTAACTTCATGGTCGGCGGCGGCGCCCGGCTCGAGCGTGCTTTCCTCAATTTCTGCCTCGATCAGAACGGCAAAGCGGGCTTCCGCGAGCTGATGTGCCCCTTTATGGCCAACAGCGCCACCCTGACCGGCACCGGGCAGCTGCCCAAGTTCGCCGACCAGATGTTCAAAATTGAAGACACTGACTACTACCTGATTTCGACCGGCGAGATCCCGGCCACCAATTTTTATAACGGCGAAATCCTGGACGCCGAACAGCTGCCCATTTACGTCACGACCAACACGGCCTGCTTCCGCAGCGAAGCCGGCGCCGCCGGGCGCGACACCCGCGGGCTGATCCGCGTGCACCAGTTCCACAAGGTCGAAATCGTCAAGTTTGTTTTGCCGGAAAATTCCATGGACGAGCTCGAAAGCCTGACCCGGCACGCCGAAAGCCTGCTGCAAGCCCTGGGTCTTCCCTACCGCGTCGTGATTTGCTGCACCGGCGATATGGGGGCCAACCAGGCCAAGCAGTACGACATCGAGGTCTGGATGCCGTCTTACGGCCGGTATGTTGAAATTTCGTCCTGTTCAAACTATGTCGACTATCAGGCGCGCCGCGCCGGCATCCGGTTTAAGCGCGAAAAGGGCGGAAAGACCGAGCTGGTGCACACGCTCAACGGTTCCAGCCTGCCGGCCGAGCGCGCGGTCGCCGCGATTCTGGAAAACTACCAGAACGCCGACGGCACGGTGACGGTGCCTGAGGTTTTGCGTCCCTATATGGGCGGGATGGAGGTCATCAGCGAATGAACGCTTATGCCATGCGCCGCAAAGACCGGGAACTGAGCGAAGAAGCCGCGCTTGAAGCGCTGCAAAAAGCGCCGTTTGCCACGATTTCGTGCATTACGCCCGACGGCTTCCCCTACGGCGTCACGGTCTCGCACGCCGTCGAGGACAGAACCCTGTACTTCCACTGTGCCATGCAGGGGTTTAAGTCTGATTGTTTTGCCGCCCATCCCCAGGTCTGTGTTACGGCCGTCGAACGGGCCAAAATCAACGCGCCCAACAAGACGACGGAATACCGTTCGGCTGTCGCCTTTGGAACCGTCCGTCTGGCCGAAGGGGAAGAGGCAGCGCACGGGATGCGCGTGATCGGGCAGAAATTTACGCCCGGCCATATGGCGCTGATTGAAGACTGTATTCAGACGTCAATGGGCCATACCCGCGTTTACGCTGTCGAGATCGAAAGAGTGACGGGCAAAGAAAACAACAGACAGTAGACTAAAGCAAATAATATACAAAAAATGATATTCTTGCCGGGGCGGGACGGCTCATGTACCGCCCCCGGCAAGAATACAGCAGAAAAATCCGGGGATAATATTGACATCTGCCTGTACAGTGTGATAGAATATACAAGCTAGCCTGAGCCAAATCGTGGAGAGATGGTCGAGTTGGTTTAAGGCACCGGTCTTGAAAACCGGCGATGTGCAAGCATCCGTGGGTTCGAATCCCACTCTCTCCGCCAATTTAACCGGATATGGAGAAATACCCAAGTGGTGAAGGGGCTCCCCTGCTAAGGGAGTAGGGCGTTAACGCGTCGCGAGGGTTCAAATCCCTCTTTCTCCGCCAAGAAAAGCCCGCAGATTGCCTGCGGGCTTTTTTGCTGCCTGAAAACCGTTTGCCGCCGGCACGGCGTGTGCAAAAGGCTTCGCTTTTGTGCGCCGGTATGGTATGATTATGATATGATAAAGAAAGGTTTTGTGGATCTCCATCAAAATCAAACCCCTGACAAAGGAGCGCATCATTATGACGCAGCACATACTGGGAACTCTGCTGTCGCTGGTTTTGTGCCTGGGTTCTGCTGCCGCTGTGCCCGACACGGACGAGCCGTACAAAGGGATTTTGGACATGGCCGACCGGCGGACGACCTTTGCCGTCGCGGCGGACGGTGCCGTTTATTCGGCCAGCTGGGGCGACTTCGGCCCGTCCCTCGCACGGGATCCGGCCGACGCGGACCGCGAGGATCTGGTGCCTGCCATGGAATTGCGCGACCCCCGGAAGCTCTGTGTAAAGAGCTGGTGCGGTCCGGCCTTTGCCATTGACCAAAGCGGCGCGCTGTGGGGCTGGGGTTCGTCGATCAGCGGGTCGCTGGGAAACGGGATGACGGAAGGCGGCCCTGACGCGCCCGTCCGTATCCTGGACGCGGTGAGCGACGTCCGCTATTCCGCGGAATTGTCGCTGGCCCTGAAAACCGACGGCAGTTTGTGGGTCTGGGGCGGCATGTGGAGCAGCCGGCCCGTTTGGGTCATGGACGGCGTGGGGGCCATTTCGGACGGCGGGCTTGTTTTAACGCGCTCCGGCGAGGTCTGGTCATGCCGGGTGACGGGCACGCTGCCCGAAGGGGCGGTCAGTCCGGATATTTTTGAGCCGTATGTTCCCGCGGCGGCAGACGGCCGGGTGATCCTGTCCGACGGGGGCCGGTACAGCCTGGAGGCGTCGCCGTGGCGCGCCGAGCCGCTCTGCGCGTACCTGGTTCTTGAACGAGAGCTGAGCGGGTGCGTCAAGGTCGAAGACCGGTTTGCCTTTGACGCCTTTGGCGGCGCGTGGATGATCGATCCTTACGGCGCTTCAGACGCTGTCTGGCTGTGCGGGGACGCCGTGCATGCCTGTGTGCAGATGGTCGGCCCCGAACGCTGCGCCGTCGTCCTCGGCCGTGACGGCGTCCTGCGCCGCTTTGCCGCAGACGGCACGGGCGGGCAGGCCGTTGCAGACAGTGTCAAACAAGTCGTACGCGGGACGCGCGCGGTAACCTACATCGATCAAAACGGGCAGCTGTGGCGCGCCGGCGGCAGCGGCGCTTCCCTTATCGCCGGCAGCGTGCTCTTTGCCGTCGGCTGCGGGGATGATTTTGTCGCCTATATCCAATCAGACGGCACGCTGTGGCTGGACAGAAACGACGGAGCGCCGCAAAAGGTTCTGGAAAACATGAAGCTGCCCGCATAAAAGGCGGCGCGGAAAAGGAGTCCTGTTGTGAAAAATACAGCGGTGCTTTTGCTTGCTCTGTGGCTGGCCGTTTGCGGCGGAAACGCGTTTCGACAGGCGCTGGGCGTCCGCGCGCTCGATGAAAGCACGGGGCAGTTCCTGTTCGTTCGCCCCGGTTCGGCGCGGGGCGCCGTCAAAGGGCGTGAAAGCGTCGAGCTGTCGGCCGCGCCGTTTACGGGAGCCCCGGCGGACGGCGGCGACGTCGTCTACTTCCCTCTTTTTGACATCGCAGATCTTTTCGGGTTTACGGCCACGGATCTCGGCAGCGGCCGGTACCGCATTGTCAGCGGCCGCCTGTCCGGCGGCGGATGGGCGGTCCGCGACCTGACCCTGTGCGCAGGGAGCACGCAGGTCAAGGACAACCGGACGGGCGAAATCTTGAGTGCTGCGGACACGGCGGGCCGGACGGCCGCGCCCGTCATGCGGGACGGCGTCTTGTTCGTGCCGGATTTCTATCTGGAAATGCTTCCCTCTGTCCTTTCGGCGGGCCTGATGATGCCGTCGCAGATAGCCTATGTTTACAGCTATCATGACGGACGCATGATGGCCGGGTTCCGGCTCGGGGACGATTATTTTCAGCTGCCGCCGGAACAGACGCAGGACATGAAAGTCATCAAAACAGAGGTTCTTGTGGAGCCAGACGAAAACGGCGATTACGGTCTGGCTGAAACCTGGTATTCCAACGGCGATGTCGCACTCGGCGTCCGGACAGGATACTATACTTATGAGCAGGCCTCGACCATCCACTGCATTACCCTGCTGACCGACCGCTACCAGACGCCGCGGGGCCTGCGCGTCGGCGACCCGGTTGAAATGTGTCTGAACCTTTATGGGAGACTGCCCAACGGCAGCGGGCAGATTGAAGCCGGTGTTTTGGAGCTGACGCAGGAAAACGGCGTCGTCACCAGCATCACGCTGCGCGCAGGATCATGATGGAAAAAAGCCCGCAATCTTATAAGATTGCGGGCTTTTTAAAGCAGATTTAAAAATAATGATTGAATTGGCAGCGGAAAACGTCCAGGTCAATGTCGCTGTCCGTCTGGTACACATGGTGGCCGGCGCCTTCCCCGCCGTCGCCCCAGACGGCAAAGCGGCGGTTGTTCAGCAGATGCACGGACAGGCTGCCGCCGGGGAAATCGAGAAAAACAATCCGGTCAGACACAGCCATGTCAACCGCACTCTGCGGAAAAACCGACGAGGCGTTCAGGGACAAAAGATAGTCGAGCACGGGCGCGAAGTCTTCCGGGCTTTCGGCGTCGAACTCCCCTTCGCCGTAAAAAGTGATCTGCACGTTATAAATATCTTGCGCGCTGACGCCGAAAGCCGCCAGCACAGATTCTTCAAAGGGGCCGTTCCGGCGCGCGAAGTATTCGGCGCCTGTGGGAAGAAACACTGCGGCCGCCAGCAGCGCCAGCACGCCCGCTGCGATCAGGGTTTTGTTTTTTCGGTTCATGGCAGTCCATCCTTTCAGAAAGTGCAAAGGTGCGGAGCAGCATGTGCTTTTGTTTATTGTAGCACAGAACCGAAAACCTGTAAACCCGCCGGGCGGCCGCAAATATCTGTGTTTTGCACTTGCCCTGCGGTGCGCAGCTGTGCTATACTGTTACAGTACAAAAGCACCGGGCCGGCGCCGCCGGCCTGCCAGCAAATAACGTGAAAAGTGAAAGGAAGGGACCAGAACTCATGCGCGTATTTATCAGCTGCGACATCGAGGGCATTACGACGACGACTTTGTGGGAAGAAACCCACACCATGCGCGAGGCCTGCGCGGCCGCCCACGCACGGCAGATGACGGCCGAGGTCAAGGCTGCCTGCGAAGGTGCCATCGCCGCCGGCGCCGATTACATCCTGGTCAAGGACGCCCACGGATCCGGCACCAATATAGACGTAACCCAGCTGCCCGAATGTGTCGAAGTCCAGCGCAACTGGACCGGACACCCCTATGGCATGGCCCAGGGCGTTGAGAGCGGCTTTGACGCCGCCATGTTCGTCGGCTACCACAATGCCGCCGGGCGCGACGGCAACCCCCTGTCGCACACCATGACGCTGGGGCCGCTGTGGATCAAGATAAACGGCGTCAAGACCAGCGAGTTCATGCTGTACAGCTGGGCGTGCGCGCTCGAGGGCGTGCCGACGGTCTTCCTTTCCGGCGACCGCCAGCTGTGCGACGATTCCATGCCCCTGCATCCCAAGCTGGTGACCGTCCCTGTCAAGTCGGGCATGGGCAGCGCGACCCGTTCGATTTCGCCGGCTCTCGCCGTCAAGCGCATCCGCGAAGAGAGCGAACGGGCCCTGCGCCAGGATCTGCAGGGCGCGCTGTGCTCGCTGCCGCAGAAATACGTGGTCGAGATCTGCTACCGCGACCATGCCAAAGCGACGAAGATGTCGTATTTCCCCGGGTTCAAGAAAATCGAAGACAACATTATCCAGCTGAAAACCAAAGATCTGTTTGAAGTGCTGCGCGCGATGCAGTTTGTCTTATAGAAAAAAGGCTCCCTCCGGGGGGCCTTTTTTCGTATAAGCATCGGCGGCAAAACAGTTGCATCGGCTTTGGTTTGACGATATAATAAACAAATAAAGGGGACCCGGATTGTCCCGGGCCGTCCATTTATACAGGGAGGTAGTGTTATGTTGGACATCAAAAAAGCCCAGGCCGCGCTTGAGAACATCCTGAAGAAATCTCATGCGCCGTCAGCCAGCGTCACGGTCTATGACAATGGGAAGATTGTCAGCCTGAACGCCGGCCTGCGCAACGTGGAAGAAAACATCCCCACCGACGAAGACACCATGTATGCCATCGGATCGAGCACCAAAGCTTTTGTCGCCGCAGCGCTCTGTATTTTGTGCGACGACGGGAAGCTGACGCTCGACGATCCGGTCAAAAAGCACATCCCCGAGTTTGAAATGTACGACAGCTATGTCACTGAAAATCTGACGGTGCGCGACATTTTGTGCCACCGCTGCGGCTTGCCGCGTCACGAGTTCACCTGGTACCCCCGCATGGAGTCCATCACGCCGGCAGAACTGGTGCACCGGCTGCGCTATTTAAAGCCGAGCGCCCCCTTCCGTTACACCATGCAGTACCAGAACCACATGTTCCTGCTGGCCGGCTACCTGGTGCAGCGCATTTCGGGGCAGAAATGGGAAGATTTTGTCCGCGAGCGCATTTTCAAGCCGCTGGGCATGGATCCGGTCAACTTCAATGCGGCCCGCGACATGGCGGCCTATCCCCGCGCAGCCCGTGGGTATTCTTATGACAGCGAGACGGGTGAGACAAAGCGCATGGCCTATAAGGACATCGAGGTGATGGGGGCGGCGGGCAGCATCAATTCGACGACCCGCCAGATGGCAAAGTGGGTTGCCCTGCACCTGAACGAGGGGAAGGTTGGCGATACCCAGGTTATTTCCCAGAAGATGATCCGTGAATGCCACAAACACCAGATGGTGATCGACGATTTCGGCACCGGAAAGGTGTTCGAAGGCTATACGGCCCTGCCGGCCTACGGCCTGGGATGGTTTATCGAAAGCTACCGCGGCCGCAAGCTGGTGCATCACGGCGGCAATATCGACGGCTTTTCTGCCATGCAGTGCTTTTTGCCGGGAACCGGCTTCGGCATGTCCATTTTGACCAACCAAAATGCGAGCACGGCGAACAATGCCATTATGTACACGCTGATCGATCTGTATTTCGGCGACGAGGCGGTCAGCTGGGTCGACAGGCTCGAGGATTTCTATGCCGATATGCGCAAATCGGCGAAAGAGGCGCGGGAAAAGGCGCGTGCCGAAACGCCGGAAAACGCGCCCCCGACCTTTGCGCTTGAAGCGGCGGCAGGCACCTATGAAAACCCCGGGTACGGCGAGCTTGTGCTGACCGTATGCAGCGGCAAATTAAATGTCGAATGGGGCAGCATGGAAGTCGTGTGTGAACACGTCAGCTACAATCATTTTGAACTGAGCGCCCCGGTGTTTGGCACGGCGTTCCCCGCCAGCTTTGAAACCGACGCCGCCAACCGCGTCGTCGCGCTGCATGCCGATTTGGAACCGGCCATTAAAGAACGGATTGTTTTCAAAAAAATTCGATAAACAGACAGGCAAAGGAGCGCAACCATGACAAATCAGGAAATGAAACAACGGCTCGACTGCATCATTGAGGGCATCCGCGAAAAATACCACGTCCCCTCGATTGTCGTCAGCGTTCACAAAGACGGCGAAAGCTTTTTCTGCGGCGGCGGGCTTGCCAATGTCGAAGAGAATGTGCCGGCCGATGAAAACACCATTTACGCCATCGCGTCGGCGTCCAAGGCCTTTATCGCCACGGCGGTGTGCATTTTGTGCGACGAGGGCAAGTGCGACCTCGATAAGCCGGTCAAGGCCTACCTTCCCGACTTTGAAATGTACGACAGCTATATGACCGAGCATTTGACGGTGCGCGACGCGCTGGGGCACCGGTCCGGACTGCCGCGCCATGACATCATGTGGCTCAACGACCGCGACATCACGATCTATGACGTCGTGCACCGCCTGCGGTACCTGCCCCCCGCTTTTGAACCGCGCGCCCGGATGCACTACCAGAACATGATGTTCACTTTGGCCACGGTCCTGACCGAAAAGCTGTCCGGACAGCCCTGGCAGGACTTTGTCACCGAGCGCATCCTGAAGCCGCTCGGGATGACGCGGACCTATCTCAAGGCGTCCGATTACCGGGGCAAGGTCCCCAACCAGGCCGAGCCCTACCGGTACCGGGACGGCCAGCTTGAGCGCATGGAATACAACGACATCTCGCACCTGGGCAGCTGCGGCTGCATCAGCTCGACGGTTCACGATCTGGATCGCTGGGCCCGGCTGCAGCTGGGCCGCGGCCAGTTTGAGGGCAAGCGCGTGTTTTCGGAAAAAATGGCCGATCAGCTGCATTGCCCGCAGATGATCATCAAGCCGGGCGAAATGGCGCCTTACGGATTTGAAGAAGTGGATTTCACCAGCTACGGACAGGGCTGGTTCATTGAAAGCTACCGCGGGCACAAGCTGGTGCATCACGGCGGCACCATCGACGGCTTCAAGAGCCTGGTCGGATTCCTGCCGGGCAAAGGCGTGGGCTTTTCCGTTCTGAGCAACCTGGAGCGCAACCAGAGCCCCGCTGCCCTGGGGTACATCATCTGCGACCTGGCGCTCGGTTTGAGCGAGATCGACTGGGCCGGGCGTTTTTGGGATGTCATGGAAAACATGCGGCGTCAGGCGCAGGAACAGGAGAAAAAGATTGAAGACGCCATTAAAAATGCGCCGGCGCAGTCGCGGCCGAACGCCGACTATGCGGGCGAGTTCTTCCACCCCGGCTACGGCCGCCTGACGGTGCGGGAGCAGGACGGCGGGCTTGTGATACATATTTTGTGCAAAGACATGCCCCTGCGGCCGGCCGGGTACGACCTGTTCATGGCCGACGCGCGCAGCGATGGCGCGGGGTATGTCCCGGTGCGGTTTGACTACGACCTGACGGGCGCTGTCGTGTCGCTGTCCGCTCCCCTTGAACCCATGTGCGCCCCCATTGTATTTGACAAGCAAAAGTAAGGGAGGATAAAAAATGCTTGATCTGATTCTGAAAAACGGAACGGTTGTCGACGGCACCGGAAAGCCGCGCTTCCAGGCAGATGTCGGCGTCAAAGACGGCGTCATCACCGAAGTCGGGGATCTGGCCGGACAGGAAGCCAAAGAGGTGATCGACGTCGGGGGGCTGTGCGTCAGCGCCGGCTTCATCGACTGGCATTCCCATTCCGACCTGGCCGTGCTGGCCGACCTGGACGCGGCCAACATCCTCGAACAGGGGATTACGTTCGAAATCACCGGCCACTGCGGCGTCTCGCTCGAGCCGTACATCGACCCCAAGTTCTCGGCGGTCGGCCCGTACATCAGCGAGCAGCAGCAGAAAAACATCCAGGAAAAGGGCGGCACGGCCAAAGCGGTGTTTGAAGAAATCGCCAAGCAGAAGCTGCCGACCAACATGGCCTTTTACATGGGCCACGGCAACATCCGCGGCAACGTGATGGGCTATGACAACCGCAAGCCGACCGACGAGGAGCTGGAAAAGATGAAAGCCCTTGTCCGCGAAGGCATGGAGGCCGGCGCCATGGGACTTTCGACCGGCCTTATTTACCCGCCCGGAAGCTATTCGCAGCCCGAGGAAATCGAGGCGCTGTGCTCGGTCGTAGCCGAGTATCCGGGCAGCAGCTACACCAGCCACATCCGCAACGAGAGCAACAAGGTCATCGAGTCGGTCAAAGAAGCCATTCACGTTGCCGAGGCCTGCGGGATTCCGGTCGTGATTTCGCATCATAAAATCGCCGGCCGCCACAACGAGGGCAAATCCAAAGAGACGCTGCGCCTGATCGAAGAGGCCAATCAGCGCGGCCTGAAGGTCGGCCTTGACCAGTACCCGTATGACGGCGGCTCGACCAGCCTGCTGTCGTCCATGCCGCCCAAGTATGCGTCGCAAGGGCTTGTCAAGCTGGTTGAAATGCTGCACGACCCGGCAATCCGCGCCGAGATCCGCGAGCAGCTGGCCAATGACAGCGACGAGTACGAAAACCTGATCTATGGCAGCACGCCGGCCGGCGTTATTGTCAGCTCGCCCAGCCACCCCGAACTGACCGGCAAGTCGGTTGCCGAAATCGCCGAAATGCAGAATAAAGACCCGTACGAGGTCATTTTTGACCTTCTGTGCGAGGACGGAGCCGACGTCGGCGCCATTTACCGCATGATTTGCCATTGGGACATTGAAAACATCATGAAGTACCCGCGCACAATGGTGGGCATCGACGGCAGCCATCAGCAGGAAAAACACAAAATGGGACACCCGCGCAGCGTTGCCACCTATCCGCGCATCCTGGGCACCTTTGTCCGCGAAAAGGGCCTGCTCACCCTGGAACAGGCCATCCACAAAATGACCGGCCTGGCCGCCGAAATGGGCGGGTTTACTCAAAAGGGCACCGTCGAAGCGGGCAAGGACGCCGACTTTGTCGTCTTTGACGCCGACACGATCGCCGGTCCGGCCGATTACGGCTCGGCCGACGTGGACAACATCGGCATCAAGTATGTCTTTGTCAACGGCGTCATGGCCGTTAAGGACGGCAAATGCACCGGCGCCCGCGGCGGCAAAATGATCTTCCGGCCGAAAAAGTAAAAAGCAGGCAAGACAAGCCGCCGCACCGGCACAAAAAAGGACGCCCCTAGGGGCGTCCTTTTTGCTGTATCGATTCAGCGATCGATTTCCCATTCATAGAACACGCCGGTGACGGCATCCATCTCGAACTCGTATTCCAGGCCGTTATAGAAGAGCTTGCCTTCGTACATCTGGCGGCCGTCGTCATAGTCGAGCTTGAACTGCACAATGTTGTTGACCGTCGCGCCGGGAACCTGGTTCAGCACCAGCTGCTTGGCTTTGTCCATGCTCATGGCATTGCCGGTCTGTGCGGGGGCGTAGCCCTCGGCATCGTAGTCGCGGCTGAGGATTTTGCCGGTGGCGGCGTCGATTTCGTAGTCGTACTCGACGTTGTCTTTGTAGAACTCGATCTCGTACTCGAGGCGGCCGTCGTCATAGTCCTGCCAGGCGCGGACGATGGTGACCTGGGACTCGGTGAAGCCGGCGTCTTTCAGGGCAATGGCCTTGGCCTGGTCAAGGGTGACGGCAGCGCCGGACGAGGTGGTGGGGTTGTTGATGACGGGGGCGTAGCCTTCGGCATCGTAGTCGCGGCTGAGGATTTTGCCGGTGGCGGCGTCGATCTCGTAGTCGTATTCGACGTTGTCTTTGTAGAACTCGATCTCGTACTCGAGGCGGCCGTCGTCGTAATCCTGACGGGCGCGGACGATGGTGACCTGGGACTCGGTGACGCCGGCGTCTTTCAGGGCGATGGCCTTGGCCTGGTCAAGGGTGACAGCGGAGCCGGAGGAGGTGGCGGGGTTGTTGATGACGGGGGCGTAGCCTTCGGCGTCGTAGTCGCGGCTGAGGATTTTGCCGGTGGCGGCGTCGATCTCGTAGTCGTACTCGACGTTGTCTTTGTAGAACTCGATCTCGTACTCGAGGCGGCCGTCGTCATAGTCCTGCCAGGCGCGGACGATGGTGACCTGGGACTCGGTGAAGCCGGCGTC
>CALWJQ010000064.1 GCA_944381055.1 uncultured Clostridia bacterium | reverse complement strand
GTAAAAAAAGCCCGGTGGACAATGCCCACCGGGCCTGGAAAAATCAATGACTATTCGTCGTCATCTGCCGAGAACTTGGCTTCGGCAATAATCTTTTCCTGCACATTGGCCGGGACCTGCTCATACCGCTCGAACTTGGCGGTGAACGAGCCGCGTCCCTGCGTCATCGAGCGCAGCGCGATGGCGTAGTCGGCAATTTCGCTCTGCGGAACCTCTGCCTCGACAATCTGGGTGCCGTCGCCCTGGGGCTCCATTCCCAGAATACGGCCGCGGCGCTTGTTCATGTCGCCCATGACGTCGCCGGTATTGCTGTCGGGCACGCAGATCTTCATCGAGTACACCGGCTCGAGGATGACCGGGTTGGCCTGCGGGATACCGGCCTTATAGGCCAGCCGGGCCGCCATTTTAAAGGACAACTCGTTGGAGTCGACGTCATGATACTTGCCGTCCATCAGCGTCGCTTTGAGCCCGACCATCGGGTACCCGGCCAAAACGCCGTGCTCCATGGCCTCGCGGATGCCCTTTTCGACTGCGGGGTGGAAGTTCTTCGGCACGCTGCCGCCGAAAATCTTTTCTTCAAAGACGAAGTCCTCGCCTTCGATGGGCTCGAAATCCATCTTGACATTGCCGTACTGGCCGTGGCCGCCCGACTGCTTTTTGTGGTTGCCTTCGACCATCGACACCTTTTTGCGGATTGTCTCGCGATAGGCGACTTTGGGATCGCTCAGCTCGACTTCGACACCAAACTTGCTCTTGAGTTTAGAGCACAGCACGTCAATATGAATGTCGCCGGCGCCCGAAATGATCATCTGCTTGGTCTCGGGGTTGTTGACGACGGTAAAAGTCGGGTCTTCATCATGCAGGCGGGCCAGGCCGGAAGCAATTTTTTCTTCGCCGCCCTTGACCTTAGGCGAAATGACCTGGCTGTAACACGGCTCGGCAAACTCAATGCCCTTTAAAGTGATACCGACGCCCGCAGCGCACAGCGTATCGCCGGTGCTGGTGTCGGTCAGCTTGGAAACAGCGCCGATGTCGCCGCAGCCGACTTCTTTCACTTCGTAGTTCTTTTTGCCCTTGACAATATAGATGTGCCCCATTTTTTCGCTGGCGCCGCTGCGGGTGTTCTGCAACGTCATGTCGGCCGTCACCTTGCCCGAAATGACCTTAAAGAACGAGAAGCGCCCGTACTGGTCGGCAATGGTCTTGAAAACCAGGGCGATGGTCTTGCCATCGGGATCGTACTTGACTTCAACCGGCTCGCCGTCTTCGTTGACACCCTCTTCCACGCGCACTTCGTTGGGCGCAGGGGCGAAGTCGATGATGGTTTCGAGCAGCTGCATGGTGCCAAATCCGGTCAGCGCCGAACCGCAGACCACGGGGACGACGTCGCCCTTCAGGACGCCCTGGCGCAGGCCCTGGCGCAGTTCTTCGTCAGTGAAGCTCTCGCCGGCCAGGTACTTGTCCAGCATCTCTTCCGACGTTTCGGCGACGCTCTCGACCAGCGCGTTGCGCAGGCGCTCAACCTTTTCCTTTTTGTTGTCGGGCAGCGGGTGTTCGGTGATTTTGTTGCCGTCCGCTTTATAGACCTTTTCAGTCAGCAGGTTGATGACGCCCTGCGCCTTGCCGTTTTCGTCGAACAGGGGAATGACAAAGGGCGTGGCCGCGTTGCCGAACGCAGTCCGCAGGCTTTCGTAAGCCTTGTCAAAATCGGCATGTTCTTCGTCGACTTTGGAAATGTAAAAGAACGAGGGCAGCTTTTTCTTCTGCACGGCCTTCCACGCTTTTTCAGTGCCGACGGCACAGCCGTTTTTGGCCGAGACGACAATGATGCCGCAGTCGGCGACGCGCAGGGCCTGCGCAACTTCGCCTTCGAAGTCAAAGTAACCCGGAGTGTCGATAACATTGACGATATGGCCCTTGTACTCGACAGGAGCCAGCGCCGTGGAAATGGAAATCTGGCGTTTGACCTCTTCGGGGTCGAAATCGCAGACAGTATTTCCGTCAGACACCTTGCCCAGGCGGTCGGTCCCGCCGGTCAAAAACAGCAGGCTTTCCGCCAGCGATGTCTTTCCGTCGCCACCGTGTCCCAGCAAGCAAACATTGCGGATTTTGTCAATGGGATATGCCATATACGTCTCTCCTTCAAGGTAAAAGATCGCCGCAGCCGCCGGACAGCGGCCTGTATTCGCCAGACCCGCAGGACCTGTGCCGCGGCGTCAAACCGCAGTTACCGTTCCATAACCACGTCTTAGCTATTATATAATAAATCGTCCGCCAGTTCAACATATTTTTTGGGATTTTTGATAAAACGTCAAAATTTTGTAATGAGCAGGCCGCACAGCAGCGCCGGGACTTCCCACAGCAGCAGGAAAAGCAGGACATTGTACGGCGTCGCGCTCGACGCCTTGAAAGACGCGACCAGAAAATACATGAAAAACAGCCCGATCGCCGCGCTGACCAGCCCGACGGCAATGCCCAGCTTTTCGGCGCGGCACTGCTGACGCGCGCCGCCGGCCGCCTCGGCAAAGGCCATGGACGAATCGCGGGACAAAAGGGCCAGCGGCTCTTCCCTGCGGCCGCATTCGGGCGCTGAAAGCTCGATGCGGTCAGCCATGTCGGGGTAGTCCGCTCCGCCGTCGCGCAGCTCAAAACGCTTCTCAACAAGCGCCTGCGTCAGGCCGAAAAACACCGTCGCCAGCACCGGACGAAGCCGGCACCGCTGCAATACGCGGAAAGTGGAAAAAGACTGCGGCTGTACGGCGTATTTGACGGTAAAAACGCCGGCAAACGCCGAATCGATGGCCAGACACAGCCCGTCGGCCAGCTTGCGGCTCAGCGAGACGCGGACGCCCATGCGCATCAGGAAACTGGGGCTGCCCGCCAGAACATAGCGCCCCCCGACATTGGCCGACATTCCGCCCGTCTCAAAAAAGCGGAAATCGTCGGCCCGTTTGACGGTGATATACTGCTGCCGGGCAAAGTCGGAAAAAGCCTTGCCGACGCCGCTGCCGCAGACCGAAAAGACCGCCGCTGCCGTGCCGATGACCTCTTCCATCGGCATGGCATTGGACAGCTTCATCCCCGTGATGGCAACGCTGCCCGCCGGGAACAGGTCGCCGTCGCGCAAAACGGCTGCGCGGCACTGTGACAGGCGCACAGCGCCGCGGCTGCCGAGCAGCGCCGCACCCGAAGTAAACAGTTTTTTGGCCACCCGGCGCGCCGGGCCCGTCGACGCAAAAATCAGCGGGATGGGTACGCAGACCGACGACAGCGCGGCCAGCGCCCACAAAAAGAGCTGCCCCTGCCCCTGGCCAAAGGTCGCCGCCGCGGCCAGGGCCAGGCAGGCGGCAATGACGACGGGGGCATACAGCGTGGATATGCGCTCGGCCCGGCTCGGTTCGGCCAGGCGCTCGACATCCGGATAAGCGCCCTGCTGGGTTTTGACGGCGGCAAGGGCGCCGTCGGGCAGGCGGATGCGTTTGACCGCCGTCGGCGCGGTCGCCACCTGGCAGATTTTATAGGCGCGCTTTAAAATATCGGCGCGCTGGCGCTTTGCCATGACAGCCAGCAGGCAGATCAGCACCGAAACGCAGGAATAGGGCAGGTAACCGCCCCATTCGGGCACGGCAATGATGGATACGGCGTGGGCCAGCGTACACAGGCAGCTGAACAGCACAGCGCTGTCCAGCGTCGGCCGCAGCACTGCCAGCCGGTACAGGCCGGCTCCCGTGACGTCGGCGGCGAGCAGCATGGCGCACACTTCCATGCCGCACAGCGTCAGGATATAGAAAAACGGCTGTTCAACATAGGTGAAACGCGCCGGCATGGGCAGCCCCAGCATAGGGGCCAGCGTCATGTAGACCGAAGCGGCCAAAAGGGGCAGCAAAAACAAAATGCGTGCCGACAGCGATGCCGTTTTTGCCGTGCAGTAGGCCGCCCCCTGCCCGGCGTCGTCAAAAGAGGGGCTGGACAGGTCGTACGGCCGGCCGGGGGCAGTGTGGATGCCTTCGTCTTCCTCTTCCCCAGGCAGGTCTTCGGGCTCGGGCGCCTCCCAGTCTGCCGGCGCCTGCGTGCGCCACGGCGCGCGTGTCCGGCGGCGAGGCTTTTCTTCTTCGCCGCCGCGCCCCGTGTCGGGGAACTCCAGGATCTTGGCGCGGGCCGCGGGCCTCTCGGCCGGCTGGCTTTCCTGCGGCGGTATGGGATCCGCCTCCCCGTCCTGCGGCGCCTGCCGCGGACGCACCGGGGGCGGGGCCGCGGGACGAAGACGCGGCGCAGGCTGCTCGTCTGCCGGCTCCGCGGCGTGGCGCGGCTGCACTCCTTCCTCTGGTTCCGGGCGGGACTGCCGGGGCTGTGGTTCCTGCTCCGGACGGACACGCCGCGGCGCGGGCCCGCCTTCCGCCGCGCCCGGATCCTGTGACAGCTTGCCGCTTTTGACTTCGGCGATAATTTCTTCCAGGGTATACTGCTCTTCCAAAAAAACTGCCTCCGACTTTTGCTTACCGGGCGCTGCGCTGCCGCACCGCCTCAAACAACAAAACGGCCGCCGCATTGGACGCATTGAGCGAGGGGATGCGCCCGTGCTGCGGGATGCTGACAACGGCATCGCAGCTTTCGCGCACCAGGCGTGAAAGCCCCTCGCCTTCCGACCCGATGACAATGCCGGCCGGCGCCGTCAGGTCGGTCTCGTAAAGGCTGGGGCCGTGCATGTCGGCGGCAAACAGGAACAGCCCGTTCTGCTTGAGCTCGGCCATGGCTGCGGGCAGGTTGCTGACCCGCGCGACCGGCAGGTGTTCCAGCGCGCCGGCCGCCGCTTTGGCGCACGCGCCGTTGAGGCCCGCACTGCGGCGGCGGGGGATGACGACGCCGTGCGCGCCCGCCACTTCCGCCGAGCGAATGATGGCCCCGAGGTTGTGCGGATCGGTGATGCCGTCGCACAAAACGACGAGCGGCGCTTCCCCCCGGCCGGCGGCCAGGGCCAGGATGTCGACAACCGAAGCGTACCGCGCCGCCGCCGCAACGGCGATAACCCCCTGGTGCGCGCCCGTGGCGCTCATGCGGTCCAGCTTGCGGCGGTCACATTCCTGCACCGGAACCCCCTGTTTGCGGGCGCGGTCGATGATATGCCCGACCGACGACGCCGACCCGCTGGCAAAAAACAGCTTGTCCAGCTGCCGGCCGGCGCTCAGCGCCTCCCAAACGGCGTTTTTTCCCTCGAGCAGGTCTTCCCGTTCTGCGGTTTCCCTTTCGTATCGCTCATTGGCTGCGTAAACCGACCCGCGGCGGCCGCGGCCGCCCGGGCGCGGGTTTCTTTTCTGTTCCACCGGATACTCCTCCTGTCCGACGAATAATTTCAGTATACCACATTTGCCGGCTGTTTGGAATAGAAAAACGCCCTTTTTCGACCAGTTGCGCGGCCAGCCGCCTGCAACACAGCCGATCCCGCCAGGGATGTGAGCCCTGCGCTCAAAAAAGGGACGCCGGCGGCGTCCCTTTTTCTGTGTTTTTCAGACGTTATTTGTTTTTTTCGCCCTTGTAAACGCGCAGCACACGGTGGTTCAGGCTGCAGATGGGGTAGACAAAGCTTTGACCGGTGAAACGCTCGAGTTCAAAGGCCGACAGCAGTTCGCCGCCCTTGGAATAGCCGAAAATGGTGACTTCGTCGCCCAGCTTGCAGTCGATGCCGGTAAGGTCGACAAAGGTCTGATCCATGCAGATGCCGAGGTAACGGGTGCGGGTGTCGTTGACCAGCACAGGGCCGAAGTTCATGGCCAGCGGACGGTAGAAGCCGTCGCCGTAGCCAACGCTGACCGTGCCGACCGTCGTCGGCTTGTCAGCCTTGAAATAGCGGTTGTAGCCAACGCTTTCTCCCGGGCCGATTTCATGGATGTTGGTGATAAAGGCGCGCCACGAGAAAGGCTCTTTGACGTTGAGGGGGTTGGAATAATCGTCCATCGAGCTGTAACCCAGATACAGGCTGCCGTTGCGGACGTGGGTGCACAGCTCCCTGGCCTTTTCAAGCCACACGGTCGCACCCGTATTGGCGCAGTGGATATAACGCATATTGGTCCAGCCCGCCGCCTTGATCTGCGCGACGCCCTCTTCAAACCGCCCGTACTGTTCCAGTGTAAAGGGGTCATTGTACGCCGTCGACGTCGAGAAGTGGGTAAAGCAGCCGACGATTTCGATATTGCCGCATTCGCGGATGCAGTCGAGCAGCTCGGCCAGCTGCTGCCCCGGGCGGGCGCCGATGCGGTTGAGGCCGGTTTCGACCTTGATCTGCGCTTCGACGCGCGAAACGCCCTGATCGCGCGCCGCTTTGGACAGCGCAAGCACGCTTTCTTTGTTAAACAGCGGCAGCTGCAGGCGGTAGGTCACGGCGTAGGGAATGGCGTGGAACGGTGCGCCGCCCATGATAAGGATGTCAACATCTTTGTAGCCGGCTTCGCGGATCTGGGCCGCTTCGACAATCTGAGCATTGCCCACGATGCCGACCCCGCAGTCCTCGATCATGGTGCGGGCGATGGGCAGCGTGCCCATGCCATAGGCATTGCCCTTAATGACAGGGATCTGGCCCTGGTTGGGGCCGATATGCGCCTGTACTTTGGCAAAGTTGTCCCGTATGGCGTCAAGATCGACTTCGGCATACGAGTTGTAGTACTTGAGATCCATAAACGGTTCCTCCCTAAATATATTGATACGTTGTCATTCCTGCATCAGTGAAAGGATCTGCGCACCGAGCTCCTGCACATCGACGGCGCTGTTGCACAAAACGGCCACTCCCGTGCCCGTCTCGGGCACAAACCCGATATAGCTGCCGTAACCGCCGGTTATGCCGCTCTGCCACAGCACCGGCCTGCCGCCGGCCTGCCCGTGCCGCAGGCCCAGGCCGACGGTATTTTCGCCGTCGTCAAACCAGACTTTCTGCGCTTCCTGCATTCCCAGCGTCAGCGTCTCTGCCTCGACGGGGATCTGCCCCATGTTGGCCGCCAGATACAGCATCAGGTCATAGGCCGTGCTCTTAACCCCGCCGGCCGACTGCAGGGCGGCATAATCCCACTGGCTGACCGGCTGGCCCGACGCGTCGTGCGGCATGGCGCGCACCTCTTCCTGCTCTTCGGTCAGGAAGATTGACGTGTTCGACATGCCGAGCGGCCAGATGACCCGCGCCTGCAGCAGGTACTCATAGGGCGAACGCATGGCGTAAGACAGGGCATAGCCCAAAAATCCTGCGCCGAGTTCGGAATACAGGTATTCGCTGCCCGGCTCGGACAGCAGCTCGGCCTGCGACAGGTACTGGCGCAGGCTGGCGGCCGAGTACCCGGCAAAGGGATTATCGCCTTCCGGCACGAAATTGTCGGGCAGCGCGGGCAGCCCCGAAACATGGGCGGCCAGATGCCACCACTGGATGGGCTCGCCGTCGTAGTCCGGTAGTTCAAAATAGGGCATGAACTCCTGCACGGTGTTGGTCGTCCGGATGTTGAGCGTTTCCACACTGCTCAGCGTGCCCAGCACAACGCCCGCCAGGGCCTGTGAAACATCCCCCAGTTCGAACCGGGTATTTTCAGTCACCGCTTCGCCGCCCGCGCTTTTGACGCCGTAGTTAAAAAACTGAACCCGCCCGTCGCGGATGACGCCGACCGACAGCCCGACCGGCTGCCGCTCATCATAAAAAGCCTGCGCCGCCTGCCCGACAGACTGTGCCAGCGCGTCGTCCCGCAGCTTGCGGAAAGGCGATACCGCCGACGTCTGCGCATTGCAGGCCGTCAGGGCAGAAACCAGCAGCAAAGCGGCCAGCAGCAGGGAAAGTTTCTGTTTCATCCGGTTTTCTCCTTTTACCATGTAAACGGGGTCTGCGCCCAGATGGCGACACAGTCGGCGCCGTCTTCATTGACGTTGACGATGCGGTGCGGCAGCGTGCTTTCAAAATAAATGCTGTCCCCGGGCAGCATGTCGTATTCGCCTTCGCTCGTCAGGATCCGCAGGTGCCCCGACAGCAGAAAGCCGCACTCCGCCCCTTCGTGCACGGCCAGACAGCCGTGGTCGTCGCGGCTCTTTTTAAAAATGACCTTGTACATTTCGATCTGCCGATCCGG
Source organism: uncultured Clostridia bacterium (assembly GCA_944381055.1). GTDB lineage: Bacteria > Bacillota > Clostridia > Oscillospirales > Butyricicoccaceae > Ventrousia. Next base: position 94,537 of record CALWJQ010000064.1, on the reverse strand, counting down.
GTTCAGGGTCAGCAGATGGTACTCATTCCCCGTCCCGCTGACCACGCGGTGCGCGCCCGATCGGATGAGGGACACCCGCTCGCGCGGCTGCTCTTCGTCGAGAAAATACGAAATGTTTTCATCCAGCGCTTTGGCGATCTTGGCAAACAGCAAAATGGACGGAACCGTGGTGTTGCGCTCGATTTGACTGATCATTCCCGGGCTGACGCCTGCTTTTTCTGCCAGCGCGGCGATGCTCATGCCTCTTTCCTTGCGGACCTTTCTGAGCTTTTCACCCAGTTTGATCTCCATTTTCCCTGCTCCTTTCGCAAAACAGCCGCCTGTACAGCCGTTCCGGCCGCACAGGAAATATGCTCTTATATAGATTACCGCGAAAAGCCGATGAAATCAATACTTTTTTCCATCTTTTTGACCCTGCCGCACCCTTTGGATAAAAGCCGCAAAAAACAGCGGCAGATCCTGCGGGATCTGCCGCTGAATGCGCAGGATGGCGTTTATTGCAGGCCGTGCTGCAGCTTGGCGGCCAGCAGGGTGTTCTGCATCAGCGTAGCGATGGTCATGGGTCCGACGCCGCCGGGCACCGGCGTGATGAACGAGCACTTGGGCGCGACGTTGTCATAGTCCACGTCGCCGCACAGTTTGCCGTTTTCGTCGCGATCCATGCCGACGTCGATGACGACGGCCCCTTCTTTGACCATGTCGGCGGTGATGAACTTGGGCTTGCCGATGGCGGCGACCAGAATATCGGCCTGGCGGGTTTCAGCCGGCAGGTCGACGGTGCGCGAATGGCAGATGGTCACCGTGCCGTGGCGGTGCAGCAGCAGCATGGCCTGCGGCTTGCCGACGATGTTGGACCGCCCGACGACGACGCATTTTTTGCCTTTGGGATCGATTCCGTAGGTGTCGAGCAGCGTCATGACGCCGGCTGGCGTACACGGCGCAAACAGAATGTCGCCCGTCATGATGCGGCCGACGTTCTGGGGGTGGAAGGCGTCGACATCCTTTTTGGGGTCAATGGCCAGAATGACCTTTTGCTCGTCAATGTGCCCGGGCACAGGCAGCTGGCACAAAATGCCGCTGATGCGATCGTCGCGGTTAAGCCTGTCAATAAGCGCCAGCAGCTCTTCTTCGGTCGTTGACGCGGGCAGCGCGTGCTTTTCGCTGTAAAACCCGCAGTCGGCGCACGCCTTTTCCTTATTGCGGACGTAAATCTGCGACGCCGGGTCGTCGCCCACCAAAATGACGGCCAGCCCGGGCACCACGCCCTGGGCTTTGAGCTGCTCGGTCTGGTGCAGGACGCTTTCGCGCAGCTTTTTGGCAGTGGTCTTTCCATCAATGATTGTCGGCATTTTTCATATCCTCCTTGACAATGGGCTTATAGTTTTTGGACAGGCGCAGGTACAGCCACCACCCGCCGGCGCCCAGGAACAGAACGAGCGCCAGCGCCTGAGAAATGCGGATGTCGGTATGGCCCAGGTACAGGCTGTCGGTACGCAGCCCTTCGATGAAAAAGCGCCCGAAGCCGTACCAGGCGAAATACAGCAGCGTGATCTCGCCGGCAAACGCGCGCTTCTTTTTGGAATAAAAATGCAGCAGCGCAAAGCCGGCAAGGTTCCACAGCGATTCGTACAGAAAAGTCGGGTGCACCGGCGCGCCGCCGTCAATGCTCATGCCCCAGGGCAGATCGGTTTCGCCGCCGTGCGCCTCGGCGTTGACAAAGTTGGCCCAGCGGCCGACCAGCTGTCCGATGAGCAGCCCGAGCGAACCGACGTCCATCATTCCCAGCATGTTGCATTTGCGCACGCGGCAAAAGACGGCAACGGTCAGGAATGCGGCGATAATGCCGCCGTAAATTGCAAGGCCGCCTTCCCAGATCTTAATAATGTCCCCGGGGTGCTCGCTGTAATTGTCCCATTTGTTGAAGACAAAATAGAGCCGTGCCCCGACAATGCCGACAGGCAGCGCCCACAAAAGCATGTCGATGATTTCATCGCTGCTCGTGCCAAACTGCGGCGCCCGCCGCGTGACATATAAAACAGCCAGGATAAAACCGAAGGCAATGATGACGCCGTACCATTTGATGCTGAAATCAAACGAACCGACGGAAAAGGCCAGCGCCTCGTTGTTCAGCGTAAAGGCTTTTTCAAAAAGCCCGGGGAATCCGATGGTGTGAGTCATGCCGTGCGGGAAAACCCGTCACATCCTTTCAGGGGGAATACCCCTTATTATAGCCGCGGCCGCCGATTTTTTCAAGGGCTGAAAAGCACGCGGATCCCCCTTGACTTTTGCAGGGAAATCATGTATAGTATCTTTTGTTGTAAAGCGTCGCGGCTTTACAGAAAGCGGGGATGACCTGTGAAAAGCGATACCTTTACCATGTCGATGCTGTTCGACTTTTACGGCGAACTTTTGACGGAAAAGCAAAAAGAGCTTTTCGATTTGTATTATAATGAAGATTTATCACTGTCTGAAATCGCCGAGCAGGCGGAAATTTCGCGCCAGGGCGTGCGCGACGCCATTGTCCGCGCCGAGGCCATCCTGCGCGACACCGAGGATCGGCTGCACCTTGTGCGCCGTTACGGCGGCGTCGAGGCGCGCGTGCGGAAGATCGCCGAAAACGCCGCGTATATCAACCAGGTCAACGCCCGCGTCAAAAGCTATGAAATCGCCGGGGCGGTCGGGGAGATCCTGACGCTGACCCGCGAGCTGATGGGAGACAACTGATGGCATTTGAAGGACTGACCGAAAAACTCAACAAGGTATTCAAGAACCTGCGTTCGCGCGGGCGCCTGACCGAAAGCGACGTCAAGGCGGCCATGCGCGAAATCCGCATGGCGCTGCTCGAAGCGGACGTCAATTTCCGCGTGGTCAAGGACTTTATCGCCCGCGTCAGCGAAAAGGCGGTGGGCGAAGACATTCTTGAAAGCCTGTCGCCCGCCCAGCAGGTTGTCAAAATCGTCAACGACGAGCTGTGCGCCCTGATGGGGGGCGGCCAGAGCCGCATCCGCATGGCCAATTCGCCCCCGACGGTCATCATGTTCGTCGGGCTGCAGGGCGCGGGCAAAACGACCAACATTGCCAAGCTGGCCGGGTACTTTAAAAAGCGCGAAAGCCGCCGTCCCCTGCTCGTGGCCTGCGACGTCTACCGTCCGGCGACCATCGAGCAGCTCAAGGTGGTCGGCGGCAAGCTTGACATCCCGGTGTTTGAGCAGGGACAGGGCGACCCGGTCGCCATTGCCCAGGCGGCGTACGAGCACGCCCGCCGGCACGGCAACGACATGCTGTTCATCGACACGGCGGGGCGCCTGCATATCGACGAACAGCTCATGCAGGAGCTGAAAAACATCAAAGCCGCCGTCAAGCCGCACGAAATCATGCTGGTTGTCGACGGCATGACGGGGCAGGACGCCGTCAACGCCGCCTCGGCGTTTGACGAGGCTTTGGGCATCGACTCGGTGCTCATGACCAAGCTCGACGGCGACAGCCGCGGCGGCGCCGCGCTTTCGATCCGCGCCGTCACCGGCAAGCCCATCAAGTTCTGCGGTATGGGTGAAAAGCTCGACGCCATCGAGCCGTTTTACCCCGACCGCATGGCGTCGCGTATTCTGGGCATGGGCGACGTCATGTCCCTGATTGAAAAGGCGCAGGAGTCCTTTGACGAAAAAAAAGCGCAGGATCTGGAAAAGCGGATGCGCCAGGGCAAACTGACGCTGACCGATTTTTACGACCAGATGAAGCAGATGAAAAACATGGGCGGCATGAGCGAAATTGCCGCCATGCTCCCCGGCGGCGCGGGCAAGGCGCTGGCCGGCGCGCAGGTTGATGAAAAGCAGATGGCGCGGACCGAAGCCATTATTTTATCCATGACCCCGCGCGAGCGCGACAACCCCGACATTCTCAATTTCAGCCGCAAAAAGCGCATCGCCGCCGGCTGCGGCCTGAAAATCGAAGACGTCAACCGCCTGCTCAAGCAGTTCGACGCCGCGCAGAAGATGATGAAGCAGCTGGCCGGCGGCGGCAAAAAGCTGCGGCGCGGCGGGTTCAGGTTCCCGTTTTAGGCAATAACATATTGCAATATACAGAGAAAATATACGGAGGTGAAAAGCATGGTTAAGATCAGACTGAAGAGAATGGGCGCTAAAAAGGCTCCGTTTTACCGCATCATCGTCGCCGATTCCCGTTCCCCGCGCGACGGCCGGTTCATTGAAGAGCTGGGCACCTATAATCCCCTGACCAATCCTGCCGAAATCAAGGTGGATGCCGAACGTGTGCACCAGTGGGTCAAAAACGGCGCACAGCCCACCGATACCGTTCGCGGACTGCTCAAAAAGGCCGGTGTTCTGTAATCTATGGAAAACCACAACGTCAAAGAGCTGCTCGCATACATTGTGCGCAGCCTTGTGCAAGACCCGGACGCCATCTCGATAAACGAGGTTGAAGCCGGCGACACGCTGACCCTTCAGCTTCACGTCGCGCCCGACGACATGGGCAAGGTGATCGGCCGCCAGGGCCGCATCGCCAAGGAAATCCGCACGCTGGTAAAGGCGTACGGGCAGCGCGACGGGCGCAAGGTCATGGTCGATATTCTCGACTGAGGCCATCCGAACGCACGAAACAAAAAACAGCATGGCTGCACGCCATGCTGTTTTCTTGTTTTCCGGGGACGCGGCTCAGTCCGACTTGAGCCGCGCGTAGCGGTGGCAGTCCTGAAAGCCGTCGTTGCTGTAATACAGCTCGCGCGACAAGCCCTCGTACTGCATCCCGCAGCGCCGCATAACGGCGCCCGACGCAGGGTTTCGTTCGGAATGGACCCCTTCGATGCGGTTGAAACCGACGGTGTGGAAGCCAAACTCCAGCACTGCGCTTAAAGCTTCGCTCATGTAGCCGCGGCCCCAGCATTCGCGCAGCAGGCAAAAGCCGACGTCGCCGCTGCGGTCATGCTCGTTTAAGACGTTGAGAGCGATGGATCCGACGGGGCGCGAGGTCTCCTTTTCCGTAATGGCCCACTCGTAAAAATCCGGGCAGCGGTACGCTTCCTGCCACTGCCGCAGGACGGCAAGAGAATCCTCGGCGCTTTTGTGCGTCGCAAAACGCAAAAATCGGGTGACCTGGCTGTCGCCCGCCCAGGCGAACATGGCCGCGGCGTCCTTTTCTTCAAAACGGCGCAGCACGAGACGATGGGTTTCCAAAACACGGGTTCCGGCATGGCTCAGCATGGTTCTTCCTCCTTGAGCAGTTTTTGATCTTCGGGCGATAGGATGAGTTTTTCAAACAGATCGGGCCGCCGTTCACGCGTCAGGAGCAGCGACTGGCGCCGCCGCCATTTTTCGATATTGGCGTGGTGGCCCGAAAGCAGAATATCGGGAACCCGCTGACCTCTCCATTCTTCGGGCCGGGTGTACTGCGGGTATTCCAAAAGCCCGGAATAATGGCTTTCGTCAGTAAAGCAGACGTCTTCGGCCAGCACGCCGGGCACCATGCGGCACACGGCGTCGGCCACTGCCATGGCGGCGATCTCGCCGCCCGTCAGCACAAAGTCGCCCAGCGAGATTTCTTCGTCGACGCAGCGGTCGATAAAGCGGCGGTCAATGCCCTCGTAATGGCCGCAGATCAAAATGAACCGGCCGCGCGCCAACAGCTCGCGCGCCTTTTGCTGATCAAACGTCGCGCCCTGCGCGCTCATCATGACGGTATGTACCGGCTCCCCGTCCCGCACCGCTTCCAGGCAGCGGTACAGCGGTTCGCACTGCATGACCATGCCGCGCCCGCCGCCGTAAGGATAGTCGTCAGTACGGCCGTGCTTATCCGGCGTGTAGTCGCGGATGTTGTGCGCCGTAATGTCCAAAAGCCCCTTTTCACGCCCCCTGCCGATAATGCTGCTGCCCAGCACCGCTTCGATAGTCTCGGGGAACAGGGTAAGAACGTCAATTTTCATCGGGCAGCATCCCCTCGATGGTGCGCAGAGTCAGGCGGCGCGCATCAAAATCGACCTCTTCTTCAAAGGCCTCGACGGCGGGCACCAGGATTTCGCGCCCCTGCGCGTCGCGGACAACGTATACATCGCTGCCCGGCAGCTCGCGCACATCCGCAAGCGTGCCGATGACCCGGCCGACCCGGCTGTCATACACCTCAAAGCCAAACAGATCGCTGTAAAAATACTGCCCCTCGGGCAGCTCGATCTCATCACGCCGCGCGCTGACGACGCGGTTTTTGAGCGCGGCGGCGGCGTCCATGTCGCCGACGCCCTCAAGGGTCAGAAGGACGAACCGCTGGTGCAGGCGCCAGCCTTTGACGGCGACAGGGCGGCCGTCGACGTAAACCTGCGCAAGCGATCCAAAAACCTCGCCGGGGTCGCACCACGGGTCGAGCTTGAGCTCGCCGCGCACGCCGTGGGTATTGATGATTTTTCCAATTTCGAGATATTCGCTCATACATCCATCCTGAAAAACCGTTTTTATTCAGTATACCACCGTACACGCCCGGTTTCAACGGAAAATTGCCCGCCGGCACGGCAAAATATTAAGATTTTCTTCATGCACTCGGCCGGCGTTTGTGATAAGCTGAAAACATCCTTTCGGGGGAGTGAGACGCTTGAACCGTCAGACAGAATACCAGAGCGCGCGGCAAAAGCGCGTACGCCGGCGCCGTCTGCGCCGCAGGCTGATTTTGTGCGCGCCGCCCGTCCTGCTGGCGCTCGTCATCGGCTTTATGATTTTCCGGCCCCGCGCCCCTGTTTTGTCTGCCGAAGAGCTGGGGCTGCCCGGCTGGGTGACCGTCGACCTGCTGCCGGTCAACGAATGGTCGCGCCCCGGCACGCCGCTCGATGCCGTCAACGGCATCGTCGTCCATTATGTCGGCAACCCGGGCACAACGGCAGCGCAGAACCGCAGCTATTTTGAAAGCCTGGCCAGCACCCATGCCGCCAAAGCAAGCAGCAATTTTCTCATCGGCCTCGACGGCGAAGTGCTCCTCAGCGTCCCGCCCGACGAGGTGGCGTACTGTTCCAACGAACGCAACAGCGACACTTTGTCCATCGAATGCTGCCACCCGGACGCTGACGGCGCCTTTACCGACGCAACATACGACAGCCTGGTGCGGCTGGTCGCCTTTCTGTGCGATTCCTACGGCCTTTCGCGCCAGGACGTCATCCGCCACTACGACGTTACCGGCAAGCAGTGCCCCCTGTACTTTGTCGAGCACCCCGACGCGTGGGAAGCCTTTCTCGACGACGTCGAAGCGTATGAATCGCCGGACAGTTAACCGTCTTCGCGCGACGGGCTGGCCCAGTCGACGGGCGGCCGCCCGTTTTGGATGAGAAAGTCGTTGGCGCGCGAAAAGTGCCGGCATCCGAAAAAGCCGTTGGACGCCGAAAGCGGGCTGGGATGCGCGCACTGCAGCACCAGGTGCGGCGTGCCCTTTAAAAGGGGCGCTTTTGCCCGCGCGTTGGCCCCCCACAGCAAAAAGGCCATGGGCTCGGGCCGCGCGGCCAGTTTTTCAATGACGTGGTCGGTAAAAATTTCCCATCCCGCGCCGCGGTGCGAATTGGGTTTCCCGGCCCGCACGGTCAGCACGGTGTTGAGCAGCAGCACCCCCTGCCGCGCCCAGCTTTCCAGGCACCCGTGCCGCGGGACAGGCGCCCCGACGTCGTCGTGGATTTCCTGAAAAATATTGTTCAGCGACGGCGGCACGGGCACGCCGCGGCGAACCGAAAAGCTCAGCCCGTGCGCCTGGCCCGGGCCGTGATACGGGTCCTGCCCCAGAATGACGACGCTGACCGATGCATACGGCGTCAGACGCAGCGCGTTGAAAATGTCGTACATGTCCGGGTACACCGGGCCGGATGCATATTCGCGCTTTAAAAAAGCGCGAAGTTTTCGGTAATATTCCCTATCGAACTCGCCGGCGAGCACAGTATCCCAATCATTTCCAATTTGGACCATAAAGGCCTCCTTTTGTGTTTTCCCCATTATACCGCATGGCCAGGCGCGCGGCAATGATTGCATTGCGCGCTTTTTTTTGATATAATATTCAGACACCCACGGGCACTGCCGGGCCGGCGCATCCGGCGGCGCCTGTCTATTCACTGCGCCGGAAAGGATGGCTGATTATGAAAAAGCTGTTTTCGCGGCTGACCGCCGCCTGCCTGTGCCTTTTCATCCTGCTCCCCACCGCCGCGTCGGCCGCGGGGCTGGATCTGTTTACCAAAAAGAACACCTATTCGTCCGGGCAGTTTTCCGACGTTTCCGCGTCCGCGTGGTACGCCGAAAGCGTCAAGACCTGCTATGAACTCGGGCTGATGAGCGGGTACGAAGACAATACCTTCCGCCCGTCCGGGAACATCACGCTGGCCGAATGCATCGTCATTGCGGCGCGCGTACACAACATCTACCGCAGCGGGCTGGGCATTTTCGACCAGTCGGGCACCCCCTGGTACGACATTCCGGTCAAGTATGCCATTTCGAGCAAAATCATCACGTCGACCGATTTCGCCGACTACACCCAGAGCGCGACGCGCGCCCAGATGGCGTACATTTTCTCTTCCCCCCTGCCTTCTTCCGAGCTGGCCGCCATCAACACCGTCGATTCCATCCCCGACGTAGCGGCGGGCTCGCAGTACAGCGACTCCATTTACCTGCTCTACCGCGCCGGCGTTTTGACCGGCCGCGGCGACGAAGGGTATTTTGATCCCGCCAGCGCCATCACCCGCGGCGAAGCGGCGGCCATCATCAGCCGCCTCGTCGTCCCTGCCAACCGCAAAGCCTTTACCCTGGCCCCGGTCGTCGACCCGACTGACCCCACCGATCCGACCGACCCGACTGACCCCACTGAGCCTGTCGATCCCACTGATCCGACCGATCCTGCCGAGCCCACAGAGCCCGGCGAGCCGGACGTCCCCGACGATATCTCGTCGGGCACCGCCTTTACCTTTACCAGCGTCGAAAGTTTCAGCGAGGGCTTTGCCGTGGTTTCGCGTTCGGGCGGCTACGGCTATATTGCCGCCGACGGAACCATGCTGACCGGGACCGACTATGCGGCCGCCTACCCGTTCAGCGAAGGCAAGGGCGTCGTGCTGACGACCCGGCCGGCCGGCGGGTATTCCCTGGGTTTTATCGACCGTGACGGCGACTATACATCACTGGGCGTCAACATCGGTCCCGGCCTGCCCTATACCGGCACGGACGGGCAGTTCAGCGAGGGCCTGCTGCTACTCGAGGGCTCTGCCCCGGCGCTGGTCGACGATACGGGCGCCGTGTTCGCCCTGGACGCCGTCAGTGTCGCCGCTTCGGCTGCGGGCGACGGGCTCATTTTAATCGACGGCAACCTGGCCGGCGAATACCCCGACTACCGCTACATCGACCACAGCGGGCGCACGGTCCTCGACCTGCCGGCTGCCGGCGACCTGTCGGGCGGCGTGGGCGAAGCCGTCGTCGAAGCTGGGGCGTTCCACAACGGCATGGCCCCGGTGTGCATCGGCAGCTTTGCCGGCGGCAAGCTGGTTTCGTCGAGCTGGGGCTTTATCGACCTGACGGGCAAAACCGTCGTCACCGGTTTTTCCAGCCAGCCTGCCCCGTTTGAAGGCGGTGTGGCGACCGGGCTGCTGTCTGGCTCCCCGGTTCTTGTGACGGGCGCGGGATCGTCCATCGCGCTCAGCGGCTGTACCTCTGTGCTTGCCCCTTCCCCCGACTCGCCCCTCATCGGCGTTGTGCGGGGCGGCCTGTACGGCTTTGTCAACAAAACGGGCACGCAGGTCATTGCGCCGCAGTTTGATTCCGCCCAGCCGTTTTCCGGCGGGCTGGCCGCCGTCACGACGGGCGGCAAGGCCGGGTTTATTGACGAAAACGGAGACTGGGCGTTCAGCCCGGTGTACGACGAGGTCCGCGCATTTTCCGGCGGCTTTGGCTGGGGGAAAGCAGGCGGCGCCTGGTACATTCTCGAGTACTGATTTCAGATCTTTGGAACATCAAACGGCGCCCCGGCCCTGCCGGGGCGTTTTAAAGGACGGTTGAAGCCCATGACTCATTTTCTGGTTCGGCACTTTATCAAAAACTCCGGCGATGTCCACGACCCCGCCGTACGCCAGCGCTATGGGATGCTGAGCGGCTGTGTCGGCATCGCGCTCAATCTTCTGCTTTGCGCCGGCAAATTTTTAGCCGGCGTCCTGACCTCGTCCATCGCCGTAACGGCCGACGCTTTTAACAACCTGTCAGACGCAGGCTCGTCGATCGTCACGCTGGTCGGTTTTAAGATGGCGGGCCAAAAGCCCGACCCTGATCACCCGTTCGGGCACGGCCGCATCGAATACCTGGCCGGCCTGGCCGTCAGCATGGTGATCATCCTGGCCGGCGTCGAGCTGGGCAAGGCGTCGTTCGGGAAAATCCTGAACCCTTCGCCCGTCGATTTCAGCGTGCTGTCCTGCGTCATTCTGGCCTGCTCCATAGCCGTCAAACTGTGGATGTTCGTCTTCAACCGCCGCCTGGGCCGAGACATCGGTTCGTCGGCCATGCAGGCCACGGCAGCCGACTCGCTCAGCGACACGGCGGCGACGGCCGTCGTTTTGCTGGGCACTCTGGCCGGGCATTTTTTCGACGTGACAGTCGACGGGTGGATGGGCGCGGCAGTCGCCCTGTTCATCATTTACAGCGGCATCGGCGCGGCGCGCGACACTTTAAACCCCCTGCTGGGCCAGAAACCTGACCCCGAACTGGTTCAAAACATCGCCGACACCGTACTGGCACATAAAGAAATTGTCGGTGTTCACGACCTGATCATCCACGACTACGGCCCTGGCCGCTGCATGATTTCGCTGCACGCCGAAGTGCCGTGCGACGCTGACATCCTGCAAATGCACGACATCATCGACGATGTCGAACGCGAGCTGCAGGATCGCTACTGCGCCGCCGCCGTCATTCACATGGATCCCATCGCCACCGACGACGAACTGACGCTGCGCAAACGCGCCGAGGTCGCCGCGCTCGTCAAACTCATCGACCCGAGCGTTTCCATCCACGACTTCCGCATGACGGCCGGGCCGGGACACACCAACCTGATTTTTGACGTTGTGGTCCCCCACAATTTCCGCCTGAGCGACCAGCAGATTTCCGAAGCCATCCGCAACGCCATTTCAGCCATGGACGGCGGGAAATACTACGCCGTTGTCCACATTGACAAGGCGTACACATAAAAAACTTGACAACGGCGGCTTGACGGCGTATAATGCCTTTAAACTGTTGAAGGGGATATAAAACAGGGTACGCGCTCGCAGAGAGTCCGGGCTGGTGGGATCCGGGCAGAAAAGCGGCTTTGGCAAATGGACCCCGGAGGGCGGGATGAACAGCGCTCAGCGCCCAGTATCTCCCGACGCCTGCACCGGCGTTATCAGGTGGGGAATGTGATGGCATTTCTGTAAAGCGGGTACATTTGTACCAATCAAGGTGGCACCGCAGGTTTCAGCACCTGTCCTTGAAAAGGACGGGTGCTTTTTGTTTTGTCCACCCGTACAGAAACACTTCCCGAAACGTCACCGGGCTTTGCCCGCCACACACTGTACGGGCCCCGCAAGGGCAGGAAAGGAGAAAACAAAATGAACGTCATGCACACCTGTCAGCTTCCCGACGCCAACGGATTTTTCGGCCAGTACGGCGGCAGTTTTATCCCGCCGCAGCTGCAAAGCGTTTTGGACGAAGTCGCGCGCGAGTTCCGCTCAGCCGAGCGCGACCCGGCCTTTCTCGCTGAGCTCAACCGGTATCAGACCGAGTACATCGGCCGCCCCTCCAGCCTTTATTTTGCCAGGCGCCTGACGGAAAAGCTGGACGGCGCCAAAATCTACCTCAAGCGCGAAGACCTCAACCACACGGGCGCGCACAAAATCAACCACGCCGTCGGCCAGGCCCTGCTGGCCCGCCGGATGGGCAAAAAACGCATCATCGCCGAGACCGGCGCCGGGCAGCACGGCGTGGCGACTGCGACGGTGTGCGCACTGTTCGGCATGGACTGCGCCGTCTACATGGGCGCCGAGGACTGCCGCCGCCAGGCCCTGAACGTCTACCGCATGGAAATGCTGGGAGCGACCGTCGTGCCGGTTGAAAGCGGTACGCGCACCCTCAAGGACGCCGTCGACGCCGCCCTTGCCGACCTGACTGAAAACTGCGGCAGCACCTATTACCTGCTCGGTTCGGCCGTCGGCCCGGCCCCTTACCCTGAAATGGTGCGGTTTTTCCAGTCGGTCATCGGGCAGGAAGCCCGTGCACAGTGCCTGGCCCTCGAACACCGGCTGCCCGACGTCGTCATGGCCTGCGTCGGCGGCGGTTCCAACGCTATCGGGCTGTTCGCCCCGTTTTACAACGACCCCGGCGTGCAGATGATCGGCGTCGAGGCTGCGGGGCGCGGGCTTGACACCCCCGACAACGCCGCTACCATGACGCTGGGCACGCCGGGCGTCATCCACGGTTTTAAATGCTATCTCGTCCAGGACGAGCAGGGGCAGCCCCTGCCGGTCTATTCCATTTCGGCCGGTCTCGACTACCCCGGCGTCGGTCCTGAGCACTGCTACTACAAAGACACCGGCCGCGCGACTTATGTCGCCGCCACCGACGACGAAGCGGTCGACGCCCTGTTTACCCTGTCGCGCACCGAGGGCATTGTCCCCGCCATTGAAAGCGCCCACGCGCTGGCCCACGCCATCAAACTGGCCCCAACCATGCAAAAAGACCAGATCATCATCGTCAACCTGTCGGGCCGAGGCGACAAGGACGTTGCTGAAATCGCCCGCCTGTACGGCAGCCGCAAATAAAAAATCAAACGCCCTGCGGCTGCCTCTGCCGCAGGGCGTTTTGCCTGCTGTATCTCAAACCGGGTCAATACAGCTCTTCGGGGGCATACTTTTCGCGCCACAGCTCTTCCAGCGCCCTGACATCCCCCCGGAACGCCGCGGCGTCCTGATCCTCTTTCTGCTCCAGCGTTTCAAGCACTTCGAGCGAAAACGCATCTGCGCCGTACCGGTTCCAGTCCGCCTGGATGCGCGGTGAAACGCACGAACCCGTGGCGGACGCAAACCGGAAACGGTTCTGCATCCCGCGCAGATCGGCCCCCGACATCAACAGCCGCCGGCCCGTTGCGGCGCATACAATAGCGACTACGCCGCCCTGCGCCCGCTGTTCCCGATAGGCGGCTGTCATTTCTTTTCGTTTCTGTTTATCCATTTTTTCTTCTCCCGTCAGCGTATTTCGCGCGCGCTGTTGACCGGCGTATGCCATTCGCGGATGACCTGGACGTCATGCCCGCCGCGGTTTAAATCGCTGAGGATGCCGGGCAGCGCTTCAGCCGATGCCTTGTTGTTCAAAAGACGGACGACGGCGTTGCGCTCCATGCTCTGCAAAATGGTCCGCACGTTGACCCGCACGCTGTAAGCCTCGCGCGCGTCGGCGCGCGGGTCGAGATTGTCTTCCCACAGGCGGTAGCCCGCGCCGATGATCGCGTCGCGCTGTTCCTGCGTCAGGCTGCCGCTCCCCGGCATCCACACCAGCCGGGCGCGCGTGTGTACGGCGGCGCACAGCGCGTCATTCTGCGCATCCAGCGCGGCCAGCAGATCCTCTGCCGACTCGTACTCGCCCGGCGCATACAGGCCAATCGTATGCCCTTCGCCCAGAATGCGCCGCAGTTCGGCACGGTATTCGTCAACGCCGCCTGAGATGAAAAAGGCCGCCTGCTCGCCCGCCTGCGCCAGGCTGTCCAAAATCCCAGCCGTCTCGTCGGTCAGCGGCCCCTCAAAGGCCAGGCTGACCGCCACCGGATCGGGTTCGTCGGAAGCGTCCGGCCCGTCGGGCTCGCCCGGCCCGTCCGGTACGTCGGGTTCGGGCAGCGTCTCTGCGACATAATCGTCGTAAACCTGCTCCATGCGGCTGAGGTACCGGTCGAGGAACTCGCTGTCCGACAAAATCGGCGGCAGCGTGTTGATACGGATGACCGATCCGTACGGCGGGACGGCGATGTGGGAATAGGTAAAGCCGAATTTCTGGCAGACCAGCGAGATGGGCACAAAAACGGTGTCGCTGCGGCGCACGGCGTTGTACGAATACACGACCCCCGCCTCGTCATAAGTGATACTGTTCGCCAGGTCGAAATTGATCGTGTGGTCAAAATTGTACACCAGCAGGCGCTGTTCACGCACGTTGTAATAAACGCTGATAGGCGACAGCCGTGACAGCGTCAGGTACGGGACGTAGACCTGCCCGCCGACGCGCACCGGCATGGTGTCTTCTGACAGGGCCTGCACAGCGTCGTTGACCGCAGTAAAAATCACCGCAGGCGCCACCGCAGACATCGAGACGGCCGGCAGTGCGAAAATCAGGCAGGCAAGCAGCAGGGCTGCGGTACGTTTCACGCACGTCTCCCCTTTCAAAAGGTTCACTTTCACATATGATGTGCAGTAATATTAAATATTTTCGGAGTTTTTATCTATGACAGTAAATTTTTTATTGTCAAACGCTTCCGGGGGTGCTATACTGTAATTAATTTATATGGTAGCGCAAACTGCGGTTTTTCGCAAGTGGCAACTTTATAAGGAGGCGTGAATGATGTTGGACATCAAGAAAACCCTGACCCAGTCCCCCAAGCAAAAGCCTGACCAGAGCAATCTCGGGTTCGGCAAATATTTCAGCGATCACATGGTGACCGTCGATTATTCGGACGACAAAGGCTGGCACAACGCGCAGCTCGTGCCCTACGGCCCCCTTTGCCTGGATCCGGCGGCCATGGTCTTCCACTACGGACAGGAGCTGTTCGAGGGCATGAAAGCGTACCCGGCTGCCGACGGCCGCGTGCTGCTCTTCCGGCCGGAAAAAAACGCCGAGCGCATGATCCGTTCGTGCGAGCGTATGTGCATGGCCTCTCTGCCGGTCGAAGACTTCATTCAGTGTGTCGAGACGCTGGTCAAGGCTGACCGCGACTGGATTCCGACCGCGCCGGGCACGTCCTTGTACCTGCGCCCCTTTGTCATCGCCACTGACGCCATGCTGGGCGTACATGCATCGCACACTTACAAGGCGGTTTTCATCGCCTCGCCGACGGGCAGCTATTACCCCAACGGCTTTGCGCCCATCCGGATTTTTGTCGAAGACGAATACACCCGCGCTTCGCGCGGCGGCACCGGTTACGCCAAATGCGGCGGCAACTACGGCGGCAGCCTCAAGGCGCAGGAAAAGGCGCAGGAATTGGGATACAACCAGGTTTTGTGGCTGGACAGCGTCGAACAGAAGTATGTTGAAGAAGTCGGCGCCATGAATATGATGTTCAAAATCGACGGCGAGATCATCACCGCCCCGCTCGACGGCACCATTCTGCCCGGCGTGACCCGCGACAGCTGCCTGCAGCTGCTGCGCGACTGGGGCTGCAAAGTGTCTGAGCGCAAGCTGTCGGTCGACGAACTCATCAGCGCCGCCCATTCCGGCAAGCTGGAAGAGGCCTTTGGCTGCGGCACCGCCGCCGTCATCTCGCCCGTCGGCGAAATCTGCTACAAGGGCGAAAAGCACATCATCAACAACTTCGAAATCGGCGAGATTTCGCAGAAGCTGTACGACAACCTGACCGGCATCCAGTGGGGCCGCCTGCCCGACCCGCACGGCTGGACCCGCGAAGTCAAGTAAGCGAAAGCCTTTCAGCAGAGCGCCCCTGCGGGGGCGCTCTTTTTGTCTGCTCTGCTTTCTGTTTTCGCGCATATACATTCAGGGAAAGGGGGCGGCAGCGATGGAAGGATCCCGGTTTGACGAATGGTTTTTCGGCCTTCCGCCCGAACTGATGAGCGCGCTGGGCACTGTGCTCGGTTTTGCGCTGCTGGGCGGCTTGAGCGCCGGCCAGCAAAATGCGCTGGGCAATTTTCTCATGCTTGCCGCGCAGATTCTCGAAACGTCCGCCTCACAGGAACAGCTTTTGCAGGGGCAGGAGCAGAGCCGGCGCCTTGACCGGATGCAGCGTTCGCTGGACGAACTGCGATCCGAGCTTGACGAACTCAAGACGCTTTTCACTCCACCGCCTCTTCAATGACCTCGCCGTTCCCGTCCGCCGCGAACAAAACATCCAGCTTGATGGCCGACGCCCCCACGGCAAAAGCGTTGGCGACAAACAGCCACGTCAGCGTTCTGCTGTCCGGCCGCCGTTGGTGGTCGGCCCACGCCAGGCACAAAAAATACAGGGCCGCGGCGGCTGTCAGCGCGGCGCTGACACGCGGCAGCCGGTCGATCCGGACGTCGTCCCCGCGGCGGCCCAGCCCCTTTTCCCGGTTCCGAACAGCCAGCAGCACGGAAACCGACAGGCCTGTCGCAACCATCATGGCGGCCAGCGCGGCAATCTGCATGTCGATACTCTGCCAGACCCCGCCTTCCTTTCCGTTTGCCGGCTCGCGCCCCTTTCCGCCAGCCATTGCGCCACCCCCCTTCACTGCCCTATCTTATGCGCCAAACGGCAGGCGGGAACTTTTTACCGGCCCCGTGCGTCTAAGAACAATAGAATCCCCGCGGCTTCGCCCCAGGCCCTGCTTTGCGCCGCCGGCGCGGCGCGTGCAAAAGGCTTCGCTTTTGCATGCCGGCATGGTATAATGGCTTTACGCATGATTCACAGGAGGTCTTTTCATGAAGAAGCGAAGTATGGCCCTGGTACTGGCGCTGTGCCTGCTGCTGGGCGGCTGCTCTCTTTTTTCTGACCCCGGGCCGGACGATCCCGGGCCGACCGCTCCCGAAGATCCGGTCGACGACCCGCAGCAAGACACGCCGGATCCAGAACCCGAACCCGTCGAGCCGCTCGCCCTGCCCGTCACAGGCGGCATTGACTGGAACGACGCGCCCGCGCAGAGCGTCGGCGAGGGCGGGTCCGCCCCGGATACGGTTTCGCGCCCCCTGTTCCAGTACAATGCTTCCGGCTACTGCACCTATGACACCGCCGACAGCGGCGTCCCGGACGAGCGAGGCGTCCTTGTGCGCGCCAACACCGTGGAAATCACCGGGCTGCGCAACCTGATCCTGCAAAACCGGCTCAATGAGTTCATTGACACCCACATGCAGGAGCTGTTTGATGAAGATCCGGGCGTCACCCAGGCCGAGCTCGCCGAATACGCCGCCCGCAACGGCGCCGCGCACGCCTGCGTCGAACGCTCAGCCTATGTCAACGTGATGATTTCCGGCCGCGTTCTGACGCTGGAATTCAGCCGGGTTGACTCGCTGCTTGCGCTCGACGAACAGGGCGAGTACTTCCCGACCGACGAATGGGTCGAACTGGCCTCTTCCGACGAGTTTTTTTCGTTCGACATGCATGACGGGCGGCAGCTGCGCCTGCGCGATCTCTTTTTTGACGGCGCTGAGTACGCCCCTGTCCTCGACGGCGCCATTGCCGACGTGCTGAGCCTGTCTGAAGACGAGTACCGCCTCAAGCGCCCCTTCCGCGGCCTGCCCGAGGACTACCCCCTCTTTTCGGTCAGCTCCGGCTGGCTGAATATCCAGTTCCCGGCGGACAACCCTTATACCGAGATGGCGACCTACGTCACCATCCGGCCGGACAGCCTGTACGAAATCTGCTCGATCCTGTACGAAGACCCGTCGGCTTATCTGACCGAAGAAGTCACCGTCAACCGCACCGCTTTTTCCTATTCGGTTTCCGCATCGGCCCACGCCCTGAATGCGGCGGCAGCCGACCCCGAGGACGGTCCCTTCTATTCCCCGCGCCTGCGCTCGGGGGCGCCGCAGGATGTGCTCGACGCGATCAACGCCGCCCTGGACGTCTACGAAACGCGCTTTGCCACCCTCGACTACCTGCCGGATGAACTCACCGGGCGCTGGGATGAGCTGAGCTGGCATTCTTTTTACGTTGATTACAGGCTGATCGGCTCGCTTTTCTGCCTTTCTTACGAAACGCAGCTGTCGGGCATGGACGAGTTTTATTACTACACCGACTATATCACCTTTGACCTGCGCGACGGCCGGCAGCTGACGGCCGCCGATCTGCTCGTCCCCTCAGACGCGCTGGACGCCGCTTTGGCAGAGCGCGGCATTACCGATCCCCTTGACACGCTGACGTCAGTGTCCGTCGGATACAGCTTTGACACGCTGATCGCCACGCCGAAAATGGATGAGCAGGTTGTCGACATTCCCGCCGAACATTTTAACTTTGCGATTTTGGAAAGTGAGGTAGCGCAATGAAACGCTTTTTGAGTTTCACTCTGCTTGCCGCCCTGCTGCTCGCCCTGACGGCCTGCGCCGTCAACGACGCAGAGCCCGCCGAGCCCGATCCCGCCCCCGAAGAGCCATCCGAACCGATTCCCCCCGAAGATCCGGACGAGACCGAAGCGCCTGAAAAGCCGTCCTTTACCGCCGACACCCTGCCCCGGCTTGACGGATCGACGGCCACCATTCCGCTGTCCGAAGCGCTGGTGCAGGGCCTGCTGGGCTATACGCCCGAACAGGCACAGGAGTTTGTCAGCCACGCCACCACTCATTACGCCTATGAGAACCTGCTGGCCGGCGACTGCGACGTTATCTTTGTCACCCCGCCGTCTGAAGAAGAACAGCAAATGATGTCGGACAGCGGCGAAGAATTCGCCGTCGTTCCCGTCGTCAAGGACGCTTTTGTCTTTCTGACCGGCGTCGACAACCCCGTCGAAAGCCTGACCACCGAACAACTAAAAGACATTTACACTGGGAATATTACAAATTGGAATGAAGTTGGCGGCCCTGACGCCGCCATTACCGCCTACCAGCGGCCGGACAATTCGGGCAGCCAGACCCTGATGTACAAGCTGCTCGTACCCCAGTCCGAGATCATGGAAGCCCCGCACGAGCTGGTCATCGCCGACATGGGCGGCCTGATTGACGCGGTGTCCGATTATGCCGCCGGCCCGACGGCGCTGGGGTATTCGGTGTACTATTACGCCAGCGGCATGTACACGAGCGACGGCTCGCGGCTGATGGCTGTCGACGGCGTCGAGCCGACCGACGAGAGCATCGCCTCGGGCGAGTACCCGCTGACCGACGCATATTATGCCGTTTTCCGCACCGGCGATGCCGAAGATCCCGCCGTGCGTGAGCTCATCGACTGGATTTTGACGGACGAAGGGCAAAGACTGATGCAGTCGGCCGGGTATGTGCCGCTGCGCATACTGGAGTGAGAAAGATGGAATCGAAAAGTCCTGTTTTGGAAAAAGAAATCGTACTGACGGACTACGAGTGCGACCTCAACCGCCGTGTGACCCCCGGCAGCCTGCTGCGCCTGACCCAGCAAATCAGCACTGATCACTGCGACAGCTGGGGCGTCACCGCCGAGCGCTACGCCAAGACCGGCACCGCTTTCCTGATGGCGAAGGTGTCGCTGCGCATCACGGGCGACATGCAGATCGGCGACTGCCTGCGCCTTGTCACCCGCCCTGCCGCGCCGCGGCGCGCCATTTTCTGCCGCTACACCGAGTTTTTTGACCAGGCCGGCCGCAGTGCCGCTTCGGTCGACGCGCGCTGGATCCTGGTCGACCGCGATACCCACCGGATCCTGCGGCACCCGCCCGAGGCCCTGGGCTTTCCCGACATGCCCGAGTCCGTCCCGACGCACGATTTCGCCGTCCGGCGGGCCCCGTCGCCCGAACCCGCCGGCACGGCGGCCGCCACCTTTTGCCGCTGCGACGTCAACGCGCACATGAACAACACCGTCTACGCTGACATCGTGTGCGACACCCTGCCCCTGGAACAGATGCGCGCACGGCCTCTCGGGGCTCTGTCGCTGGCCTATCACCGCGAGCTGCGTCTGGGCGAACAAATGGAATTGTCCATCGGCGTGCTTGAAGACGGTGGGTACGCCGTGGCCGGTCGCCGCGGCAGCGACCTGATTTTCGAAGCCAACGCCGCCTTTCGCAGCTGACGGATTTTCCCTTTACGCGGGCGCGCGCATGTGGTATACTAAAAAGCAAGTATGTTTTCCGCATGACTAAAAGGAGCGTGTCGCCCGTGCAAAAAGCCGCGCAAAAGCTGGAAAAGCTCTTTTTCCTTTTCCTGCTGATAAACCCCCTGCTCGACGTGCTGTCGGGCGCTTATATTATGCTCATCGAGGTGCTGAGCGGCAGCTCGGTCAGCCAGTTTGACATGCCCATGACGCCCAGCCTGCTCATCCGCATGTTCTTTTTGCTGCTGTTCGCCCTGTACGCGCTCATTGTCGTCGACAAAAAGGCCATACTGACCATGGCCGGCATCGGCGTCGCATGGGCCCTTTCGGTAGCCGGCGAATTTTTGTATTTTTACCGTTTTGACCTGATGAGCGACCTGACCTATATCGTCCGCTTTGCCTATAACGTGGCGGTTCTCGTTGTGTATGCCCGCGTGTTTCAGCGCTGCGGGATGACGCGTGAACAACTGATGAAAAAGCTGGCCGACACTTTTGTCTTCTCGCTCAACCTGCTGTCGCTGGCCATTCTGATCCCCTATCTGTTCCAGATCGGGTACAGCACCTATGCCGATCGGTTCGGCTACCGCGGCTTCCGCGGCTTTTTCTACTCGGGCAACGACATCACCGCCATCATGATGACACTTTTGCCGCTTTGCGTCTGCTTTTTCATGCAGCTGCCCCGCGGCACATCCCGCAAAAGATTCATCCCCTATGCCACCGCGCCTGCTTTTACGCTCGTCGCCATGTGCCTGATCGGCACCAAAACCGCCTTTATCGGCGTTGGCGCCGCCGTGGCCGCTCCTTTGATTTTTGCGCTGGCCGAGCTTTTCCGCAAAAAAGATCGGACCCTGATCGTACGGCTGATCATCGTTCTGATCATTTTCGGCCTGACGCTGGGCTGCCTGATGCTTTTTGCGTCCGCCAATGTGCTGACGATGATCTCGGAATCCTTGCAGGCCGCCGGGGATATTTCCGAACGCGAAGGGGCGGCGACCGCCCTGCTGTCCGGCCGGCAGGACAAGCTCAAGCGCGCCTTTGACCAGTACCGCGACGGCGGGCTTTACTGCGTTTTGTTCGGGCTGGGCCGCGGTACGCAGCAGTATGTCGTCGAAATGGACGTCTTTGAGGTGCTCCTCTATTATGGGCTGTTCGGCGCCGCGGCGCTTTTGTGGCTGTATTTCAAGCTGGGAGTGCAGTTTTTGATCGACCTGTTCCGCCGCTTTGACCTGATGGGCCTGTGTATCGCCGTAGCGCTGGCCCTGTGCGCCGGCTACCTGATTATCGCCGGGCATGTGCTGTTCAGCGTGTCTTCGGGTTTCTATTTTGCCCTGATGCTGGCTGTTTCCCGTCTGTATTACGCGCCGCAGCCCAAAGATCTGCGCATTTACTGACACCGGGTTTTCCGCCCGTGCCGCGCTGCAAACGAAAAATCAAAGGAGTTTTTTATGCTTGGACTGGCACTCGAAGGCGGCGGCGCCCGCGGCGCCTATCACATCGGGGCCATGCAGGCCTGTATGGAAGAAGGGCTTTCGTTTGACGCCATTGCCGGCACGTCCATCGGCGCCATCAACGGCGCCATGTTCGCCCAGGGCGACTACGCCGTCGCGCGGGAATTATGGCTCAAAATCACAAGTACCGACCTGTTCAGCGAAGAAGAATCCCGCTTTCTCGCCATGATCAGCCGCGGCAAGCTGTCGGTCGAGGGCCTGAGCTATTTTCGGGAAAAGGCCCGTGAAGCGCTCAGGGGCGGCGGTGTTGACACCAGCCGCATCCGCGCCATCATCAAAAAATATGTCGATGTGGACAAGCTGCTCAAAAGCCCGGTCGATTTTGGCCTGGTCACCGTGTCGGTTCCCGACTTCAGGCCCCTTGAGCTGTTCAAGGAGCAGATGGAACCCGACAGGGTGTGCGACTATATCCTGGCCAGCGCATCTTTCCCCGGTATGGAGCAAGTCTCGATCGGCGACAAGCGCTATATGGACGGCGGCGCATATGACAACTGCCCCGTCAACATGCTTATCGCCCGCGGCTGCGATACCGTCATCGCCGTACGCACGCTGGGGCTTGGGATTTACCGTCCCCCGCGAGACAAAACCAAGACCGTCATCACCGTCATGCCCAGCGAAAAGCTGGGGCCGATTATGGAGTTTGACACTGCCGTCACCCGCCGCAGCATCCGCGTCGGATACTACGACGCGCTGCGCCAGCTGCGCCATTACGCCGGCCGGAAGTACTACCTGACCTGCGGCTTCGCCCCCATCCCGGCGTTCGCCCGTTTTTCGCTTGCCGGCGACGAGGCGATCGCGCACGCGGCGCACGCTCTCAAAATCACACAGCGTATCCCGCCGCGCCGCCTGCTTTTTGAGCGGGTGATCCCCGATCTCATTGCCGGGCTGGGGCTGCCCAGGAACGCCCACTACGGCGACCTGCTCGGCGCCCTGCTCGAGTGCCGGGCCGAACGCGCGGGGCTGGAACGCCTGGCCGTCTACACGCCGGATGATTTCTGGCACAAAGTCCGTCTGCTCCGTCCCGACCCGCAGGCCAAATCATCGGCGCCGCGCGGCGTGTGCGCAGCCTGCGACATTCTCATCGATGCCCTGTAAGCTCAATCCCCGCAAAGCCTGTCGGCTTTGCGGGGATTTTTTCACGCACCCCGCCCCGCTGTCTGTCTTATAATGGACTGAGAGGGCCCGCCCGCGGCCCCTATCTGACTGACAAGGAGCGATGCGTCATGAATACAGAGCCTCTGAGCTGCCTGCGCGAAGGGCAGCACGCACGGGTTTTAAGCATAACGGAAAGCGGCGCCATGCGCCGCAGATTACAGGACATCGGCCTGATCGAAGGCACGGTGGTGGAATGTATACAAAAAAGCCCTTCCGGCGATCCCGTCGCTTACGGCATCCGCGGGGCGGTGATCGCCCTGCGCCGCGCGCAGGCTGCGTCCGTCATCGTACAGCGGTAAGGGGCGCGCCATGGAAACGTTTTTTCCCGTTGTGCAGCGCCAGCCGGGCGAGTTGACCGTCGCGCTGGCCGGCAACCCCAACGTCGGCAAAAGCACGGTATTCAACGCGCTGACCGGCATGAACCAGCATACCGGCAACTGGCCCGGCAAAACGGTTTCAACGGCCCAGGGCCGCTGCCGGCGCGGAAAGGATCGGTTTTTGCTTGTCGATCTGCCCGGCACCTATTCCCTGCTGGCCCATTCCGCAGAAGAAGAGGCCGCGCGCGATTTTGTCTGCTTTGGCGGCGCCGACGCCGTCATCGTGGTATGCGACGCCACACGTCTCGAACGCAGCCTCAACCTGGCCCTGCAAGTGATCGAAGTGACTGATCGCGTCGTTGTGTGCGTCAATCTGCTCGACGAAGCGCGCAAAAAGCGCCTTTCCATCAACCTGAACGCTCTTCAGCAAGAGCTCGGCGTACCTGTTGTCGGGGTCAGCGCACGCGCGCGCAGGGGGCTGGACGCTCTTTTGGAACAGACGGCCCGGGTCGCCCGGCGTGAAACCGCCGTCCCGGCGGTCCGCCAGCCCTATCCCCAGCCGATTGAAAAGGCGCTGGCCGCCATCCAGGCGTCGCTGCCGCCGATCCCGCCCGGCGGGCCGTCGGTGCGGTGGATCTCCGTCCGGCTGCTGTGCGGCGGGTCGGAAGATACGCGGCGGATTTCTGATTTTTGCGGCTGCCCGCCGGATTTCGGCCCGGCCGCCAGCGCCGCGGCCTCTGACGCGCGGGCGGCGCTGGCCCGGGATGGCGCCGGGAGGCAAAAGCTGCTCGACCAGATAGCCGCCTGCCCCGTGCTGTGGGCCGAAAGCGCCGCTGCTGCGGCGGTCTCTTCCCCCGGCCGCGGCGACGCGCTCGATCGGCGTCTGGATCGCCTTTTCATCAGCCGCCGCACCGGAATTCCCGTCATGCTGCTGCTGCTTTTCGGGGTGCTGTGGCTGACCATTGCCGGCGCCAACATTCCTTCGCAATGGCTGTCTGCCCGGCTGTTCGCCGTACAGGACTGGCTGAGCGCGCAGTTTATGGCATGCGGCGCGCCTGAGTGGCTGCACGGCGCGCTGGTGCTGGGCGTTTACCAGGTGCTCGCCTGGGTCGTGTCGGTCATGCTGCCGCCCATGGCCATCTTTTTCCCGCTGTTCACCCTGCTCGAAGACTTCGGCTACCTGCCCCGCGTGGCCTTCAACCTGGATTGCTGCTTTCAAAAGGCCTGTGCCTGCGGCAAGCAGGCGCTGACCATGTGTATGTGCTTTGGCTGCAACGCCGTCGGCGTGACGGGCTGCCGCATCATCGATTCCCCCCGCGAACGGCTGATCGCCATACTGACCAGCTCTCTCGTCCCCTGCAACGGCCGTTTCCCCGCCATACTGACCATTTTGTCGCTCTTTTTTGTCGGCGCAGCCGAAGGTCCCGGCGCGGCGCTGCTGTCTGCCCTGCTCCTGACCGGCGTCATCGTTCTGGGCGTCGGCATGACCTTTCTGTGCTCGCGCGTACTGTCCAAAACCGTACTGCGCGGCATACCGTCCGGGTTCACGCTCGAACTGCCGCCCTACCGCGCGCCCCAGGTCGGCAAAGTGATCATCAGATCGGTTTTTGACCGCACGCTGTTTGTACTGGGCCGCGCCGCCGCCGTCGCAGCCCCCGCCGGCCTGGTCATCTGGGTCCTGGCCAATGTCACAGCCGGCGGCGTCAGCCTGCTGGCGCACGTTTCGGGCGCGCTCGATCCCTTTGCCCGCCTGCTCGGGCTGGACGGCGTCATCCTGCTCGCCTTTATCCTGGGGTTTCCCGCCAACGAAATCGTCATCCCCATCGCAGCCATGGCCTATCTGTCGACAGGGACGCTTGCCGACCTGGACGGTCTGGCGCTGCACGCCTTGCTGCTGCGCAGCGGGTGGACGCCGGTCACCGCCCTCTGCACCGTTCTGTTTTCGCTGTTCCATTGGCCATGCTCGACGACCTGCCTGACGATCCGGCGCGAGACCGGCAGCCTGCGCTGGACGTTTTTGGCTATGGCGCTCCCCACCGCCGTCGGCATGGGGCTGTGTTTCCTGACCGCGTCATGCGCGCGGCTGCTGGGCTTTCCCGTATAAAAAACGGCGTCTGCAAGACGCCGTTTTTTCATGTTGAGCTGTGCAAAAATTGTGCTATAATAAGGTATAAATCCGGTAAATCCCCTAAACCCAGCGTTCGGCCTCGACGGCGACCCGCCCTTTGCGGGTCAGGCTGTCACAGGTGCAGATACGCCCTTTTCCCTCGCCGCGCAGCGCAATGACGTCGTCGGCCGCGACCCGGGCGTCGGCCCGCTGGCATTCCAGGTGATTGAGCGACACCCGCCCGGCGGCCACCGCGTTCTGCGCTTCGGTGCGTGACAGCCGGAACAGCCCGGACACCGCGGCGTCCAGCCGCAGGCTCTGCACGGTAAAGCGCACCGGCCGCGTTTCGACCACGGGCACGGGGACGCTCTGCCACGGCGTCAGCTCGGCGCGTACGCCGGCCCTGCCGACGCGTTCCAGGCTTTGGGCCGCCAGCCGCGCAACCGGCGCCAGTGCAATAAACCACGCCTCTTCGCCCATGACGGCGATGTCGCCGACCGCATGTCGCTCGACGCCCAGGGACAGCACCGCCCCCAGCACGTCACGGTGCGTGGGCGCGCCGAACCGCGCCGTCAGGTGCACGCCGGCCGCCTCGTCGTACGGGTAGTCTTCGGGGTCGGCCCAATCGGGAAAGAAAAAAGCCATTTTTCGTTCGCTCTGCGGCGGCCCGCCCCACAAAACCAGCCCGTCCAGCCCGGCCTGGCGGCTGTCAGCCAGCGCCCACTGCTGTTCCGCCGGAGTCAGAAAGCCGGTGCATCCGACCATCCCCCGCCGCTGTGCGCGGCTGTTCAGTTCGCGCAGGCGCGCCTGCAATTCCTGCCGTTCCATTTTTGTCCACTTCCCCCTGTCTGCGCCGGCAAACGGCTGCCGCACGGCGCTTGTCCTATTGTACCACGCGGCGGGGCAGATGGCGAGTGTTTTTTTGTTTTGTTTTCATCCGCACGTATCATTTCTACCCGGGAGGTATGTTTTATGACGCCAGGACGCCGTATTCTCTTTGTCATCAACCCTCACGCCGGACGCTCGGAAATCCGCGGCAGGCTGCTCGAAGTCCTTCAGATTTTTGCCGCAGCCGGCTTTACAACCGAGGTTCGCCCCACAGTTCGCGCAGGCGAAATCCCCGACATTCTGCAAAGCCGGTACGGGCACTATGACATTGTGGTCACGTGCGGCGGGGACGGTACGCTCAACGAAACCATCAACGGGCTGATGCGCCTGCCGCAGCGGCCGCCGCTCGGGTACCTGCCCAGCGGCACGGTCAACGACTTTGCCGCCAGCCTGGGCATTTCGCGCGATATGGCTGAAGCGGCGCAATGCATCGTAAACGGCAGGAGCTGCCCGGTCGACGTCGGATGCTTTAACGACCGTTTTTTCTCATACATCGCCGCTTTTGGCGCCTTTACCGAGGTCTCGTACCAGACCCCCCAGCAGAACAAGCTGATCCTGGGCCGAACCGCATACATTCTTGAAGGCATCAAGCGCCTGCCCGTTCTCAAGCCCTATGACATGCGGGTCGAAGGCGATAGTTTTTCAGAAGAGGGCGAGTTCTTGTTCGGCATGGTGAGCAATTCTTCTTCGGTCGGCGGGTTCCGGCTCGGCGAAAAGCAACGCATTTCGATGTCCGACGGGCTGCTCGAAGTCACGCTGGTGCGCAACCCCCGCAATGTCGGCGAGCTGACCGCCACCGTCAATTCCATTCTGCGGCAGAGTTTTGATTCCGAGTTTGTCCACTCTTTTAAAACCACGGGCGTCCGCTTTTTCCCGCAGGCCGCCGTGCCCTGGACGCTGGACGGCGAGTTCGGCGGCACCCCGGTTGACGTGTGCATTTCCGCCGCCCGCCAGGCGCTGCGCGTCTTTTGTTCCACCCCGTCCGAAACGCAGGCATCTTCTGGCTGAGCGGATATTTTTTTGATTTTTTTGACAAAATATCTCCGTTTTTCCCTCCTTTTTTATCCGAATCTGACCGTTCCGCATCCCTGTGCACGGCCTGCCTCTTGACAATACGGCGAATATCGTGTAAGATAGACTCCGTTGTTACTGTTTTGTAACGTTTGACTCTGATTTGTAATTTGTTGAAAGGAGGCCGGAGGATGCGCATTTATGTCGGCGCCCGGGGCGGCGCTTTTAATCCCCCATCCCCGACCGGCCTTTGGCGCGCGCTGCGGCGCGCCGCCGTCAAGGCCAAAGTCAGACTGTCGCGCATGGCAAACGTGGGCGGCAACACCCATGCCGCGCGGGACGCACGCGGTTTTGCCGCCGGAGCGGCGGGCACGGTTTTGCGCATCGGACGCGGCGCCGCCCGCGTGGGCGGAATGGCCGTCGAGCGCGCACACCGGCATACGGCGGCGCTGCGCGAACCGATGCGCGAACGCCTGAGCGCCCTTGAGACCCAGTTGTGGGGCCTGGGGCTGCACGCCCGCGAAAGCGTGCAGGACTTCTTGACGTCCCGTTCGCGCACCATCCCCTGCCTGTGCCTGCTCACGATGACCGTTTTGATTTTCACCGCTTCCTATTTCGGCGTCGGGCTGGAAGTCACCTTAAACGGGCAGAGCCTCGGGTTTGTCGAGACCCGCGATGAAATGGAAGCGCTGATCGACGAAGTGGAAGCGACAGCTGCCGAATACCTGGGCACACCGTACCAGCTGAATGCCGACGTGTCTTATTCGTTCGGCTACATCCACCGCGACAGCATGCTCGATCCCGACGCCACGCGAGACCTTTTGCTGTCGGTCGTCAACGGCGTTTCCACCCAGTACGCCCTGACTGTCGACGGCGAACTGATCGGCGCGTCAGACAGCAAGACCGCTCTCGAACTTTTACGCCAGCGCCTGCTCAAAGGCGGGACGGATACTTCAGAAGACACCAAAACCGAGTTTGTGCAAGACGTGCAGATTGAAGAGCGCATGGTGCCCAATTCCGCCATCCGCTCGATCGATGAGATGGAAGCCGCTTTGAGCGGGAATGTGCAGGATGTCGTCACCTATACGGTGCAGGACGGCGACACGGTCAGCGCCATTGCCCAGCAGTTTTCACTGTCGGTTTCCGACATCGAGGCTCTTAACCCCGATCTGAACATCAACCGTATCCATATCGGCGACACGCTCAACATTTCGGCCGCCGTCCCCGTGCTGTCCGTCAAACAGACCCAGAAGGTTGAATACACCGAACCCGTCGCTTACGAAACGGTGACGCAGAAGACCGACGAGCTTTACACCAACCAGAGCCGTATTATCCAAAAAGGCGTCAACGGCACGGCGGCTGTCACGGCCAACGTCGTTTCGGTCAACGGTGTCGAGCAGAGCCGCGAGGTGCTGTCCTACACAGTCATCACCGAACCGGTCACACAAATCAAAGAGGTCGGCACCAAAGCCCTGCCCGCCAAAGCGCCAAAAGGCAACTTTATCAACCCGTTTGCCGCCGGGCGGCGCACCTCGCTGTACGGCTACCGCCGTTCGGGCTTCCACACCGGCCTGGATTTGGCCGGCCCGACCGGCAGCCCCATTCTGGCAGCGGACGGCGGCACCGTCACCCTGGCGCGGTGGAACGGCGGCTATGGATACTGTGTCATCATCGACCACGGCAACGGCTACCAGACGCTGTACGGCCATTGCAGCAAGCTTCTGGTCAGCGTCGGGCAAAAGGTGGCGCAGGGCGAACAAATCGCCAAAGTGGGCAACACGGGCAACTCGACCGGACCGCACTGCCACTTTGAAGTCCGCATCAACGGAAACGACGTCAATCCCGACAATTATATCGGCAAAACCTATTATTGATATTTCCCGTTGCTTTCAGGCCGGCGCAGGTTTGCGCCGGCCTTTTTCAACGTTCCCGCTGCGCCGGCCGTTTGACAGGCGGTGCGAAAAGACCTATAATACAATCAGATAAAAGCGGACTGATGTCCGGAAAGGATGACCCGAATGAAGCTGCTTGTCCTTATCCTAAACAAGGTGGAACTGCTCGACGAACTGCTGGAAGCGCTCGCCGAAGAGCACATCGGCGGCGCAACGATTTTACAGAGCCGCGGCATGGCGCAGGAGCTTTGCCGCAACTCAATGGAAAATTCCAGTTTCCTGGGCTCGCTGCGCCTGCTGCTCGACCCCGACCGCGAACAGAACCTGACCGTCATGACCGTCGTACGCGACGAGCAGGTTCCCGTCGCCGTCGATGTGATCGAACGGGTCGTCGGCGACCTTGACCGCCCCGATACGGGCGTTGTGTTTACCCTTCCCGTCGATTTTACCCGCGGCATTCACTAAAAGCCGCAGCAAGGAGACAGTATGCTGACCTTTGAAGACGTCAAAAACAACCCCGCCATCCGCACCTATATTGAAAAAGGCAACGCCGTTTTGGGCGAGGTCGGTTATACCGAGCACGGCTTTGCCCACGCCGGCATCACGGCTGAAATGGCGGCCA
Source organism: uncultured Clostridia bacterium (assembly GCA_944381055.1). Taxonomy (GTDB): domain Bacteria; phylum Bacillota; class Clostridia; order Oscillospirales; family Butyricicoccaceae; genus Ventrousia. Next base: position 65,129 of record CALWJQ010000064.1, on the reverse strand, counting down.
ATATCCTGACCGCATTGGGCTACGGCCCGCGGACTGTCGAGCTGGCGCGCATCGCCGGATTCATGCACGACATGGGCAACAGCGTCAACCGCAACGACCACGCGCAGAGCGGCGCGCTGATGGCCTTTACCCTGCTCGGCCAGATGGGCATGGAACCCGGCGAGCTGTCTGATGTCGTCGGCGCTATCGGGCACCACGACGAGGGCACCGGACAGGCCATTTCTCCCATTTCAGCTGCCCTGATCCTGGCAGACAAGTCAGACGTACGCCGCAGCCGCGTCCGCTCGCGCACGACCATCGGCATCGACATTCACGACCGCGTCAACTACGCGGTCATGGACTCGCACCTGACCGTCGACACCAAAAAAAGCGAAATCCTGCTGACGCTGACCATCGACACCGCCATTTCCGCCGTCATGGACTATTTTGAGATATTCCTGTCCCGCATGATGATGTGCCGCAAGGCTGCCGATTACCTTGGCCTGCACTTTGGCCTGATCGTCAACCAGAACCGGCTTTTGTGAGGTGCCGCCATGACTACCCGCCTGTTTGACGACGAGCCCGGCCTGTTCGAAGCCCGGGCGCAGGTGCTTTCGTGCGTCCCCCGCGACGGCGTTTTTGCCGTCGTGCTCGACCAGACGATTTTCTTTCCCCGCGGCGGCGGCCAGCCGTGCGACGACGGCGACATCGGCGGCGTGCCGGTCAGCGACGTTTTTGAAGAGCAGGGCAATATCGTCCACCTGCTCCCCCGCCCGGTGTCCGGCGAAGTCACCCTGCGCATCGACGGCGAACGCCGCCTCGAACTCATGCGACATCATCTGGGACAGCACATCCTGTCCGCGGTCATTGACCAGACGTTCGGCGTGCCGACCGTCATTGCCCGCATCGAAGATGCGGGCCCCCACATCGAACTGCAAAGCCCGCTGACCGACGAACAGCTCATAACGGCGCAGGCGTTGGCGCAGCAGGTCATCGACCGCGACCTGCCGGTCCGCGCCGCCTATTACACGCCCGACGAAGCGTCGCGCATGTCGGTGCGCGGCAAAATCACGCCGCATGAGCGCATCCGGCTGGTCGAAATCGAAGGCTTCGACCGCAACGCCTGCGGCGGCACTCACTGCCCGTCGACGGGCGGCGTTTTGGATTTGCTTGTCACAGGCACAAAAAGCGTACGCGGCGTTTTCCGCGTCTATTACGCCGCCGGAAAGGCCGCCCGCAAGGCGCGCCTCGACCGCGGTCTGGCCGTGCTGTCCATGCAGCGCGCCCTGTCATGCGAAAACCTGTCCGAATTCGCCGCCGCGCAGCAGGCGCTGATCGAGCGCCGTGACGCCCTTGAAGCGCACAATCACGCCCTGCGCGAACAGCTCCTGCGTTCGGACACAGCCCTGTGGGCTGAACTCAGCCGCACGCTGGAGCAGGGCCGCCTCGCGGCCGCCATCCTGGACGGCGGCGACGTCAAGCACCTGCGCGCCGTCGCCGAAATCCTGTGCGCCGAACAGCCCTCGGCCTTGCTCTTCGCGGTTCGCCAGGCCGGGCAGCTTTCGCTGCTCTTTATGCGCAGCAAGTCCAAAAGCGGCCCTAACCTGGGCGCGTTTGTCAAAGACCTGTGCGCCCGCCTGGGCGGACGCGGCGGCGGAAGCCCCCTGCTGGCGCAGGGCGTCATTCCGGGCGGCGAGGCCGCCGAACAGGCTGTCGAAGAAGTCTTCGACGCCATCGCCCGCGAATACGATCTTCCGTAAAAAATCCAGCCGGCTGCCCGCGGGCAGCCGGCTTTTGATCTTGACAATTTCAATACCTTGCATTACAATATAATCACTATACTGCAATGCAAGATAGCCGGGAGTGAAGAACCGTGATTCCGACGCAGATGCTCAAAGGGGTGCTTGACGGCTGCATTCTGGCCGTCATCGGGCGGCGCGAGACCTATGGGTATGAAATCGCGGAAATGCTGCGCGGCTATGGGTTCGGCCGCATTGCCGAAGGGACCGTTTACCCGCTGCTGCTGCGGCTGGAGCGCGGCGGGCTGATCGAGGCGACCTACCGGGACTCAGCCGCCGGGCCGCGGCGCAAATATTACCGTCTCACCGCGCAGGGGCAGGAAGCTCTGCGGGCGTTTTGGGCGCATTACCGCGCGCTTTCGTCAGCGGCCGAAGCGCTTTGGCAGGATACGGAGGGGAAAAGCGATGAGCAAACGCACTGACAGGCTGCTCAAAGAAAACAATGAGCAGGAAAAGCGACTGAACGCAGAGAACCGCCGCGTGCTGACCGACATAGTTGTCTATCTGCGCGCTTCAAACATCAGCCCCTGGCGGCAGGAACTGGTCCGGCGCGACATCCGGCAGATGCTGGCCGACGGCGAGGCGCGGGGCGAAGACGCCGCTGCGGTCATCGGCAACGATTACAAAGCCTTCTGTGACAGCGTGCTGGCCGAAATCCCGCCCATGAGCCGCGGCGAACGCCTGCTCGGCCTGGTGCGCGACCTGCTGCTGGGCACGGCCGCCCTTGCCGGCGTCCGGCTGTTTTCCGGTGCGCTTTCAAGCGCGCTGGACGGCGGGTGGCCGCGTCTCACCGTCACGGCCGGCGACCTTGCAAGCGCGGCGCTCATTCTGGCGGGTGCGTCGGCGCTTTTTGCCGTCATCGGGCGCGGAGCCTTTGGCGGCCGTGCCGCGGATCGGCGTCTTTTTGCGCTTTTTTTCGGGTTCTGGCTCGCGTGCGCCTGTCTGTCCTTTTTCCTGCGCCGGCCCCTGCTGCATGTCCATGTGCTGGCCGCGGCGGCCGTCCCCCTGATGTTGCTGGCGGCATACCGCCTGCTCGACCGAAAACTGGATTGAAAAAGGCCGTCCCGCGGGACGGCCTTTCCGTTTCTTATTCGTCGTCGGCGTGCAGGATCTGCATGAACTCTTCGCCGGTAATGGTTTCTTTTTGCAGCAGGTACGAGGCCAGCTCGTCGAGCTTTTTGCGGTCGCGGGACAGGATGTCATACGCCTTGTTGTAGGCGTTTTTAATGATGTCCATGACCTCGGCGTCGATTTTGGTCGCCGTCTCGGGCGAACAGGCCAGGCTGGTGTCGCCGCCCAGGTACTGGTTGGTCACTGTTTCAAGCGCCGTCATGCCGAAGGTTTTGCTCATGCCGTACCGGGTGACCATCGCGCGGGCGATGTGGGTCGCCTTTTCAATGTCGTTGGAAGCGCCCGTCGTGCAGATCGAAAAGACCAGCTCTTCGGCGGCGCGTCCGCCGGTCAGGGTGGCAATCTTGTTGAGAGCTTCGTCGCGGGTCATCAGGAATTTTTCTTCTTCATCGACCTGCATGGTATAGCCCAGTGCGCCCGACGTGCGGGGGATGATCGTGATTTTGGTCACGGGCGCCGAATCGGTCTGACGCGCCGCGACAAGGGCGTGACCGGTTTCATGATAGGCAATAATGCGTTTTTCGCGGTCCGAAATGACGGCGCCCTTGCGCTGCGCGCCGGCGATAACGGTTTCGACCGCTTCTTCCAAATCGCCCTGCGCCACTTCATTGCGGCCCATGCGCACGGCACGCAGCGCCGCTTCGTTGATGATATTGGCCAGGTCGGCGCCCGAAGCGCCCGACGTTGAACGGGCGATGACACCCAGATCGACGCCGTCTTTCATGCGCACGTCTTTGGCGTGGACCTTCAAAATGGCCAGACGGCCCTGCATGTCGGGCAGGTCGACAGGAATGCGGCGGTCAAAGCGGCCGGGGCGCAGCAGCGCCTTGTCCAGCGTTTCAGGGCGGTTGGTGGCCGCCAGAATGACGACGCCTGAATTGCCGTCAAAGCCGTCCATTTCTGCCAGCAGCTGGTTCAGGGTCTGCTCGCGCTCGTCGTTGCCGCCGACGCCCGATCCGTCGCGCTTTTTGCCGATGGTATCGATTTCGTCGATGAAAATAATGCAGGGAGCTTTTTCCTGCGCCTGCTTAAACAGATCGCGGACGCGCGCCGCGCCCATGCCGACGAACATTTCGACAAACTCGGATCCCGAAATCGAGAAGAACGGCACGCCGGCCTCGCCGGCGACCGCTTTGGCCAGCAGCGTCTTGCCGGTGCCCGGAGGGCCGACAAGCAGCGCGCCCTTGGGCAGATGAGCGCCGATCTCTTTATACCGGCTGGGGTCGTGCAGGTAATTGACAATTTCCTTGAGCGCTTCTTTGGCCTCGTCCTGTCCGGCGACGTCGGCAAAGGTCTTGCCGGTCTGCGCCTCGACGTAAATCTTGGCGTTGGCTTTTCCCAGCGTCAGCGCGTTGCCGCCCATGCGCTTCTGCATCCCGCGCATGACGAGGTTCATGACCACCACCATCAGGACGATGGGCAGCACCCACGACACCAGGAACTCGACGAGGGGCGAGCTTTCCTGCGGGACGACTTTGGAAAACGTGACATCCGCCTCGTCCAGCAGATCGACCAGGCCGGTGTCGCCCGGCCACACGCCGACGGCATAGATCGTCCGTTCGCCGCCGGGCACGCTCGGCTGCTCGTCTTTGAGATAATAAATAGTGGTTCCCATCTCGTCCATTTCAACGTCGGTAATCTGCCCGCCTTCCAGCTCGTTGCGGAAAGTGCCGTAGTCGACGCTGACCATATTGGGCTGCCACATGCGCGGGAAGATCAACGCGTTGAGCAGCAGGGTGACCAGCAGGATAATAATATAATAAGTCAGAATGGATCTTTGCGGCTTGTTGTCATTTTTCATCTCTTTCATACTCAAACTCCTCTCATCTCTCTTATTATATCGGCATGAAAGGAAAGTTGCTTGAATAAAATATGAATTTCCTGCAATTTTATTTTTTATCAGACGCCAGAAGGCGCGGGAAACCTTCCCGCGCCTTTCTCATTTCAGGTTTTCTTCATATCTGGCAAGATCGGCTTCAAATCCGTCGAGTTTTTTGTCCAGGCGCCGGAGCACTTCGGTGAGCGATTCTATCCGTCCGGCAATCTGCCGGCGCTGCTCAATCAACAGCTGTTTGCGCCGGGCCAGGGTTTCGGGCCCCTGCCGGAACAGCCGGACATATTCGACCAATGTTTCAACCGAAACGCCGGCCGAACGCATACATTTGATGTATGACACCCACTCGCAGTCGCTTTCTGTATAGTTGCGGATACCGCTTGCCGTCCTTCCGATAACAGGGAGCAATCCGACGCGTTCATAATAACGAAGTGTATCGGTTGTCAGACCATAACGTTTAGCCACCTCTGCGATCGTCATTGCTGCCGCTCCTCCGCTTTTTGGGCGAACCAGGCTGCAATCTCGTCCATGCGTTCGCTTTGACGCACATGGAAAGGACAGACGCTGTCGCAATGCCCGCAATGCAGGCAGCTGTCCGCCCGGACGCCCAGATGCCGGTAATGGTCGGCCGCCAGGCCGTCGCCCATGCGGGCCAGGTCGTAATATTTGTTGACCAGCCCGACGTCGATACCCGCCGGGCAGGGCTGGCAATGGTTGCAGTATACGCAGGTATCGCCGCCCCATTCGGCCGTCATTCCCCCCAGCGCTGAATAGTCCTTTTCCCCGGCCGGCGCGGCGGCAAAGCCGAGCACTTTTTCGACGTCGGCCATGGTCTGCACGCCGGGCAGGACCGTCAGAACGCCCGGGCGGTCAAGCGCGTACTGGATGCACTGGTAATGGGTCAGCGCCTGTTTGTACGGCGACGCTTCAGCCGAAAGCAGCTTGCCGGCGCAAAACGGTTTCATGACCGAAATGCCAACCCCTTCGCTTTCGCACCGGCGGAACAGCGCGGCGCGTTCAGCCACCGACCCGCGGGCATAGCCGTCGCCCTGCCCGTAATCGTAGGCGGGATTGATGCTGAACATCATCATGTCGCACAGCCCGGTGTCCAAAATGTGGTTGGCGACCGCCGGCGTGTGGGACGAAAAGCCCAAATGCCGGACAACGCCCTGGTTTTTGAGCTGTTTTAAGTAGTCGAGCCCGCCTTCGGCCACCATGCTTTCAAAGTCTTCTACCTCGTCAAAGCAGTGCATAAAACCCATGTCGACGGTGTCGACGCCCATAACCTTCATCATCCATTCAAAGGTCCGCCGGGTTTCGTCCATATTGCGCGAGCGGCCGTATTCGCCCTGCCCGTTGTAAATCACACCGAGGTGCAGCTGAAAATACACCTTGTCGCGGCAGCCGGCAATGGCGCGGCCAAACGGGGCATAAATTGAATTGTGCCCGCCGCACATGTCGAAATAATTGATGCCGCCTTCGATGGCGCAGCCGACCATGCGCTCGATTTCCTCCGGCGGGCTGGCGTGGATCCCGCCCATTCCCAGGCCGACAACGCTGATGCGCTCTTCGCCGTGCGGCAGTTTTCTGTATTCCATCAGGCATCCTCCCCATGATTTTTTGTCTGGTCTGTCCCGAAGCCTGCGTCCGGCCGGGCACAGGCGTCTTTTTTCATTGTGCATCATACCCTTTCCCCGCCCAAATCAGGCAGCTTTTCCTGTGTATGTTCCCAGTGTACCACTTAAAGCCCGCTCTAAGTCAAGTAAAAAATGCCCGCTGCGCCGCCCCTTGCTTTTCCCCGTGAAATATGGCACAATAGGGCTAAGGCAGCCGGAGTGCGCGGGCTGTTCAGGGGGTGGGCCCGCGCAGGGGGAGCGGCTGCGCGCCGGTTTCCCGTGTGTATGCATAAAAAGGAGGTCCTATGCCAAACCATTCACTGTCACGGATGTTTGTGCGCTTTTCCCGCGGCTACAAACGTTTTTTCCTTCTCGCCATCATATCCAGCGGCCTGAGCATCCTGTTCCAGTTTCTCATGCCGCAGGTTATCCGTATCACCGTCGACTCGGTCATCGGCGACAAGCCTTTTGCCCTGCCGACGTCTATTATGGATTTCATCAACAGCCTGGGCGGGCGCGATTTCCTGCGCGGGCATTTGCTGTACTGCGCGCTGTTTGTCATTGTCTTTTCGCTTTTGTCCGGTGTTTTTAACTTTTTGTCGCGCATGGGCGTGGCCCGCGGCACTGAAGGCACGATCCGGACGCTGCGCAACACCCTGTTTGCCCACGTCCAGCGCCTGCCCTTTGCCTGGCACACCCAGAACCAAACGGGCGACATCATCCAGCGCTGCACATCGGACGTCGATGTGGTGCGCAATTTTGTCGCCAACCAGCTGATTGAAGTGCTGCGCACCCTGATCCTCATCACCACGGCGCTGACGCTGATGTTTTCAATGAACGCGGCGCTGTCGTTTGTGGCACTCATCTTCATCCCCATCGTCATGCTCTATTCCGGCATTTATTTCAGCCGCATTTCGCGCCAGTTCCGCGACGCCGACGAGGCTGAAAGTGACCTGACCGTCGACGTGCAGGAAAACCTGACCGGCGTGCGCGTTGTGCGCGCCTTTGGCCGTGAGCGGTACGAAGTCGACCGGTTTGACGAAAAGAACGACATTTTTGTCAGCAAATGGGTCCACCTCGGCTATACGCTGGGCACCTACTGGGGGCTGGGCGACCTGGTCACGGGCTTGCAGGTCATGTCTATCATTGTTTTCGGCGCCATTCTGGCTGTGCGCGGCAGCATCACGCTGGGCGAATTCCTGGTCTTTGTTTCATACAATCAGACGCTGGCGTGGCCGGTGCGTTCGCTGGGCCGCACGCTGTCCGAAATGAGCAAGGCCGGTGTGTCGCTGACCCGTCTGTATGAAATCCTCATCGCGCGCGCCGAAGACGAAGACGAAAACCCGGGCCGTGAAAAGCCCGATCTTGCCAAAGACATCGTCTTTGACCACGTCACCTTCCGCTATGAATCACAGCCGGTGCTCAAAGACCTGTGCTTTACCATTCCCCACGGCACGACCTTTGGGATTCTGGGCGCGACGGGCGCCGGCAAATCGACCATTACCTACCTGCTAAACCGCCTGTACGACCTGCCGCCTGACGGCGGGCGCATCACCATCGGCGGCGTCGATCTGCGCGACATCGACCGCGACTACCTGCGCCGCGGGGTCGGCGTTGTTTTGCAGGAACCGTTCCTTTTTTCTAAAACCATTGAACAAAACATCGGCATCGCCGTCAAAGACCCCACTCTCGAACAGGTGCGCCGCTGCGCTGACATTGCCGACGTCGACCAGTCCATCATCGGCTTTGCAAACGGCTATGATACGATGGTCGGCGAACGCGGCGTCACTCTTTCGGGCGGGCAGAAACAGCGCGTCGCCATCGCGCGCACCCTGATGCTGGGCGCGCCCGTCCTGGTCTTTGACGATTCGCTGTCCGCCGTCGACCTGGAAACCGACGCGCGCATCCGTGATTCGCTGCGCAAAAACACGGGCGACAGCACAGTCATTTTGATTTCGCACCGCATCAGCACGCTGATGCACGCCGACAACATCCTGGTGCTTGAAGACGGCGCGGCCGCTGACATCGGCACGCACCAGGAACTCATCTCGCGCCCCGGCGTTTACCGCCGCGTTTACGAAATGCAGAGCGACGCCGCGAAAGGGGGATCCTGGCAGTGACGGAAAATATTTTTGAAAACGAACAGACCCGCGCTTCTTTTGAACCGAAAATCTGGAAAAAACTATGGCCTTTCGTCCGTCCGTACCGGTACAAACTGCTGCTGATCGTCGCCCTGATGGTCGTCATCGCGGGCGTCGACATTGCCATGCCGCTGTTCCAACGCTACGCCATCGACACCTTTATCACCCCCGGAACGACGGACGGGCTGTGGGTTTTTGTCCTCGCCTATGTCGGCGTGCTCGTCGTGCAGGCGCTGAGCGTCATCATTTTTTCACGCGCCTCTATGGTGGTCGAAATGAACCTTGGGCGCAGCATCCGGCGCGCCTGCTTTGTCCACTTGCAGCAGCTGTCTTTTTCTTACTATAACCAGACGCCGGTCGGATACATCCTGGCCCGCGTCATGAGCGACACCAACCGCATCAGCAGCCTGGTCGCCTGGGGGATCAACGATCTGTTCTGGGCCGTGGCCTACGTTATCGGCGTGTTCGGCGCCATGATGCTGCTCAATGTCCGGCTGGCGCTGCTTGTCATGACCGTCGTGCCGGTCATTGCCGTCATCACGGCGCTGTTCCAGAACCGTATCCTGCGCACCAACCGGCGTGTGCGCGCCGTCAACTCGCGCATTACCGGCGCGTACAACGAAGGCATCACCGGCGCAAAAACAAGCAAAACGCTGGTCATCGAAGACCGCAACGACCGTGATTTTCAGCAGCTGACCGGCCTGATGTACCGCACCTCGGTTCACGCCACCATGCTCAACGCCATGTTCATCCCCATTGTTTTGTTTTTCGGGTCGCTGGCCGCGGCGCTGGTGTTACAGCAGGGCGGCTACCTTGTGATGGAAGACATGCTCGAATTCGGCGTGCTGTCCGCTTTTGTCTCCTACGCCCTCGGCATCCTTGAGCCGGTGCAGCAGATGGCGCGCGTCTTTGCCGACGTCATCGCCGCGCAGGTCAATATCGAGCGCGTCACGACCCTGCTCGAGCACAAGTGCGATATTGTCGACTCGCCCGAGGTCATCGAGCGTTACGGCGACTGTTTTGAACCCAAAAAGGAAAACTGGGAGCCCATTCACGGCGACATCGAGTTCGATCATGTCTGGTTCAAGTACCCGGACGGCAAGGACTACATTCTCGAAGATTTCTGCCTGAAGATCCCGGCCGGGCAGAACGTCGCCATTGTCGGCGAAACCGGCGCCGGCAAATCGACGCTGGTCAACCTGGCGTGCCGTTTCTTCGAGCCCACCAAAGGCCGCGTGCTGATCGACGGGCGCGATGTGCGCGAGCGCAGCCAGCTGTGGCTTCACTCGTCGCTCGGATACGTTTTGCAGTCGCCCCACCTGTTTTCGGGCACCGTCATGGACAACATCCGCTACGGCCGGCTTGACGCCACCGACGAAGAGGTCTACGAGGCGGTGCGCCTTGTCTCGGCCGACGGCGTCATTCAAAAGCTGGAAAACGGCTACCAGACCGACGTCGGCGAGGGCGGCGACCGCCTGTCGACCGGTGAAAAGCAGCTGGTCTCGTTCGCCCGCGCCATGCTGGCCGACCCGCCCATTTTTGTTCTTGACGAGGCGACGTCCAGCATCGACACCGAGACCGAACAGCTCATTCAGAACGCCATCAGCCATGTTTTAAACGGCCGCACATCCTTCCTCATCGCGCACCGCCTGTCGACCATCCGCCACGCAGACGTCATTCTGGTCGTGCGCGACGGCAAGATCATCGAGCGCGGCAGCCACGATGAGCTGATGCAGCAGGGCGGGTATTACTATTCGCTGTACACCGCCATGAGCATTGACCAAATGCAGTAACGCAGGAGAATCTTTATGACAGAACAGACCTATCAGCAAATCAACGCCGACACCATTGACCGCTGGTGCCGGAACGGCTGGGAATGGGGGCAGCCCGTTTCCCATGAAGCGTACGAAAATGCCCGCCGCGGCCAGTGGGATGTGGTCCTGACCCCGACCAAGCCGGTCCCGCACGAATGGTTCGGCGGGCTGCGGGGCAAAAAGCTGCTCGGCCTGGCCAGCGGCGGCGGGCAGCAAATCCCCATTTTCGCCGCGCTGGGGGCGCAGTGCACCGTGCTGGACTATTCCCCGGCGCAGTGCGAAAGCGAACGCCTCGTCGCACAGCGTGAAGGGTATTCCGTGCAGGTCGTCGAGGCGGACATGACAAAGCCCTTCCCCTTTGCCGACGAATCCTTTGACCTGATTTTTCACCCGGTGTCCAACTGCTATGTCGAAGATGTCCGGCCCGTTTTCAAAGAGTGCTACCGTGTTTTGAAGCGCGGCGGTATCCTGCTGTGCGGTCTTGACAACGGCTTCCTCTACCTGTTTGACGACACCGAAACTCAGATTGTGTACTCCCTGCCCTTTAACCCGCTCAAAGACCCGCAGCTTTACCGCGATTCCATGCGCAATGACTGGGGCATCCAGTTTTCACACACGCTGGAAGAACAGATCGGCGGGCAGCTCGAAGCAGGCTTCCGCCTGACCGCCCTGTACGAGGACACCAGCGGCAGCGGAAACCTGCACGACCACAATGTCCCGACCTTTCTGGCGACCCGGGCCGTCAAACCGGAATAGCGCCAGATCCGCCGCCCCCGCCGGGGCGGTTTTTTTCTTTCCGCCGGCAATTTCTGTCTTATTTGCATTTACTTTTCCGGTTCATAATGTTAAAATCAAAGCAAAAGGAAGGAGTGAAGCACATGCCCTTTTCCCCCGAAGCCGGGCTGCAAGCCGTCCGGCACATGCAGACGCGCGCGTCCTGCCGCAGTTTTGACGACAGGCCGGTTCCCGATGAGCTTTTGCAGGAGATTCTGTCTGCCGGCCTGCACGCCGCAAGCGGCGGCAATTTGCAGCCGTGGTCGGTCATTATCGAACGCGACCGCGATCGCGCACGCAGGCTGAGCGAACTGTGCGGCGGTCAGAAATTCATCGCCGAAGCGCCGGTCAACCTGCTGTTCCTGCTCGACTGGCACCGTTACCAGGTTTACGCCGCGCAGAAGGACGCCCCCTTTACGGCGTACAAAAGCTATATGCACTTTCTCATCGGCGTTGAAGACGTCCTGTGCGCCGCGCAGAGCATGGAGACCGCCTGCCACCTGGTCGGGCTGGGTTCGTGCTATGTCGGGTCGTGCAATCACTGCGGCGAGGCGCTGGCCGAGCTGTACCGGCTGCCGCAGCTGACCTACCCGGTCGTACTGCTGTCCGTCGGCTGGCCCAAAACGCAGCCCGCCACCGCCCCCAAACTCGACCCGTCGGTTTTGATCTTCGAAGGGCAGTACCCCGACCTGACCGACGATCAGATCTTTGCCGCTTACGAAGAAAAGCTGCGCGGCCGCACCCTTTCGCTGCCCGACAAAGAACCCTTCCGCGGCGAAATGCTGGAAAAGCTGCGCCGTTCGCTGGCGACGACCTACGATTCCGGCAAGGTCGAACAGATTCTGCACGCTGCCGATGAACAGGGCTTTATCAATGAAACCCAGCGGCGCTTCGGCCTGCACTACCACGCCCGCGATATGTACGAAAACGGCGGCCGGATTTTAAAAATGATGGACAAACAGGGCCTGCGGCCCTTTGACGCTCTTGACAAACACGAAGGAGAGGATTGTAATGAAAATTGACAGCATCCGTGCCGTTGCCGAAAAGTACCGCGGCTCGATGACCGGCTGGCTGGGCGTCGGCTTCACCGACCTGCAAACCGGCGAGAGCTTTTCGCTCATGGGCGACGACGAGTTCCCCGCGGCCAGCACCTTTAAGGTCTTTATCCTGGCTGAACTTTTCCGCCAGGCGCAGGAAGGCCGGTTCAAAATGAGCGACCGCCGCGAACTGACCGAATCGTTCAAAAGCCCCGGCAGCGGCGTGCTTTTTAACCTGCAGCCCGGCCTCACCCCCACACTGCAGGATTACGCCACCCTGATGATGATCATCTCGGACAATACGGCGACCGACGTTTTGTTTGACCTGGTGGGGGCCGGCAATATCAAAGAGCATGTGCTCGCCCCTCTTGGACTGAACAAAACCAAGTGCGACTACCCCTGCAAAAAACTGCTCAGCGCCTATTTCGGCGTTGACAGCCTGGCGGATTTTGACGAAGCCAGCGTTTCCCTGCGCGGCGCCCCCGACTTTTTGTGCCAGACCCCGCAGAATGATTCGACCAGCCCCAACGACATGATGAAAATTCTCCGGCTGGTCTATGAGAAAAAGCTCTTTACCCCCTGGGTGTGCGACGAAATGCTGAAGATTATGAAGCAATGCCAGACCAACACGCGTATTCCCAAGTTTCTGCCCGCCGGTGTTGAAGTTGCGCACAAGACAGGCACCGTCGACCGCGTTGCCAACGACGCCGGCATCGTCTACACCCCCAAGGGCGACTATATTCTCACCCTGTTCTACAACGGCAACGCCGCAAGTGAAGAGGAATATAACAAAAATGTCAACGGCCTCATGAGCGATTCCCTGCTGGCCGAAATTTCCCGCGATATTTACGCTGAATACGTCAAGTAACCCCGCACACGGAAAAAGGCAAAGGCCACGGGCCTTTGCCTTTTATCTTGTCTTTTTCCGCAGGCGCAGCGCCAGCAGCGTGATCGCCGGCACCCCCAGCAGCGGCAGCGCGATCCACGCCCCGTAAAGGCGCAGCGGTTCGATGCTTTCAGCCATACCGCCCCGGCCCAACAGCGTCAGGCCCGATGCCGCGATGCACAGCGCCGGCGCCGCCCCGCGGCGTCCGCGCACGCGCAGCGCCTGCCCGGCATAAGTGAGGCAAAGCCCGGCCTTCACCAGCTCGCACAGCAGGAAGGGCGCGGCCGCCAGCAGTTCCTGGCGCTCGAAAAAATCGCCGACCGTCACAACGCTGGCCGCTGTATAAGAGGGGAAAAAGTACTGGCTGACCGCGGGGAACCCGAGCAGCATGGTATTTTTCATCAGCGTCAGCGCCAGAAAGGCCCCGGCGAACAGGGCGGCGGCAAAAATGGGGCGCACCGTCCCGGACGGCCTGTTGTACAGCGGCACGAGCACCATCACGGCAAAAAAGCTTTCCAAAAAAGGCACGAAGGTCCCCCGCATAAAGCTGACGCTCAGCGGCGGCTGCGCCCCTCGTTCCGCCACCGGCAAGACGGCGCCCCAGTCCAGCTGCGGCAGGGAGGCAAAAAACGACAGCGTCAGCATCCCGGCAACCAGGACAAAAGCGGGCGCCGCCACCCGCGCCAGGACCTCGGTGCCGGAACGCAGCAGCATGTACAGCGCCCCGCCGATGAGCGCCGCCATCAAAATGCGCGGCGTATACGGCAGCGCCGTCGCCGTTGTAAAGCTGATAAACAGGCGGATGTCAATGGCCGCCGTCAGGACGGCCGCCAGCCCAAGCAGCAGCCGCAGCGCGCCGCCGGCCCAGCGCCCAAACGCGGCCTGGAAACAGTCCTGCGGCGTTTCCCGCGCCCGCGCCAGGCGCAGATACAGCCAGTAGACCGGCGCCGCGGCCGCGCCGGACAGCAGCATAAGCAGCCAGATATCCCGGCCGCCGCCGCCCCCGCCCACCGTACCGATGCTTCCGCTGACGAACAAAACCAGCAGGCAGAAGATCTGCCTGCCCGACAGCTTTCCGTTGTCGCCGCAGCTGACGTCTGTTTGTTTCATGCCCTTCCTCCTATTCCAGCGAACGGCCGCCGCCCAAAATGGCCGCGTCGACCTGCGCCGTTATGCGGCAGCCCGAAAAAGCGCTGTCCCAGCCGGGCCCGACCTGCTCCCACAGATCGGGATTGCGGCGGTGGATCTGTCTTCCCACTCCCAGTGAATCGACGCGGCAGACGTCCTGCAGCACGCGGCACAGCGTCTCAAACCGCTCTTTTACCGTGCGCGCTGCCAACTGCTCATATTCCGCACGCCGTTCGGCGTCCAGCCGCCCGTCCAGCCCGCTCTGGCTGAGTTCGAGCGTCAGCGCGATGTCATAGCGGGCTTCCAGATCGTCCGGCCGCCCGCCGGCCTGTACACGCGCCGAGCAGGCACGGATCTCAAACGACACTGCGTTCTCGCCGCCCCCCACCGTCAGAACGCCTTGGCTAAGCAGGCCGCGGGCCATAAGCAGCGTCTGGGTCAGATCGCCGTCCAAGCGCCCGACCAGTTTATCATCCCGGAACAGGGCCGCCCCGGCGACATGGACGCCATCGCCGCTTCGGGACACACAGGGCAAAATGCCCTCGACCCCTTCGTCCAGACGATCCGCTACAAAACGGTAGAGCGGCATGGCCGGCGCCAGCCCGGTCTCGCCCGCCTGTACGGCGGCACGGGCCAGGTCAAAAGCCGCCTGCGGGTCGGCTTCGCCCTGCTGGTATATGTCGGCGGCTTCGCCTTCGGATACAGCCATTGCCAGCGTCATGTGCACGTCGGCCGTGCGCTGAAAATAGCCCAGCAGGTCGTCGATGCCGCCGCGCGCCGTCTCTTCGCCGACAATCACCATCTGCGTGTGGCCCAGATAGGCCTGCCGTCCTGTTCCGCCGGCCCCGTTTTCAATGGCTTCAGCCAGCGACGCCCCCTGCAGGCCAAGCCAGCGCGCGCCGGGATTGTCGTCAGAACCGGCGGTGACGTCGGCGATTTCGAGCAGAAGATGGTACCCATCCCCGCCGCGGTCGACGGCCATGCCCGCGACGATGTCGCGGCTGTCAAGTTCGCGGTAATCGCCGCACCCGCACAGCAGCAGGCACAGCGCGGCCAAAGGCAGAAGTTTTTTCACGGGCGATCCCCCCGGGATAAAAAGCGCCCGCGCTTTTTCATGCGCGCAAAGGGAGCGCGCGCCAGGCTGTCTTCGTGGCTGCCCATTTCAGACAGGGGTCCGGACGCCAGCATGTTGACGCCAAAGGACTGCATGGACGCCAAATGGGCCAGCAGGGCGGCCATGCCGATCAGGTACCCGTACAGCCCGGCGCAGGACACCAGGGCGATCAGCCCCAAACGGATAACGATGACCGCCGACTTGAGTTTGGGGATCATCAGCCCCGTGATGCCCGAAAAGGCGATGATGATGACCATGGGCGCCGAGGCAAAGCGCGCTTCAACGGCGGCCGATCCGACGACCAGACCGCCGACAATGGACAGCGTCTGTCCGATGGCGGACGGGGTCCGCGTCCCGGCCTCGCGCAGCAGGTCGAAGGCCGTCAACAGCCCCAGCGCTTCAAGGACCGACGGGAAAGGCACCCCCTGCCTTGCAGACGCGATGGACAGCAGAAGCGGCGTGGGCAGCATTTCGGCGTGAAAGGTCATAAGCGCAATATAAATGGGCACTACCGAAACGGCGAGGAAAAACCCGGCCATGCGCAGAAGGCGTGAAACTGCCGCAAACTGGTAGCCGACGTAATAGTCCTCGCTCGACTGAAAGCTTTCAATCAGGATCCCCGGCATGGTCAGGACGACCGGCGTCCCATCGACAAACAGGGCGACCCGCCCCTCGAGCAGCTTGGCCGCGACCACATCGGGGCGCTCTGTGGTTCCAATGGTTTTAAAAGGGCTTTCTTTGTGATCCCGGATGACTTCAGCGACATAATTAGAATCCAGAACGCCGTCCATATCGACCTTTTTCAGCCTGCTGCGCACTTCGGCCAACACCTTTTTATCTGCAACGCCGTCGATATAGCACAGCGCGCACACCGTTTTGCTGACCGTGCCAAGCGTCAGGTATTCCTGCTTGAGCTCGCTGACGCGCAGCCGGCGCCGCAGCATGGACAGGTTGCGCAGAATCCCTTCGGTAAACCCTTCGCGGGGGCCTTTCAGCACCGTCTCGCCGTCCGGTTCTGAAATGCCGCGCATGGCGAACCCCTTTGTATTGAGCACCAGAGCCTTGTCGCAGCCGGCGCAGAACAGCAGGGTGTCGCCGTAGACCATCGAATAGATCAAATCGTCCCAGTCGCCGCTCTGCCGCGCCTCGTTGGTCTGCACAACGCTTTCTTCCAGGTAGCGCAGGCGGTCGGCGCCCTTGGGAGGCGGCTGCATCAGCGTCAGGGGACGGATGATATTTTCGTTAATGCTGGTTGAATTGACCATGCCGTCACAAAAAAACAGGCAGACTGCGCCTTCGGGCCAACCCGGCGGGGTCACACGCCGCAGGATCATGGTCTTGTCCCGGTCAAACAGTTCCTGCATCCGGGCAACGTTCTGGCTGAGATCGGTAAAAACGGACATACAGCACCTCGAAACAGCGGGATCTTAAAGGTCATGGTGTTAGTATTCCGGTTCCGGACGCAAACATGCAGCGCGCTTTCACACAAAAAAGAGCGGCCGTCAGGCCGCTCCGCGCCGGACGGCGTCCGGCGTTTTTTATTTGTCTTCGTATACGATGACCAGGCCGGTCTGCGCGTTTTCATCGATCTCGGGCAGTCCCTCAACGTTGTCGCACACGGTAAAACCCGCCTCAATCAGCGCCTGCTCGGCCTCGTCCCGCGCGTTTTCCGTATTTTCAATCTGCACGCAGATCCTGTCTGTCCTTTCTTCAACCGGGACGTCCCCGCCGAAAACAGCAGACAGGTCGCCCGTTCCGACAGCGACGACGTAAAAGGCCGACGGGCCGGCTTCTTCCAGGCCGTCGACGGCCAGCGGAGCGTGATCATACCCCGGCGCGCTCCCGTCCGTTGCCGCATCGCCCGTCATATCCCCGCTTTCCGGGGCCAGGATGCCGTTTGCGGCGCCGTCCGGGGCGGGCTGTGCGTAGGACTGTACCGAACGCGAAGCCTCCGCCCCTTCGCCGGGCGCTGCGTCAAACAGGGCCGCTTCCGGCGCGGCCGCTTCATCCGACGCGGTATCGTCGCCGCCCGTCCGGCCCAGCCAGGGGGACGCGACGTCGAACAGCGCGGCCAGCAGCACCAGGCAGGCCGCCAGCCCGCCGATCCGCACCAGAGCGCGGCGCCCTGTCCGCCCGCCCAGGCGGATCAGCCCGCGCCGCGGTGCGCGTTCGCGCCTGACGCCCGCCATAATGGCTGCGTGCAGATCGGCGGGCGGATCGGCGGAAAGCGCCCGCGTCTCTTCGACCATCCGGCGCAGCGCCTCGAACCGGCGGCGGCAGCCTTCACAAATTTCCAGATGCCGCAAAAGCTCCTCGGTTTCCTGCGGCGGCAGTTCGCCGTCGAGGTATTGATTCATATAAACGAAATAATCCTGGCAGTTATTCATTGCGCGCGACCTCCAACTGCTTTTTTGACGCAGATTTTCGGGAATAGTTCCCTGTTTCGCTCAAAAAAGCGGCGAGCCGGCTGCGCGCGCGGGACAGCCGGGATTTGACGGTCCCCTGCTCAATGCCCAGCACCGCGCCGATTTCATCGTACGAAAGTCCGCTGATGTCGCGCAGGATGACGATTTCGCGCATCTGCGGCGGCAGCGCCGCGATGCCGTCCGCCACCGCCTGCCGCAGTTCGGCGCGCTCAAGCTCGCGTTCGGGCTGGTAACGCGGGTCGCTGACCTCAAGCGTCAAGCCTTCGTCGTCGGTATCGTCGAGCGACAGCTCGCCCCCCGGCGAGCGGCGGCGCAAAAAGTCCAGGCTGGCATTGACGGCAATGCGGTACAGCCAGGTCGAAAACCGGCTTTCTTCCTGAAACTGCGGCAAGAACCGGAACACGCGCAGAAAAACTTCCTGCGTCACGTCCATGGCGTCGTGCTCGTTACCGGTATAGCGCAGCGAAATATGGTAAATCTTTTTTTCATAAGCGGTCACAAGCTCTTCAAAAGCCCGTTCGTCGCCCGCCCGGGCTTTCCGGACGGTATCCTGTTCCCTGCTTGTCATGTTTTCACCTGCAATCGGGCCTGCATCAGCCCGTCACATATTTCTTCAAACTGGCGCAGCGTCGTCACCTGCGCCATCTGCGCCTTGAAAGGCTTGCCGCCGCGCAGGCGGCCGAGATACCACAAAGCGTGCTTGCGGATTTCCGGCATCCCGCGCGCTTCGCCCTTGAGGCTGCACACCAGGCGGACATGGCGGCGCATGATCCCGACGTGCTCTTCGGCCGTCACAATCGGCGGTGCTCCGCCCCGATCCAGCGCCAGGCAGCCGGCAAAAATCCACGGCGCGCCCTGCGCGCCGCGCGCGACCATGACGGCGTCAGCCCCTGTGGATCGCAGCAAATCCACGCAGCCCTGCGGCGAAAGGGCGTCGCCGCTGGCGATGACGGGCACCGTTACGGCCGCTTTGACGGCGGCAATGACCGCCGGGTCGCTGCGGCCGCTGTAAAACTGCGACCGCGTGCGGCCGTGTACGCACAGAAAATCCGCGCCGCTCTGCTGCGCCATGCGGGCGAACTCGACGGCGTTTTGATGTTCTTCGTCCCAGCCGGCGCGAAACTTGACCGAAAGCGGCACGTCCACGGCTTTGCGCACCGCTTCGATAACGCGGGACGCCCGCACGGGGTCGAGCATCAGGGCGCTGCCTTCGCCGTTGCCGGTAATTTTGGGCATGGGGCAGCCCATGTTGATGTCGATTCCGTCGGCCCCCGACAGCTCAAGAGCCAGCCGGGCCCCTTCGGCCATGACGCCGGGCTCGCTGCCGAAAATCTGCGCAATGACCGGCCGCTGCGCAGGCGTCACGTCGAGCAGCGACGCCGTCTTTTTGTCGCGGTAGGTCAGCGCTTTGGCGCTGACCATCTCGGTATAGCACAGCCCCGCCCCCTGCTCCATGCAGATCGTGCGGAAGGCGGCGTCGGTCACGCCGGCCATCGGGCCGAGCACAAACCGGTTCCCCGCGCACAGCCCCGGCGCGAGGGCAATCACAGAATATCCCCCGCGCCCAGCATATATCCGCCCAGCACATCCGATGCCAGTTCGGTCAGCGCTTCCACCGTTGCCGGCGCGTCATAGCCCGCAACGCCGTGATTTTCTGCCATTTCCTGCGTATAATCAGACAGGGGGACAATGTCAAAGGCGCGGCCGCCGCCTTCGTAATAGGTAACGACCGGCATAACGCCGACATTTTCAAAGGCAAAGCCCTCTTCACCGGGGGTGAAGACCAGCTCGCACCACAGCATCCCGCCCAGCATGGCGTCCAGCCGGTGCTGGCCCGAGACAAAATTGCCCAGCGAATAAACGCACAGCGTCTGCCCGCCGTCCGGCCGCGTCAGCATTTCGACAGGCTGAAGCACATGCGGGTGGGTGCCGATGATGATGTCAGCCCCCCAACCGGCCAGCTTCTGCGCCAGCGCACGCTGTTCGTCCGACGGGGCCGTCTGGTACTCGACCCCCCAGTGCATGGACACGACGAGCACGTCGCACTGCGGACGCAGCGCCGCCATGTCGCTTTCCATTTTTCCCTCGTCGATGAGCGACACCATCCACGGCTTGTCCGACGGCAGCGGAATGCCGTTGGTCCCATAGGTATAGGACAAAAAGCCAAAGGTCACTCCCTGCTTTTCGACCAGCGCGGGCTCCGACGCCTCTTCCTGCGTGGCAAAGCACCCGAGCACGGCGTCAAAGCCCTGCGACTTCAGTGCCTCGAGCGACGTCAAAAGGCCGTCCTGCCCCTTGTCGAGCGAATGATTGGTCGCCGTATTGACAATATTAAATCCCGTCTCTTTCAGCCCCGCGGCGACGTCGGTCGGCGCGCTCAGCATCGGGTACGCGCCGACCTCGCCGGCCAGCGGCACCTCTTCGTTGATAAAGGCCAGATCCGCTTTTTGCGCAAAAGGCGCGATGTTGGCGTACAGCGGCGCAAAGTCAAAGCCGCCTTCTTCGGTCTTGCAGCTGTTGGACACCGTATTGTGCAAAAGGTTGTCCCCCACTGCCATCAGACGGATCCGCACGGGCTCCGGCTCAGGTTCGGGTTCGGGTTCGGGCTCGGGCAGCGGCACGGGCTCGGGCTGCGCCGCTGCCATATCGCCGGCGGCGGGCCGCGCTTCGTCACCGACAGGCCGGCAGGCCGCCAGAACGCACAGCGCCGCAAGCAGACAGCACAGCAGGCAGATTGACTTCTTCATAGACGTTCCTCTTTCCCTTCATTCTTCTCTGCTATTCTACCAGAAAACGCGGCGGTTTTCCAGCCTGTTTGCGGTTTTTACAACTTTTTGGTTATTCACAAAATGTTTGGTTTTGTGTCATTCGCATGTCATATTTCGGCCCGAAAATAAAAACATCAAAAGAAACCACGGTATCAACCGCCAGAAGGAGGAACCATAGATGTTCAGAAATAACCGCATGGATGAAAATAACCTGTACGACCCCGTATTCTCGCCCCGGCCCCCGAAAAAACGCAGCGGGCTGAAAAAGTTTGGCAAAGCCGTCCTCGGCCTGGCTCTCGTTGCCTGTGTGTCGGTCGGTTCGGTGATGGGTTACAACGCGCTGTTCCCCGCGCAGCCCGCCGATCCGGGCAGCGGCGCCACTCAAACTCAAAACCAGACACAGGCCAGCCAGACGGTCTATCTGCCCACTTACAGTGAAGACGCGATGACCGCCCCTGAGATTTTCCAAAAAGGCGTTCCGTCCGTTGTTTCCATCACCACGACCATCCAGAGCTACGGCCAGATCGGCTCGGGCAGCGGCACCGGCATTGTCATGAGCGCCGACGGCTATATCATCACCAACAACCACGTCGTCGAGGGCGCGCAGACCATTGAAGTCACCCTGAACGACGGGCGCAGCTTTGACGGTACCGTCGTCGGCACCGACGCCAACACAGACATCGCCGTCGTCCATGTCGACGCCACCGATTTGACGGCTGCCGAGTTCGGCGACTCGTCTTCGCTCGTCACCGGCGAGCCGGTTTACGTCATCGGCAACCCGCTGGGCACCCAGTTCGCCGAAACTATGACCGACGGCATCGTTTCGGCCCCCAGCCGTGAAGTCGCCATTGACAACTATATCATGAACCTGATCCAGACCAACGCCGCCATCAACCCCGGTAACTCGGGCGGCCCGATGTTCAACAGCCAGGGCCAGGTCGTCGGCGTCGTCAACGCCAAAATTATGCAGAGCAACGCCAACGACGTTGAAGGCATCGGCTTTGCCATTCCCATTGAAACGGCGCTCAATGTCGCCAACGACCTCATTGAGTACGGCTATGTCACCGACCGCCCGGTGCTGGGCGTCTCAGTGCAGAGCCTGACCACGCAGGAAGCGCTGTTCTACCGCCTTGAGCCGGGCCTTATTGTCAAAGAAGTCACTGCCGGCGGTCCTGCCGAAGCGGCCGGGGTGCAGGTCAATGACAAGATTGTCGCTTTCAACGGCGTCGAGGTGGAAGACTTTACCGAACTCAATTATGAAAAGGACAAATACGAGCCGGGCGACACCATCACCCTGACTGTCGAACGCAATGGCTCGCGCATCGATCTGCCGCTTGTCCTGGGTACGTCATCCAATTAAAAATGTTCACAAACACCGGCAAAAATATTAAAGGAACGTTCACAGAACGTCCACACATTTCAAATTGCATCATGGTATTATAATCACGGAAAGTACCTCTCTTATTCCCCCAATCCCCTCTTAAGACTGAAACGCGAAAAGGCGCCCGTTACCCCACGGGCGCCTTTTCCGTTCTCCCGGCTGCGGCTTTGCGCCGGCGTTATGCAGGGCTCGATCCCCGCGCCGCAATGTGCTAAGTGCCTGCCTTGACTTCCGGATAAAGCCCTTTTATAATAGGTACTGTTGAGCCGGATTTGCGTCTGATCACCCGTTCCGCCAGGCCTCGAGGAACGCCGGAGCAGGCGCTTTATTTTTGATTAAAGCGAGGTGCTTGTCATGTTTCGTGAAATGCGCAGGAAAAAGCAGGCCTTGCCGCCCGAGGAAGCGGCAGAGGTGCTGTACCGGGGGACGTCGGGCGTGCTGGCGCTGTCAGGCGACGACGGCTACCCCTACGCCGTTCCCGTCAGCTATGTCTATGACGGCGAAAAACTGTGGTTCCACGGCGCGAAAAGCGGCCACAAGCTGGATTCCATCGCCCGTTGCAGCAAGGCTTCTTTTTGCGTCATCGACCAGGACCATGTCGTCCCCGAAGAGTACACGACCTATTTCCGCAGCGTCATCGCCTTTGGCACCATCCGCGTCGTGACCGACGAGGCACAGATGCGGGAAGGCGCTGAAAAAATCGCGCTGAAGTATGCGCCCGGCGACACCGACGAAGGCCGTCAAAAGGCCATTGATCGCGAATGGGCGCCCCTGTGCATCCTTGAAATGACCGTCGAACACCTGACGGGGAAGGCTGCCGCTGCGCTGCTCAAACAAAGCCGGCCGTAAGCCGCCAAACGCCAAAAACGGACGGAGAGACCGCCTCTCCGTCCGTTTTCTGCTGTTTAAAGTTCCTGCGGCTCGACGGCGTCCAGCCACAGCTGATCGGGCGACACCTGCTGCGCGAAAATGCGGCCGTTGTTTTCCGGGTACTTGGACTGGTGGTACTTAAACAGCATCCGCCCGCCGGACAGGTTCCCCAGTATCTCGATTTTGCCCGTCACATGCGACATGACATAGCGGAAACGTTTTTCCTGCCCGTTCATCTGCGCCTTGGCCTGTTCGACGATTTCGCAGCCGCGGCGCAGCGGCACCTGAAACTGGTCAACCACGCCGCGCACCGGCCGGCACTGAAACACATAATAGGGCGTCACCCCGCAGGCGACAAGCCCCGCCATGAGCTGCGCCAGCGTGTCCGGGTCGTCGTTGACGCCCTTGAGCAGCACGGTCTGATTGCTGACGACCATGCGGTGCGCCAGCAGCCGGCGCACGGCCCGGCGTGATTCCGGCGTCAGCTCGCGCGGGTGGTTGAACTGCGTGACAATATTGATTTGCTTCTTGCGTGTGTAATTGCCCAACAGCGTCAAAAGCTCGGGATCTTCGCTGATGCGTTGGGGCAGCACGACAGGCAGCCGCGTGCCGAAACGGATCATGCGCACATGGTCGATTTCGCCCAGAACCCGCAGGAAGTGCGCGATGACGGCATTGCTGTTGAGCAGCGCGTCGCCGCCCGAAATGAGGACGTTGGTGATTTCAGGGTGACAGACGATGTATTCGGCCATGGGCTCGAACTGTTTGATGGTCTCTTCTTCAGACAATCCGACCATGCGCCGGCGGAAGCAGTGGCGGCAGTACATCGCGCACCGGCTGGTCGACAGCAGCATGGCCGTCTGGCTGTACTTGTGCTGCAAGCCCTCAAGCTTGGTGTTTTCCCCTTCGCCGCTCGTATCAAACGCCCCGTCTTCGGCCAGCTCGTATTCCGACGGCACGCATATGCGCGCGATGGGATCGCCGGGGTCCCGCGGGTCGATTAAAGACAGATAATAATCCGGAATCCGCATGGGATACATGTCGGCGATGCGTTCCAGCACCGCCTTCCGCTCCTCGTCGATCGGCAGCCTTTCGCTCAGCCTCTCGATGTCGGTCACGCTGTTTTTCAATTCCTGTTTCCAGCTCATGAATACCTCCTTTTCTCCGTCTGTGAATGTGAATAAGCGCTATTATATCAAAGTAAAACGCTAAAGTCCAGCGTTTTTTGTCGATATTCATATTTATTTTACTTTTTATCTTTGTTTTCTGTGTGTTTTGCAGCCGTTTTGCCAAAAAAAGAAGGCCCCGCAGGGCCTTCCTTTGAAGAAACCATTTCAACCCCGGCCGGACAGCGCACACAGCACGGCCTGCGGAGTCCGCTCGGCCACATCGATCGTCCATTGCCGGTCAGGAATCGACGCCAGGTCGTGCGCATCGCCGCCGCGGATAAAGCGCATCCCGCGCAGCTCGGGGTGTTCGGACACAAAGCGTTCCTGGTCGCATCCCGCGGTCAGCTCACACACCGAAAAACCCATGGCCGGGTCGTAAAGGCCCAGGTTGGCGATGATGGACGACGACGGGCGATCCAGGTGCGCGGGAATGGCCAGGCCGCCCGCCTCGCGCACCAGCGCCGCTGTGTCGTAAATGCCGATGTCTGCCGGCGAACCGAGCCACAGCGGCTCTTCTCCCACAGGCTCGTCGTTTTCATCCATGATGGTCTGGCGCCACAGGACGCGCTTGCGCGCCGGCGGCGTGATGAGCAGGCGCTGCCCGACGTATTCGGTAAACGCGAGCGCGTGCCGCAGCTCGGCAAACAGGCACAGCACATGCACTTCCTCGCGGGTACACAGTTCCATGGCCGGCAGGAACAAAAGCCCGTGCTGCGCGGCGTGAAAAGCACAGGCGGGACAGTTTTTGGCTGTCTGGTGGTCAGACAGGGCAAAGGCGTCCAGCCCGGCCAGCGACGCCATGCCGGCGATGTTGGCCGGCGTCATGTCGTCTTCGGCGCACAAAGACAGGCAGGAGTGCATGTGAAAATCATAGTACAGCTTCATGACTGGCTTTGCGCGAACGCGGCCGCCAGTTCATAGGCGCTGCGGCCGCTGCCCAACAGGAAAACGCCCTCTTCGGCGCATTTTTCGCGCAGCTCGTCCGGCGCTTCGACCCCTTCAGCCAGCAGGACGCAGGGAATATCGGCCAGCACGGCGACGGCGGCGACGTTCAGATTGTTCATGATGGTGATCCACAGCCCGCCCTGCACACTGCGGCTGATGACGCGGCTGAGCAGGTCGCCGATGTAACAGCCGCGCAGCGGCGCGTCATACGACGCGCCTTCGGCCAGCACATCCAGCGACAGGCGGCTTATCAGCTGACGAATGGTCACTTTCTGTCCTCCTCACATTTACGGAACGGCGGCGGCAGGTAGGCGTCGGCGTCCGCCTCGCCCCCTCCGCTCAAAATCTGCATCCTTTCACGCATACGGAAAATGCAGTCTTCTTCGCTGGCATGGCCCAGCACAACGTCTTCGGCCAGCGCACGGCAGGTCGGCGCCCCGCACGAACCGCAGTCCAGCCCGGGCAGGCTGTTGGCCAGCTCGTTGATGCGTAGCAGCTTTTCCATCGCCGCGCCCATGTCGCTGTCGAGCGCCCACCGTGACTCTGATTCCAGCGATCCCTGCCACTGGATCTTGCCGGTTCCGTCCTGAAGGGCGCTCGCCTTGTTGCGCGATACGGGCAGGTACTTCATCAGCCCGCGGATGCGCGTTTTGGCCACATAGGGGTTTTCGACGGCCAGGCAGCCGCCGACACACCCCTGCGTGCAGGCGTTGAGCTCGATAAAGTCCAGCTCGGGCAGCTTTTCGTCTTCCAGATCCTCCAGGATTTTGATGACGTTTTCAATGCCGTCGACCGCCAGGTAGCGGCCGTTGAGCAGGGCGGACCCTTCGCCGCCCGACACCGACCACCCGATGCCGGTCAGACCGGCCTGCGGGGTGATCTCAGGTTCCCCGATGGTTTTGAGCACCGGCAGCAGGCGTGTGTACACGTCGGTCATGGACAGAACGCCGTCCATGACGCGGGCGCTGATGCCGATGGGCAGACGGCTGGCCGTCACTTTGGCCGGGCAGGGCGAAATAAAGAATACGCCGATCTCTTCGGGCTTCAGCCCCGTCTCGGCAACCGCCTTGCTGCGCGCCAGCACGGCGGCCAGTTCAACCGGCGCCACAAAGGGGAGCACATGGTTCGCCAGCTCGGGGAACCGGTGCTTGATCAGCCGGACGCAGGCGGGGCAGGCCGACGAAATGGTCGGGTGCGGCAGGCTGTTGTTTTTCAAAAGCTCGCGCCGCGTAAAATCCGACAGGTATTCGGCGGCGGCGGCCACTTCAAACACGCGGTCAAAGCCTATTCGCAGCAGGCCGGTCAGCACCAGCCCGATGTCGCTTAAATTGTTGAACTGGCCGTACAGGCTGGGGGCCGGCAGCGCGATGGTCAGCCGGTAGTTTTTCAGCGATTCAAAGCTGTCGCACACAGCGCTTTTGGCGCGGTGCGGGCAGACGCGGATGCACTGGCCGCAGTCGATGCAGCGGTCTTCAATGATGTAAGCCTTGCCGAAGCGCACGCGGATGGCCTCGGTCGGGCAGTGCTTGATGCAGGTTGTGCAGCCCTTGCATTTGTCAAGGTTGAGGGTGACGGAATGAAACAGTTTTCGTTCCACGGCGATACCGCTCCTTTCGGCGGCAGACTGCCTTTCCATTCCCGGCCGCCGCGGGAATGGCGGGATGTTCAGCGGGTACGGTCGCGCAAAACCATCGTGACCGTCGTCCCCACGCCGATTTTGGTGTCGATCTTGAGTTCATCGGCGTAGCGTTTCATATTGGGCAGGCCCATGCCCGCGCCAAAGCCCAGGTTGCGCGCCTGCTCGCTGGCCGTTGAATAACCTTCCTGCATGGCGAGCTCCAGGTCGGGGATGCCGGGGCCGCGGTCGCGCAGTTCAATCTCCACGCTGCCCGGGCGGATGGCGACCGACGCCACGCCGCCGTCGGCGTGGATCACCATGTTGATTTCGC
Source organism: uncultured Clostridia bacterium (assembly GCA_944381055.1). Lineage (GTDB taxonomy): Bacteria > Bacillota > Clostridia > Oscillospirales > Butyricicoccaceae > Ventrousia. The sequence goes on along the minus strand of CALWJQ010000064.1, from coordinate 38,368 downwards.
CTTCATACATGCAGATGGCGGCGCGTTTAACCAGCTCGGGCGGCATCCCCAGCTGTTTGAGGGCGCGCTTGACTTCGCTCGATGCGGTGCCCGCGGCAGCAAAATCGTCGCCGTCCACGTTAAACGTCATTCTGATCGCGTCGGGCAAGCTCACTCCTCCCCTCTCAGGCCGTGCTGGTACAAAACGCCGCACACGTCGAACATCGACCCGCGGCACGTCATGACGGCCATGTCTTTTTCGCGCGCCAGCTCGATCATGCCGGCATCGGGTGTTTTGTCGCGTGCAAAGACAATGCAGCGGATGTCCACCATCTCGGCCGTGCGGATGACCTGCGGGTTGACAAGCCCGGTGATCAGCATCTGCCCGTTGGAAAACGCCAGCACGTCGCTCATCAGATCGGACCCGCAGACATTGTGGATCTCTTCGTCCAGCAGATGCTCGCCGCAAAGTAGGCGGGCGTCAATCAGCTTTTGGATTTCCCGGATGCGCATACAATTCTCCTCTCGCCGCGGCTGTCCGCCGCGGTGCCGCCTTTCCGGCAGGCAGCCTGCCGACTTATGTCTGTCCGCCTCCCGGACGATTGCTTATTATCAGTATAAAGCAACCGGGCAGAAAAAACAAATTTTTTCTGGCTTTCGGCGTGCAAATTGATTATAATGATAAAGAGGTGAGCTTTATGACCGATTCCGTGCAGGCCGGCTACGAACGCTGGCTGCACAGCCCCCTGATGGATGATGATGAACGGCGCCAGCTTTCCCGGCTGGACGGCGCCGGCCTTTCCGCCTCTTTTGGCCCGCAGCCCGCCTTTGGCACTGCCGGGCTGCGGACCCTGGCCGGCCCGGGTCCGTCGCGGCTCAACCGCCACACCGCCGCATGGGTGGCGCGCGCGCTGGGCGCGCGCCTTTGGGCTCGCGGGCCCGGCACTGCATCCCGCGGTGTATGCATCGGGTATGACGCCCGCCACGGCAGCGCACAGCTGGCCCGTGCCGCCGCCGGCGCTCTGCGCGGCATGGGGATTCCCGTTTTTCTGTTTTCCGAGCCGCGCCCCACGCCCGAGCTTTCGTTTGCCGTGCGCCTGCTGGGCGCCTCGGCCGGCATCTGCCTGACGGCAAGCCACAACCCGCCTGAATATCTCGGTTTCAAGGTTTACCGGTCGGGCGGCGCGCAGATCGGCGACGCGCTGGCCGGCGAAATCGCCGGCGAAATGGCGCGGAGCGACGTGCTCGCCCCCACACCCCCGCCTTCCGCCGCGCTCACGCCGTTGGGTCGCGAAACAGACGAACGGTTTATCGAGTCGGCGCTGCGGTGTGTAAACCCCCGGGACATTGCAGCCTTTCCCCATCTTTCCGTTGTCTACACGCCCTTTCACGGCGTCGGCGGTTCCGTTGTGCCTGAAGCGCTGCGGCGCGCCGGCCTGACGTCCGTCCATTGCGTGCCCGAGCAGCTCGCGCCGGACGGCGATTTCCCCACGACGCCCGATCCCAACCCGGAAAACCCCGACGGCTTCGGCCCCGCCCTGTCCCTTTCCGAGGCAGTCCGCGCCGACCTCATCCTGGCCAACGACCCTGACGCCGACCGTCTTGCGGTATGGGCGCGGGATGCCGGCAACGCCATGCGGCCGCTGAGCGGCAACCAGGTCGGCGTGCTGCTGGCCGACTTCCTGCTTCGGGACGCCCCCGCAGGCAGCGCCGTCGTCAAGACGCTGGTGACGACCGACATGGCCCGCCTTGCGGCCGAGCGCCGGGGCGGACAGTGCGTCGACACCTTTACCGGCTTCAAGCACCTGGCTGCCGAGGCCGAACGCCTGGAGCAGAGCGGCCGGCGGGCTGTCCTCGCCTTTGAAGAAGCTATCGGGTACATGATAAACCCCGACGTGCGCGACAAAGACGGCGTCTCGGCCGCATTGGCCGTCGCGTCCATGGCCTGTGCGCTGCGTGCGCGCGGACTGACGCTGCATGACCGGCTGGACGAGCTGGGGCGCGAGCTGGGCTTTTACGCTGAAAAGACGGCCAGCGTCACCCTGCCCGGTCCCGAAGGGCAAGCAGCCATCCGCAGCTGTATGGCCGCGCTTCGGCGGGATCCGCCGGCCGCCGTTTCCGGCCGCGCCGTGGCGCGATGGGACGATTTTCTCACCGGCGTTTCATCCGGTCTGGACGGTTCTTCGCATCCGCTGTCCCCCAGCGGGGCCGACGTGCTGCGCTTTGCCCTGCGGGACGGCTGCGCCGTCGTCATCCGCCCGTCGGGGACCGAACCTAAAATCAAGCTGTACGCGCTGGCCCGCGGCCCGTCGCCCGGGCAGGCGCTTGCCAGCGCCCAAACCTGCGCGCAGGATGTTTTGCACACCCTGCGTCTGGATCACTATACCGGCACAAGGAGTGTAAAAATCTTATGAGCAAGACAAAGACCAAAAAGCCCGAAAAAACGTCCGGGGCCGCGCGCAGGCTGTCCCCCAAAGCGGCCGCTGTCATTGCCGCCGTCGCCGTCCTTGCGCTGCTCGCCGTTATTCTGCGCCTCGCCATCGGCAGCGGCGGCAGCGTGCGCGACGTTTTACAGCAGTATTACGAGAATATGTATGTGTACGCCAACGTTGAAAAAATGGCCGAATGCCTGCCCGAAGGCGAGATCCGCGAGCACTTCATGCTGGCCTACACCATGGGCGGCGTATCCAATATGGCCCTGACCGACCGCGAACAGGCCATCCAGTGGGTGGGCGAGGACGTTTCGGTCACCGTCAGCATCGTCGAGCAGGAGCGTTCGACGGCGACCGCTCTCAACGCTGCGCGGGCCGAAAACAGCGCCGTCGAAAGCGTCAGCGACGTCACATTTGACATCTGCCTGACCGGAAACACCGGCGACCGCACCCTGCGCGGCGAAACGACCATGCTCAAGATCGGAGGACAGTGGTATATGCCCAATTACAATATATTCATCGGATACATCGAAGAGTAAGGAGGAAATCATCATGACAGAAAGACAGCAAACCCTGGTCGCCGCCGTCGACCGCAACCGCCAGCTGGTGCTCGATGCCGAGCGCTGGCTGTGGGCCCACCCCCAGACCGGCTATACCGAATGGGAAGCCCACAATTACTTAAAAGACGCTTTTCTGAAGCTGGGCTACACGCTGACCGAGCCCGGCAATATCCCCGGCTTTTACACCGATGTCGACACCGGCCGCCCCGGTCCCAAGCTGTGCATCATGGGCGAGCTCGACGCTCTTGACATTGCCAACCACCCCGAGTCAGTCAACGGCATGACCCACTGCTGCGGCCATCACGCGCAGGGCGCGGCCCTGCTGGGCATTGCAGCCGCGCTGAAAGAACCGGGCGCGCTCGACGGTATGAGCGGCTCGATCCGCCTGATGATGGTCCCAGCCGAAGAAATGATCCAGCTCGCTTTCCGCGAAGAACTGCGCAAAAAAGGCGTCATCCGCTACAACGGCGGCAAGGTCGAGTTCATGTACCGCGGCTATTTTGACGACGTTGACCTGAGCCTGATGGTTCACGGCACCGCGGCCGGCGAAGGCGAACCCTTTGACCTGTCGTGCGGGCTGGGCAGCAACGGCTGCATGGCCAAAACCATCCGTTTCAAGGGCAAATCCTCGCACGCCGGCGGCGCCCCGCACCGCGGCATCAACGCCCAGTACGCCGCCATGCTCGGGCTGCAGGCCTGCAACGACCTGCGCGAGACCTTCCAGGATGACGACCATATCCGCTTCCACACCATCATGATGGGCGTCAACTGCGCCGTCAATATCATCCCTGATGAGATGAAAATTGAAAGCTATGTGCGAGGCCGCACGCTGGACGCCATCATGGCGGCCAACCGCCGCATCAACCGCGCGCTGGCCGGCGGCGCTCTCGCGATGGGCGCAGGCGTTGAGCTGTGCGACCGCCCGGGCTATTCGCCCGAAATCCATGACCCCGCCTTTATGAAGCTGGTCGAGCAGTGCTGCGTCGATCTGGTCGGCGCCGACCGCGTCCGCTTTGATTACGAGCGCTGGGGAACCGGCTCTTCGGACTTTGGTGACCTGACCGCCATCATGCCGGGTGTCCAGTTCAACGCGGCCGGCGCCACAGGCACCGGCCACGGCATCGACTACTGCGTGGCAGACCCCAACCGCCAGTGCGTCAACGCGGCCAAAGCGCAGCTGTTCGTCGCCGACGCCCTGCTGACCGGCGGCGCCGCCGCGGCCCGCGAAATCGTTGCCGGCTACAAGCCCGCCTATCCGTCCAAAGAAGCGTATTTTGCTGCCATCGACAAAATCACTTTGGACAAAGACGCCGTCGTCTACGACGAAAACGGCAACGCCTCGATCGATTACCAGAATATCTGACCGCACAAAGGCCGCCGGCTTTGCAAAGCCGGCGGCCTTTTTTATTTTCCCGTTACCCGGACTTCTCCGTCCTGCGCGGTGACGTACAGTTCGGTCAGCGGATGCTCGTATGATTCGATGATGAGCGTCGCCGCCCTGTCTTCGACCTCTTTTTCGATCAGGCGGCGCAGGTTGCGCGCGCCGTACTTGATGGAATAAGACTTTTCAGACAGGTACCGTACCAGCGCCTCATCCCAGTGCAGCTCGATGCCGTTGTGTTCTGTTGCCTCGGCCAGATCCCCCAGCATGATGCGGCAGATCTTCTGAAAGTCCTCGGGCGACAGCTGGTTGAATGAAATGACTTCGTCGATGCGGTTGATAAACTCGGGGCGCATGATGTCGCTCAGCGCCTTGAGCGCCTTTTCCCTGCCCTGCTCGGTGATGGTGTGGCCGAACCCGACCGTCCCGTCGCGCCGCTCGGAACCCGCGTTGGACGTCATGATGATAACGGCGTTTTCAAAGTTGACCGTGCGCCCCTGCGCATCGGTGATGCGCCCGTCGTCCAGGATTTGCAGCAGCATGTTGAGCACGTCGGGATGCGCCTTTTCGATTTCATCAAACAAAACGACGCTGTACGGGCGGCGGCGGATCTTTTCAGTCAGCTGCCCTGCTTCGTCGTACCCGACGTATCCCGGCGGCGCGCCGATCAGCTTGGACACTGAATGTTTTTCCATATATTCGCTCATGTCAAGGCGAATGAGCGCATCGGGAGTGTTGAACAGATCCTCGGCCAGACGCTTGACGAGCTCGGTTTTGCCCACGCCCGTCGGCCCGACAAAAATGAACGAAATGGGCTTGCGCTTTTCACTGATGCCGGCGCGGCGGCGGCGGATCGCGGCCGCAACGGCCCGGACGGCCTCGTCCTGCCCGATGACACGGCTTTTGAGCCGGTCTTCCAGGCGCACCAGGCGTTCGTAGTCCTGCTCTCGTACGCGGCTGGCCGGGATTTTGGTCCACAGCTCAATGACGCGTGACAGGTCGTCGATACCCAGCACGGGCTGCGGCTGTTTTTTTAGCGCTTCAAGCCGCTCTTCGGCGCGCATTTCCTTGCTGCGAATCTCGGCGATGCGGGCATAAAACTCTTCGGCGTGCTCGGCCTGCTCCTGCGTTTTGGCCAGCAGGTCTTCGCGTTCGGCAATCAGGCCGGCCAGCTCGTCTTCGAGCTCGGCGCGCTCGTTGACGGCGGCGTTTTTCAGGTTGAGATCCGAACAGGCTTCGTCCAGCAGGTCAATGGCTTTGTCGGGCATGAACCGGTCGCTGATATAGCGGTCGGCCAGGTAAACGGTCTGGCGCAGCATCTCGTCAGGGATGACGACGCCGTGGAACTTTTCATAATACCCCTTGATGCCGCGCAGGATTTCAAAGGTTTCGTCGGCCGACGGTTCGTTAATGACGACGGGCTGGAAACGCCGCTCAAGGGCGCTGTCCTTTTCAATATGCTTGCGGTATTCTTTAAACGTGGTGGCGCCGATCACCTGGATTTCGCCGCGCGACAGCGCGGGTTTTAAAATGTTGGCGGCATTCATGCTGCCCTCGGCGTCGCCCGCGCCGACCAGGTTATGCACCTCGTCGATGACGAGAATGATATTTCCCAGCGCCTTGACCTCGTCGATCAGGCTCTTCATCCGCCCTTCGAACTGGCCGCGGAACTGGGTTCCCGCCACCATAGCGGTCATATCGAGCAGCCAGACCTCTTTGTCGTGCAGCTTGTACGGCACGTTGCCGTCAGCGATGCGCTGCGCCAGGCCTTCGGCCACCGCCGTCTTGCCGACGCCGGGCTCGCCGATCAGGCAGGGGTTGTTTTTCTGCCGGCGGTTCAGGATCTGGATGACGCGCTCTGTCTCACGATCGCGGCCGACGACGCGGTCCAGCTTGCCGTCGCGCGCACGCTCGGTCAGGCACAGGGCGTACGAGCGCAGGAACTTATGCTTTTTCTCATCCCTGCGGGACGGCTTGCGCTGCTGCTGTTCCTTTTCCTCGTCCGCAGGCTGCTGCCTGTCGCGCCGCTCTCGGCTGAACAGGCTGAACAGCGGGAAGGTCGGCGCGCGGGAAGCGTTTTCGTCGTTTTCCCCGGCCGCAGGGGCATCGCCCTGTTCGCCGCCAAAGCTGGACATCAGGCCTTCCAGCATTTCGCCCCCGCCCTGGGACAGTTCTTCGGACAGCTGATCAACATCTTCGTCTGTAATGCCGAACTTGTCCATCATGTCGCTGACCGGCTTAATCCCCAGTTCACGGGCGCACTTTAAGCAAAGGCCCTCGTTTTTGGCCTTGCCGTTTTCCATTTTTGTGATAAAGACCACTGCAACATTTTTTTTGCAGCGGGCACAGATTGGCATGTTCATATACTATTCTCTCCTTTGAGGAACTGAAAAATGGCTCATGCGCCGGACGCCGGGCCTTCCAGCCCGAGCAGCCCGCACACCGTGCCGCCCACGCGGCTTTCAAGCAGCGCCGGCTGGTTTAAAAAGCCGACGCGTTCTGCGGGGGAAAAACGCATGATTCCCCAGCACAGCGCCGCGACCATGCACAGCCCGGTCAGCGCGCCCAAAAGCGCGCCGCCCAGCCGGTTGACCGAACGCAGGATGGGAATGTCCAGGCTGAGCAGCGAACAGACAATGCGCACAGCCAGCTGAATGGCAAGAAAAAGGACGACAAAGGTCAGGACAGGGGCCAGCTGTTCTGCCAAAGCCTGGCCGGCGGCGTCGGCAATTTGCTCCCCCGCCGCCTGCGCGCTGGCCGCCAGGCCGTCCCACAGATCTTCGGGCACGCTCAGCGCCTGCAAAAGCGAAGCGAACCCGGCGCGCGTATCTTCGACAACCGAAGACGGCAAAAGCTCAGTCAGGCCGATTGAATCGGCCGCCCGCCGGACCATCCCGCCCAGAAAGGGGCGGATCAGCCGGGCCGTAAACCCTGACAGGCGGGGCGTCAGCAAAAGCGCGCCCAAAAGCCCCGCCACGCTGCCCAGCAGGCCGGACAGCGCATTGAAAATCCCTCTGCGCGCGGCCATCCACACGCAGGCGACAAAGACGATGACAAGCAGAAAATCGATCCACATGGCAGTGCTCATGATTCCTCCCCTTCAATGCTGACCAGTTCGGCGCGATCGGCGTAGACCAGAATATGCCGCCCGTCACGGCGTGTCACGACGTCGCGCGCACCCGAAACGGCGATCACGGTTTCGCGGGGCTCGGCGCCGGAGCAGTCGAGCGTGATGAGCCTTGACTGGAACAAAAGCGCCGCCTGATCGCCCCAGCCGCCGACGGCGCGCAGCGAACCGGCGTACGTCTTTTCAAAAGCCGTTTCGCCGCTTTCGTCCACAGCACGCAGCGTCACCTGTTCGCCCGCGCCCCCGGATTGCAGCGCCAGCCACGGCATCTGCCCCTGCTGATGCGAAAACCGTTGCAGCGTCCCGCGCGTATAGCTGTTTTGGGCTTTGAGTCCGCCCGCGCCATCATAAATATAAACGCCGTCGTCGCAAATTAGTACCGCCTCGCCCGCGGCGTTGTGTTTGAGCGAATAGACTTCCTGCACGGGCAAATCGACAGAAAACACAGGCTCTTCCTGCGTCACGGAGTAGCCGCGCAGCGTAAAGGTCACCGATCCGGCATTTTCGCGCAGGCACAGCGCGGCAAAATGCCGTCCGTCGGGCGCCGGCGACGCAAGCATGACAAAGTAATCGGACGTGTACCACTTGTACAACTGGTTCTGACGCGCGTCGTACATCGCGACGGCGGCGCGGTAGCCGTTTTCGTCGGTGACGACGCAGAAGCTGCCGCCGTCGTTCATCTCGGCCGCAATCACGGGCGATTCCAGCGTTTCTTCCCACAGTACGGCGTAACCGTTGACAACGGCCAGGTTTTTCCCGCCCCGGTCATACAGCAGCACCTGTTTTTCCCCCGCGCTGACGGCAGGGTTGGACGCAATCATCTGGGCGGTGAAATCGCCGTCCGGCAGCGCGGTGACATATCGGTACGTATTGCCGCTCAGCACCGCCAGGCCCGCCTCGAACGGCGCGTAAACGCTGTCAAGCCCGCTTTCAAAACGATAGCCTGTAAACTCGCCGCTGCGCCCGGCAGACGCCAGATAGGCGGCGATACGCCGGAAGTTCTGCGGGTTTAAATCTTCGCGGTATTCAAAAATACAGAAAACCATCGTCGCCAAAAGCCCCAGCAGCGCCAGCGAGCGCAGCCCGCCGACGACCGCAAGGCGCTTGTCGCGGCGGAATTTTGTAATGTTTCCCTTACGCCTGGCCGTCATCGAGCGCCTCCATACCATAGGTCAGAGCAGTCATATAAAGCCCGTCAGGCGGCGCCGTCGGGCCGGCGCTTTCGCGCCGCCCGCTCTGTAAAATGGCTTTCATGTCGCCGGGGTCGATTTTCCCGATGCCGCAGTAAACCAGCGTGCCGGTGATGGCGCGCACCATATTATATAAAAAGCCGTCCGCGCAGACGCGCACAGCGATAATATTCCCCTTTTGCGGCTCGACTTCGCAATAGTAAATCTCACGAACCGTACTTTTGACCGGCGTGCCTTCGCTTTTGACCGCGGCGAAGTCCTGCCGGCCGACAAAGGCGCCGGACGCGCGCTGCATGGCCGCGATGTCGAGCGGCTGCGGATAAAACCAGGCCCGCGCCGTCAGGAACGGATCCCGGGTCCGGCTGTTGTGGATAAGATACGTGTATTCCTTGCTTTTGCACGAAAAGCGGGCGTCAAAATCGTCGGGCACAGCGGTTGCACTGTGTACGACGACGTCGCGCGGCAGCCGCGCGTTGAGCGCCGCCGGGAAACGCGAAAGCGGAATGCCGGTTTCAAGCCGGCAGCTGGCGACGTACGTCCTGGCATGGACGCCGGCGTCCGTCCGTCCGCAGCCCGACAGCGCCGTCTTTTGCCCCGTCAGATCCCGAATGGCGTCTTCAAGAACCTGCTGGACCGTCAAAGCGTTTTTCTGGCGCTGCCAGCCGTGATACGCCGTCCCCAGATAAGACAGGCGCAATGCGATTTTCGCCATATACAGTCTCCCCTGTTTACGCCCAAAAATGGCTGATGACAAACACCGCCGCAACGCAGGCCGCCGTCAGCACGCCGCCCAGCAGATCCAGGCGGGCGAAATGCAGCTCGTTTAAACGGGTCCTGCCCTCGCCGCCGTGATACAGGCGGCATTCCATGGCCGTCGCCAGCTCGTCGGCACGGCGGAACGCCGAGACAAAGAGCGGCACCAGCACAGGCACCAGCGCTTTGGCGCGCGCAATGAGGTTTCCGCTTTCAAAATCCGCGCCGCGCGCTTTCTGCGCGGACATGATTTTGTCGGTCTCTTCAATGAGCGTGGGAATAAAACGCAGCGCAATGGTCATCATCATGGTGAACTCATGCACCGGCACGCGCAGCTTTTTCAGCGGCCCCAGCAGGTACTCCAGCGCGTCTGTCAGCGCAATGGGCGACGTGGTATAGGTCAGCAGCGCGGTACACATAATGAGCATGACAATGCGCGACACCATATACAGGGCGTTAAAAATCCCCTCGCGCGTCAGGGTAAAAATCCACCAGTGCCACAAAACGACGCCCGGGGTGTAAAACATGTTGAGCACCGCAGTAAAGCAGATGATAAAAAGCACCGGCTTCAGGCCCCTGAGCATCATTTTGGGCCGGATACGCGAAAGCCCGATGCACAGCGCCAGCATGGAAAAGCAGAACAAATAAGCCCACAGCCCGTCAGCGCAGAACAGCGCGACAATGTACGCCACGACCATCAGCACCTTGAGCCTGGGATCAAACCGGTGTATGGGGCTCTGGCCGGGGAAGTACTGGCCCAGGGTGATGTCCTTCAGCATGTCTTCCCCTCCTTTTGCCCGCGGATGAGCGCCGCCGCCTGCTCGGTCGTATAGGCGTCGGCGCCGATATCGACGCCGCGCTCGCGCAGGCGCATGAGCACACGGGTGACCTGCGGCACGTCCAGCCCCGCCTGCGTCAGCTCGCCGGCGCGGGCAAAGACCTCGCGCGGGGCGCCTTCCATCAAAATGCGGGCGCTGTCCATCACGACAATGCGCTGCGCCATACGCGCGGCGTCTTCCATACTGTGCGTGACAAAAATGACCGTCGTACCGTGCTTTTGCTGGTAGCCCGTGATAAACCGGAACACTTCTTCACGCCCCACGGGGTCCAGGCCGGCCATGGGCTCGTCGAGCACCAGTACCTCGGGTTCCATGGCAAAGACGCCGGCCAGCGCCACGCGGCGCTTCTGCCCGCCCGACAGTTCAAAAGGCGACGCCTCCAGCACCTCGGGCGGCAGGCCGACGATTTGCACCGCCTCTTCGACGCGGCGGTCGATTTCCGCCTGTTCAAGGCCCATATTTTTCGGGCCGAAGGCAACGTCGCGGCGCACGGTTTCTTCAAACAGCTGGTATTCGGGATATTGAAAGACCAGGCCGACGGCAAAGCGCGCGGCGCGCGTCATCTCAAGGCTTTGATGAATGTCTTCGCCGTTGATGAGCACCCGCCCGCTCGTCGGCTTCAAAAGGCCGTTGAAATGCTGGATCAGGGTCGATTTGCCGCTGCCGGTATGGCCGATAAGGCCGATGATCTCCCCTTTTTTCGCGGCAAAAGTGACGTTTTGAATGGCCACTTTTTCAAAAGGGGTGCCCGCCGAATAGACATGGCTCAGGTTTTCAACCTTTAATACCTCGTTCAATGCAGACTACCCCTTTAAATAGTGGTAAATGACGTCGGCGCACTGCTCAACCGACAGCGCGGTCAGCGGCAGCCCGGCGTTCAGGTCACGGTTGAGCCGGTCGAGCAGCGCGACGGTCTGCGGCGGCGCCAGCGAACAGGCGCGCAGCTCGTCGACCTGCGAAAAAATCTCGGCCGGCGCGCCGTCGAGCAGCATCCTGCCATGATTCATGACAATGACGCGCCCTGCCTGCGCCGCCTCGTCCATATGGTGCGTAATCAGCACCACCGTCATGCCGTTTTCACGGTTGAGCCGCAAAATGGTGCGCATGACCTCGGCACGGCCCATGGGGTCGAGCATGGCTGTCGGCTCGTCCATGACAATGGCGCGCGGCTGCATGGCCAGCACGCCGGCGATGGCGATGCGCTGCTTCTGCCCGCCGGACAGCAGGTGGGGCGCATGGCGCTTAAAGGCGCTCATGCCGACGGCGGCCAGCGCCTCGTCGACGCGCCGGCGGATTTCTTTAGAGGGCAGGCCCATGTTTTCCGGCGCAAACGCGACATCTTCTTCAACGACGGTGGCAACAATCTGGTTGTCCGGGTTCTGGAACACCATGCCGGCCGTTTTGCGGATATCAAACAGCCTGCTCTCGTCACGGGTATTCATGCCGTCGATCAGCACGTCGCCCGACGTCGGCGTCAGGATGGCGTTGAACAGCTTGGCCAGCGTCGATTTCCCGCTGCCGTTATGTCCCAGCACAGCGACAAACTCACCCGGCTCGACGGACAGCGACACATTGTCGACGGCCGGCGGGCTTTCCGGTTTTCCCTCGCCGTGGGGGTAGGTAAAACTGACGTTTTTCAGCTCAATGATGGGGGGCATAGGCATTTATCCTTTCATCCAGCGTGCGGTGTGGCCGCAGGGCAGCGCCAGCCCGGTCGACTGGCACAAAAGCCCCAGCTCGTCCGCCTCGACCGCGCCGCCGAAGCGCGGCTGCAAAACCGTCCCCAGCAGGTACGAAGCGACCGACGGCGAAATGCCCGCCGTATAGGAACTGATCATGACAAACAAAGGCTCGTCCGACAAAACGCCGGCGCAAAGCTCAAGGAAAGAAGCGATGTCGTTTTCGAACTTCCAGACCTCGCCCGTCGGGCCGCGGCCGTAAGACGGCGGGTCCATGATAAGGGCGTCGTAACGCCTGCCGCGCTTGATTTCGCGCTGAACGAACTTTTTGCAGTCGTCGACAATATAGCGCACCGGCGCGTCCGCCAGGCCCGAACTCCTGGCGTTTTCACGCGCCCAGGCCACCATGCCGCGCGCGGCGTCGACATGGCAGACCGAGGCCCCCGCCGCAGCGGCGGCCAGCGTCGCCCCGCCGGTATAGGCAAACAGGTTGAGCACCGACACCGGGCGTCCTGCCGCGCGCACCCGGCGCGCAATGAAATCCCAGTTAGCCGCCTGCTCAGGAAAAACGCCGGTGTGCTTAAAGCTCATCGGCTTGATGTTAAAGGTCAGTTCCCGCCAGGCAATGGCCCAGGCTTCGGGCAGCGAACGGATTTCCCACCGGCCGCCGCCCGTATTCGAGCGGTGATAGACGGCATCGGCTTTCTTCCACAGCCCCGGCTCGCTCCGGGGCCAGATGGCCTGCGGATCGGGCCGCGCCAGGGTATACTTCCCCCAGCGCTCCAGGCGCTCGCCCCCGCCGCAGTCCAGCAGGCGGTAGTCGCGCCAGTCCGGCGCAGTCCACATCGCACATTCCCCCTTGCCCGGTATCAAGTAATTTTACCACTGTTGAACGCCCTGCGTCAAGCGCCGCAGGAAAGCTTCAAAATCTGTTTAAAAAGTAACGAAAAATCGTTCAAAAACCGCCGGATTCCGGCTTTACTCCCAATGATTCCGACACTTTTCCCCCGCTTAAAGCCCCGGGATCTTCGACTGGCAGGGGACGCCGGTCTGGCATTTGCCGCAGCCGTAGCGCGGCGCATACCGCCGTCCGGTTTCCGCCATGTACGCCGAGCAGGGCGGGTGTTTTTTGCCCTCTTCCAGACTGATTGCCTGCACGGGGCAGCGGCTGACGCACGCGCCGCAGCGCGTACAGTACTCGTAAATATCCGTATAGGGCCGCACGTCAGGTTCGAGCGTGCAGTCGACGATCACGCTTCCGAACCGGCCGGCGATCCCCTTTTTCGTAATCAGGCCCTTCGACAGCCCAAAAGTCCCCAGACCGCAAATAAAAGCGGCGTGGCGCTCGGACCAATTGCTGCCAAACGTATCCGCAGAAATGCGCGGGTCGCCGAGCCTGCTTTTCCCGCCCGTGATGGACGCAAAGCGCGGGTCGATCGACGGGGCGCACGCTTTGATCCCCTGTGCACGCAGCCATTGGCACAGTTCAGACAGCAGGGCGCTCAAAAACGCCTGCCCTTCGATGCGGCCGTGCAGCCACTCGGCCGAAGGCTCGTCCGGCCGGCCGGCGTTGCTCGTTTTTACTTCGTCGGTAAATGGAAAAAACAGCGACACCACCGACTGCGCGCCCGGCAGCCATTCCTGCGGGCCCATATGCCACGGGCCGACAACCCCTTCGCGCTTCAGCTCGCCGAACAGCGGGTCGGCGGCTGAGCCTGTGCCGACGAGCGGCTTTTCATAAATGCGCAGCCCCGCAAGCTCGGGCCGGACAGCCTGTCCGGCTGTGAGCACGTTTCCCCCGTTTGAGACAAAATGTTCATCAATCCAGCGGCAAAGCTGTTTTCTGGTCATCGGTTTTCCTCCGTTCGGCATGACTGCCGTTTTATTGTATCACGGCCATTGTCCGCTTGACAAGCGGGGCGCAAGCGCCTATCATGAAAGTATCTTACAGAAAGACGAGGATTTTGTATGCAGAAAGGTCTCATCCATATTTACACCGGCGACGGCAAAGGCAAGACCACGGCGGCGTTCGGCCTGGCCATGCGCGCTTCTGGCCGCGGCAAAAAAGTGCTGTGGACCTCTTTTTTAAAAGACTACGACTCGGGCGAGTTCATGCACGATCTCCCTTTTGAAGTCGTGCGCGGCGAACCGGTACACAAGTTCTGGTTCACCATGACCGACGATGAAAAAGCCGCCGTGCGCGCCGAGCACACCGCGCGCCTGCGCGGGCTGTTTGAGCGGTGCGCACAGGAAAACACCGACCTGCTCATTCTGGACGAAACGCTCGGTTCCCTGTCGGTCGGCGCGCTCAGCGAAGACGACGTCGCCGTGCTTTTGCAGGGCAAGCCCGAAGGGCTCGAAGTCGTCCTGACCGGCCGCAGCCCGTCGGATCGCCTGGTCGGGCTGGCTGATTATGTCAGCGAAATCGTGCCGCGCAAGCATCCCTATGACAAAGGCGTCCCCTCGCGCGAGGGCATCGAATATTGAATCACGATAGCGAAAAGCCGGTTCCTGAAAGGAACCGGCTTTTTCAAACAGCCGTTTGTTATGCGAGCAGGTCGACGATGATAAGGCCGAGCGGCGTGCCGATCATATAACCGTACAGGCCGACGAGAATGGCCGGGATAATCAGGTCGTTGTAGCCCTTGGCAACCGCCATGGCAGCCGCCGAAGACGGGCCGCCCAGGTTGGCGTTCGAAGACACGGTGAGTTCTTCGATGGGCAGCTTGAAGACTTTGCCGATGCCCAGCGTCCACAGGATGTTGATGCCCGCGATGATGGCGCAGAACACAAACAGCAGCGGCGCGTTGGTGATAACGCTCCACAGGTCGGCCGGGCAGCCGATGGCGACAAAGAAGATGTAAATGAGGAAGGTGCCCATTTCCTGCGCGCCGCGCAGGCTGGCGAAGAATTTGGGGAACAGGGACGCGAGCGCCACAGCCACGATGGTCAGGATGACGAATTGGTTGCCCACAATGGTGTTAAGCAGGCCGGTCGTCATGCCGCCCAGCCAGTTGGCGATCTTGGTTGCAATGGTGCAGATGACAAACGCGACCGAAATCGTCATGGCAATGTCAAGCAGCGAAATTTCTTTTTTGCCCCAGTACGCGCCGGCCATGGTCTGGCCGTCGCCCACGACGCCGCCCTGCTCGACTTTTTCCTGGTAGGGGTGCGGATAATTCTTTTTGCCCCACTTGCTGCTGGGGAGCCAGAGCAGCAGGAAGAACGCGATGGCCATGACGAAGTTGTCGGCCACGACTTCGGCAGACAGCAGCGTGTCGCTCATGTCGACCGAGGCCGCGATGGCGAACAGGTTGACGCCGCCGCCGATGTACGACCCGGTCAAAACACCCGCCATCTTGTTGAGTTCGGGGATGAAGTTGTTCATGGCGAAATAAGCCACAACCGCGCCGATCAGCGTGCCGACGGCGCTGATGTTAAAGCACAGGAACATTTTGCCGGTGTCTTTGATGATCTTTTTAATGTCCGCCCTGAAAAGCAGCATGGCCACCGACAGGGGGATACAGTAGTTCGATACCGTGTCGTACACGGGCGATGACGACGGAATGAGCTTGATGTTGGTCGCGACGACCGCCAGGACCAGGCCGATAACCGGGCCCGAGATCTTTTCGGCCCATTTATAATGCTGTTCGCAATAAATGGACACCGCGGCGAAGACGATCAGGATTGTCCATAGCACCCATGTGTCGTCCGCCTGGATCAGCGTGCCGGTACCTTCTGCGGCAAGCAGCAGATTCAGCATATGTTCTTCCTCCTCATGATATAAATTTTTATTAAACCGGCGGAGCAGTGTCCACAGTCGACGACGTACCGCCGCGTCTAACCGAAGTGATTTTAAAGAAACTGTGAATGAACAATTTCATTATACTATCTTAATATCAATACGACAACTCCTTTTATTTACTTTAGTGTATTTTGCAGAAATATTTTGTGCACTTTTAATAATTTATCATTGTAAACCTGAAATACCGTGCAGAGTTCCGGAAAACTCTGGTATTTGCCGGTTTTGATCTGCCCGGCCTGCCCGAAAATTCCTTAATCCCGCCTTTTTGCAAAAACGCCGCCCTTTCACACAGAAAGGGCGGCGGCAGCTGAAAGGGCTCAAATTACAGGGATATTCACTTCACCGGCCAGGCTCTGTGAAAACAGGCGGCGGATCTCGCTGACGTCGCGGGTGCGGCCCAGCGCCCACATCAGTTTGGTGACGGCCGCCTCGCTCGTCATGTCATAGCCTTGGATGACCCCCTGTTCGAGCGCCTTCTGCCCGACCTGATAAATCGAAAGCTCGCTTGATTCATACAGGCATTGGCTGCACACGACGACGGGAATCCTTTCGTGCGCCGCCCGTTCGAGCTTGGACACAAAGTCCCGGCGGATGAATTGGATCCCGCCTGCGCCAAAGGCCTCGATGACGATCCCGCGCGTTCCGGCGTCAATGAGCATGTCGATGATGCCGGGGTTGGTACACGGGGTCAGCTTGAGCAGGAACACGCCGGTGTCGATCGTGGTGTCCAGCGCCGGCGAACCGTCGGACCGGGGCAGAAGATCCTCGCGCAGGCACAATCCGGACGCGTTGACGACGCCGGCAGGCGGGCAGTTGACGCTTTCAAAAGCGTCAAAGCCGGTGGTGCGCACCTTGACGGCGCGGCAGCCGAGGATAATCTTGCGGTCAAAGGCGACATAGACGCCCGGACGGCCGCTTTCGGCCATGGCGAACGCGCAGCGCAGGTTTAAAACCGCGTCGGTCAGGGGGTGCGAAATCGGCACCTGCGACCCGGTCAGCACCACGGGGACCGGCGGGTTTTTGAGCATAAAGCACAGCATGGACGCCGTGTACGCCATCGTGTCGGTGCCGTGGGTCACGACAACGCCGTCAAACGAGCGGAAGCCGTCGTAGACGGCGGCCGCGATGACCTTCCATTCTTCGGGCTGGATGTTGGTGCTGTCCAGCGTAAAAATCTCGCGCGTCGTCACTTCGCAGCCGGCAAAGCCGGCGCCGAGATGGGACAGGATTTCGCCGCTGCCGCGCGGCGCCAGGCCCTGAGCGCCGGGCGCCGAAGCGATGGTTCCTCCCGTCGTCAGCATCAGGATTTTCTTCATATGACTGCTCCTTATGATATTCCGTTCTGCATGTCGCGCGCCACCTGCTGCAAATCAGCGACCAGCTGCTCCTGGGGCAGGGCGCGGATGCGGCTGGTCGGCCCGGACACCGAGATGACGACGCACAGCTCGCCCCGCCGGTTGAGCACCGGCGCCGCTGTACAGGACAGGCCGACCTCGGTCTCGCCGTCTTCTGTTGCAAACCCCTGCCGCCGGATCTCCTGAAGCTGGCGGTCCAGGGCGTCCCAGCTGGTGATGGTGTTTTCGGTAAAGCTGATGAGCGGCCGGCCGCGGTATTTGTCTAAAAAGCCCGGGGGCGCAAAGGCCAGCATACACTTCCCGCTGGCCGAAGCATGGCAGTAGGTCAGCGCGCCGACCGACGGCGACACGCGCAGGACGCTCTGCGGGTTCTGGATTTTGGCGATCAGCAGCTGCCTGGGCAGTTCGTCACCGCCGTTGTAAGGGACTGTGACGTGGACGCATTCGTTGTATTTGGCGTTGAGCCGGTCGGCATAGGGCTTAACCAGGGTGACAAAGGCGTTTTTTTCCTCAATCATGCGGCCGAGCACAAACAGGCGGGTGCCCAGCCCGTACCGGCCCGACTGCTCGTCCTGATAAATAAAGTTGCGGTTTTTCATCGTCTGCAACATGCGGTGCACTGCGCTTTTGGGAATGGAAAGGCCCTGTGCAATGGCGCTCAGCGTACATTCGCCCCCCTGCTGGTAAATGTACTCGATGATGTCGATTGCGCGATCCACCGCGGCAACGCCGCCCTCTGTCCTGGGCAATGCGTTTCCCCCTTTCCCTTCTTCCTGACTTTTATAATCTTATCACAATTATATCATATCATATCAAAGCTGCCTTTGGCAACTTAAACACCCTGCTCCGCCGTCGGAGCCCCTTGCGTCCGGGCCGAAGATCCGATACAATAAAAGCGATCCCCTGCCCCGGCCGGGGCAGGCGTTCGCCCGTTCCCTTCAAGCTGCGCACTACTATATAAATAATATGGAGGAATCGACAAATGGTCAAAACCCATGAAATGATGAGAACCGAAATCCGCAGCAATCTCCGCGGCGGCAGCGGCGATATTCCCACCCTGCACCTGCTCGAAGCCGACGAAACCCTGGGCAAATGCAGCCTGTGTTCGCATATGACATTGCAGCCCGGCGTGTCCATTGGCGAACATCCGCACAGCCCGGACGCCGAAATTTACTACTGCCTCAAGGGCGAACTGACGGTCAGCGACAACGGCACGGAAAAGGTCATGCACGCCGGCGACATCATGTTTACCGGCGGCGGCGAAACCCATTGGGCCAAAAACCTGTCCAATGAACCTGTCGAGATGCTGGCCATTGTCATCAAATAAAAAATGGAGCAAAACGAACTGACCATTCGGCTTACGCTCCGGCCGGCAGGCTTCAGCGCCTGCGCACACCTGCTTTGCCCGGAAAACCGTGCGCATCAGTTCTCCTTTATTCTCAACAGCGATCTCACGATCCGTTCGCTGCGGGCCGATGTGCCGGTGCAGTGGCAGTGTACGGACGGCGAAAAACCGGCCTTCCGTTCGCCGGCACAGCGCGTTTCCGTTGCCGGCGAACGGCCGGTCGCCGAGCTGTGGGTCGAATACGAAGGCAGTGTGCAGTTTGACCCCATGCAGATGAAAAACTGGGCCAACATCGTCACCCCTGACTTTGTTTCGCTCAGCTATTATTCGGTCTGGTATCCGCAGGATTTTCCCTTTGGCATCGCGCAGGACCGGGTCCTGCTGGCCGACGCGCCGGACTGGTTTGTCGTCAAAGGCCGCTGGGATCCGTCCCGCTCGGTTTGGGAATACGGCGGCGAAGGGTATGACCCCTTTAACATTGCGGCCTACCGCAAAGAAAAGCTGCTGGTCGTGTCCGACGAGGCCATGAACATCTATTTTATGGATCCGGCCGTCCGGCCGCAGGCCGAAGCGGCGCGGGACGTGTACCGGCATATCACAGCATATTATAACGGCCGGCTGTTTCCGCAGCGCAGGCTGGACGTGCTCGACGTCCCCTGCGCCTGGCCGGCCATCCGCGAAGGGGGCGGCTACCGCCGGCGCGACCTGATGTGGTCGGTGTCCCCCGGTGAACCGGGCCCCGGCCTGACGCACTTTCTTGCGCACGAAACGGCCCATATCTGGTGCACGGGCGCCCCTGCCGAAACGTGGGAAGACTGGCTCAACGAGACGACGGCAGAATGGTCGGTCCTGTGCCTTGCCCTCGGTGCAGGCGACCGCGAGCTGTTTGATTACACCCTGGGCCGCCATCTGCCCCGCGCGGCGTCCTTGCCGCCCATCCGCACCCGGGGCGGCAGCCGTCCCGAAGGGGTTCATTCCAAGGGCACGGCGCTTTTTTACCGTGTCTTTGAACAGTGCGGCGCCGGCGTGATGGAAAAGCTGGTGCGAACCTTTGCCACACTTCCCGACGCGGATAAAAATACCGCGTCCTATCTCGCCGCCCTGCGCCGCGGCGGCCTGGCCGCAGCCGCCGACCTGATTGAACAGGGGCTCGGCGTCTGACTGAAAAACGCCGCTTAACGGCGTTTTTTTATTGCAGCTGCGCCGGCGGTGTTTTTCAAAGCGCGCCGCTTTGCCAGGAAGCCTTGCCAATGCCTGCTCTCTGTGCTACAATGCTTTTTGTGACCGCAGCCCGGCATTTATTTTACTGTTCAGGAGGGGTATCATGACCCATCGCATCAACTTGCTCGAAGGAAATATCTTTTCGTCGCTGACAAGGCTGGCCGTGCCCATTATGCTGACCTCGCTCATCCAAATGGCGTACAACCTGACCGACATGATCTGGATCGGCTACCTGGGCGCCGACGCGGTGGCCAGCGTGGGCGCCGCCGGTATGTACGGCTGGCTCTCGCAGTCCATTGCCACGCTGGCGCGCATGGGCGGGCAGGTCAACGTCGGCCATCGCCTGGGCGCGGGGGACAACGACGAGGCGGCCCGCTTCGCGCAGAACGCTTTGCAGCTCGAAGTCGTGCTCAGCGTGCTGTACGGCCTGGTCATGATGCTGTTTACCGGCCCGCTCGTCGGCTTTTTCCGTTTAAACGGGGCGCAGACCATTGCCGACGCCGAATCTTATCTGTTCATCACCGGCGGGCTCATCATATTCAGCACCTTAAACCAGGTTTTTACCGGGCTCATCACCGTCACCGGCAACAGCCGCACCCCCTTCCTGGTCACAACGGCAGGGCTTGTGCTCAACATCGTGCTCGACCCGGTGCTCATTTTCGGCATCGGCCCCTTCCCCGTCATGGGCGTGGCCGGCGCAGCCATCGCCACCGTCCTGGCGCAGGCGCTCGTCACCCTGCTGTACGTCCTGTACGCGCGGCGCGACGCCCACCTGCTGCAGCGGGTCAACATCCTGGCCCGTCCGGATCTGAAAAAAATCCGGGATATTTTGCGCATCGGCCTTCCTTCGGCTGTCCAGGGCGCGCTGTTCACCAGCATCTCGATGGTACTGGCGCGCACGGTGGCCGTTTTCGGCGACACGGCCATCGCCGTGCAGAAAGTCGGCAGCCAGATCGAGTCCATTTCATGGATGACGGCCGACGGCTTCAGCGCCGCCCTGAGCTCGTTCATCGCCCAGAACTACGGGGCCGGCAATTTCGAACGCACCAAGCGCGGTTTCCGCAGCGCCTTCACCATTATGGTCGGGTGGGGCATCTTTACGTCGCTGCTGCTCATCTTTGCGGCTGCGCCCATTTTCCGCATCTTTATCCGCGAGTCCGAGGCGCTGCCCCTCGGCGTCGATTACCTGGTCATCCTGGGTTTTTCGCAGCTGTTCTGCTGTGTCGAAATCATGGTCGGCGGCGCGTTTTCCGGCTTTGGCAAAACGCTGCCCCCGTCCATCACCAGCATTGTGCTGACCTCGGCCCGCATCCCCATGGCCATGGTGCTGTCGGCCACGGCGCTCGGCCTGAACGGCGTATGGTGGAGCATCACCATTTCAAGCATTTTAAAAGGCCTTGTGCTGCTGACGCTGTTCCTGCTCTTTTTGCGGCGCGAGACCCGGCGGCGCCAGGCGCAGGCCGCCTGAGCGCGCCCCGGCATGATTCCATAATGAAAGGGAGCGAAAGCCATGCTTTCGCTCCCTTAACTCATTTAAGCTTACAGCCTTTTGTCACCCCAGAACAGTGTGGCCAGAACGCCCGGCCCCGTATGGGTGCCGATGGTCGAACCCAGCATATAAATCTCGGTTTGCACGCCGGGCAGCTGTTCGTGCAGCAGCCGCGCCAGCTCTTCCGCATCCCCCAGGCAGTCGCCGTGGGGGATGAAAATGGTCTGATCCTGCGGTTTTTTAATGTGATCGGCGGTCAGGCGCGCCAGTTCTTCGATGGCCTGATGGCGGCCGCGCTTCTTGCCGATCGGTACCAGCTTGCCGGTGTCGTCGATATACAGAATGGGCTTGATGCCGATCAGGCTGCCCAGCACGGCTTCCGCCTTGCTCAGGCGCCCGCCGCGATACAGGTGGTTCAGATCGTCCACCGTGAAAAAGTGGCATACCTGAAGGCAGCGCTTTTCCAGTTCCGCTGCGGCGGCGTCAGCCGTCATTCCCTGCGCGCGCAGCTTCTGTGCCAGCATGACGAGCATCCCGTGTCCCATGGCGGCGCAGCGCGAATCAACGCACAGCACCCGCCGGCCGGGGTACTTCTGCATCATCTCGTCGGCGACCATACACGCCGTGGCGTATGTGCCGCTCAGCTTGGACGAAAAGACCAGATACAGCGAATCCATGCCGGCCTTGCAGCTTTCTTCAAAATACTCGGTGATTTTTTCCAGGTTGCCCTGGACGGTCGACGGCATTCCGCCGCCGCGGATATAGTCGTAAACTTTTTTGGGCGGCATGGCAGCGCCGAAATCATCCCAGTACTCCTTGCCGTCGATGACGAGGCCGTGCGGGACGCAGCGGGCGTCGTTTTCTTCATACCAGATCTTCGGCAGGTCGTTTGTACTGTCGCTGATCAGCATGAATCGGTAATCGGACATAAAACGCTCTCCTTTTCGGGATTTCACGATGCGCGCGGCGCCCGGCCGCAGGCGCATCCATACGATTCGTTTGTCGTACGGTTATTGTATCATAAAAAATCCGGCTTGCAAAGTTTTTTCGCTCACAGGGGGGATTGCGCTTGCAGATGGATGTTGACGGAACGCCTGTCACCGTGGTGCGCAAAAATATCAAAAACCTCTACCTGACCGTTTTGCCCGACGGCGCTGTGCGCGTTACGGCGCCCCGCCGTATCCCGGACCAAGCGGTGCGGGATTTTGTCCGCGACCGGGCGGGATGGATCGCGCGCCAGCAGGAGCGGCTTGCCCGGCTGTCGCCGGCCGAACCCGGGCAGACGCTTTTTCAGGGGCACCGTTACCGGCTGTGCTTCGACCCCGCCCATCCGCCCGGTCCCGACGGCGGGCTGCTGTACCTGCCCGTTCCGCCGGACAGTACGGAAGAACAGCGCGCCCAGGCGCTGGAACGGTTCTGCCGCAGCGCGCTGCAAAACGAGATCGCCCGCCGCCTTCCGGTATGGGAAGGGATCACCGGGCTGTACTGCACGGGCTGGCAGATCCGCAGCATGAAAACGCGCTGGGGGTCATGCACGCCGTCTGCCGGGACGCTGCGCTTCAGCCTGGCACTGATCCGCCAGCCCCCCATCTGCCTGGACTATGTGCTGCTGCACGAGCTGGCGCACCTGAAAGTCCCCAACCACGGCGATGATTTTACTGCGCTGCTCGACCGGTATATGCCCGGCTGGCGCGCCGTTCGAGCCCTGCTCAACGGCCGGGCATGAGCTCAGGACAGTTCGTGCAGCTTCATGTCGCCAGGGCGCACCCAGCCAATCCGGCGCAGCAGGCGGTCGACGGCCAGCGAGACGACAGCGGGCACCAGAACATGCACCAGAAGCATGAGCAGGATGACCCTGAGCCCGCCGACCGAGGCCGCCATATCGCCGTACATGGTGATTTCGCCCACCAGCCCCGACGTCCCCATGCCGGCGCCTGCCGGCACGTTGGTCATACCGAAAACCGCCGCCGACAGCCCGCCGCTGACGGCGCTGGCCACGGTCGGGGCAATCCAGATCTGCGGGCGGCGCATGATGTTGGGCACTTGCAGCATGGACGTGCCGATGCCCTGCGAGATCAGGCCCGAAACCCCGTTGTCGCCAAAGCTGATGACGGCGAAGCCGATCATCTGCGCGGCGCAGCCCGCCGTCGCCGCGCCTCCGGCCAGTCCGGACAGGCCCAGCATGATGCACAGCGCCGCCGAACTGATGGGCAGCGTGAGCACCATGCCGACAATGACGCCGACGGCGATCCCCATGGGCAGGGGCGACAGGACGGTGGCCGCATTGACCAGCTGGCCCAGCCAGTCCATCGCGCTTGAAATGGACGGCCCGACAAGGTGGCCGAAAAACCCGCCTGTCACAATGGTGACGATGGGGGTGACGACGATGTCGACCGGCGTGCGCTTGGACACGAGCTGCCCGCACTCAGCGCCGATGACGGCGGCGATAAACGCGCCGACCGGCCCGCCGAAAGCGTACCCGATGGCCCCTGCGCCGGCGCACGAAAAGACCACCATGCCGTCGCATTTGAGCCCCCAGGCAATAGCGACGCCGATGGCCGCACCCACGACGGGCGACGACGCGTCGAGCGCCTCGGTCAGCGGGGCGATGAACGAAAGCCCCGGCAGCCTGGCGATTTGCGTCAGAATAAGCCCGATGATCAAAGATGAGAACAGCCCCAGCGCCATGGCCCCCATGGCGTCGATGAAGTAGCGCTTGAAAATTTTGTGGAGCAGCGTCTGCTGCCGTCCGTCTGACATGGTGAATCTTCCTTTCCTCTTCCAATTGGCCGCTCTTGGCAGCCCCCGTTATCATACCACAATCCGCATGGTTTGAGAAGAGACAGGGCCGTTTTTGCCAAAGCCCCGCCGGATAATACAAATAAAAACAATTTGAAATTCTCTCTTTTCTTTTATTGCATTTTGTACTAGAATAGGCAGTATACGGGCCTGTGCCCGGCGTTTACCCACTTTAACCCCCGAAAGGAGCTGCCATGAAACCCGTTTCCCGCCGCATTTTATCGTTTGCTGCCGCGCTCTGCCTTGTGCTGTCCCTGCTGCCCGCGGGGCTGGCCGCCGCAGGCGAATATGTATATGAAACCACCCAGACCCTTTTGCCCGGTCTCGCCCTGACGTCGACGCAGCGCCGCACCGACGCGGGCGCGTCCGATCAGTATTTTACGCTGGACTACACCCCCGGCCTGACGGCCATCCCCATCACCGCTTACGGCGATCATGTTTACGGCAAATCTGACGTCAACACCGTCATCGAATGGTGTCAAAACCAGGGCTACACTGTCATGGCGGCTGTCAACGGCGACTTTTTTGACATGGACACCGGCGTCCCAACCGGGATGCTCATCCAAAACGGCCGCCTGTGCGTCTCGGACGGTGCCTGGAACGCCGTGGGCTTTTTGTCGGACGGCAGCGTTATCACGGGCGCGCCGGGGCTGCAAATGAGCCTGACCGACGCCAACGGGCTGGTCCGGCCCATTTATGCGCTCAACAAGGTGCGTACCCCCCGGGGCATTTACTTATACACTCCGGACTACTCGTCCACGACCCGCCTGACGGCCGCCGGCGTGCAGGTGGTGCTCGACCTCGCCCCCGGCGACTATCTGCGCCTTGGGCAGCCGCTGACCGGAACGGTTTCGCAGGTGGTGCACGGCACCACGGCCCTGACCATCGGTGAAAATCAGGTCGTTCTGGCTCTGAGCGACAACAACACCTCGGGCACGACGCTGGGGGGCATCGAAGTCGGCCAGACCATCACCATCAACGCCCAGACCAGCGACACCCGCTGGCATGACGCCGTCTTTTCGTGCGGCGGCGGCGACATGCTGCTCAGAAACGGCGAGCTGACCTCGGCCGCCACGACGTCCCGCGCCCCCCGCACCGTGCTGGGCACCCGGGATGACGGTTCGTGCGTCATTTTGGTGTGTGACGGCCGCCAGAGCGGTCTG
Source organism: uncultured Clostridia bacterium (assembly GCA_944381055.1). Lineage (GTDB taxonomy): Bacteria > Bacillota > Clostridia > Oscillospirales > Butyricicoccaceae > Ventrousia. The sequence goes on along the minus strand of CALWJQ010000064.1, from coordinate 13,251 downwards.
GCCGACGGCATCAGCCTGCGCGACGCTGCCCTGCAGCTGCAGGCCCAGGGCTGCACCAACGTCGTCAACCTGGACGGCGGCGGATCGACCATCATCGCCTCGCGCCTCAATGGCGACCAGACAGTCCCCGTGCTTTCCTCCCCGTCAGACGGCAGCCCGCGCCGCTGCGCCAATTTCATTGTCTTTGTCAACGGCGGCAACCAGAGCCTGCCCGCTTCGACGGTGGCGGTCTATCCGCAGAACGAAGTTGTCATGGCCGGCGCACAGGTCGAGCTGTCCTCCAAAAGCTTTAATGCCGACTACTTCCCCAAGACAACGTACGCTGAAGGTTTTGCCGTCACTTCCGGCGGCGGCACGGTCGACGGGAATGTCTTTACGGCTCCCGCCGAGAGCGGCACCGTGACGGTGGGCGCTCTTTCGGAAACCATGGTCTCGCAGGACGCTGTGTTCACCGTCTACGAAACGCCGCCCTTCCTGTCGGTTGTGCGTCAGGGCGGCCGGACCGCCCTGACCCGGCTCAGCCTGTCGCCGGGCGAGCAGATCGAGCTCGACGTCCTGTGCTCAGACGGCGTACGTGATATTGTTTCGCAGGATACATGCTTTACCTTTACCCTGACGGGCAATGCCGGCACCATCACGCCGGAAGGCCTTTTTACTGCGGGCAGCGCCCCCGGTCTGAGCGGTACGCTCGAGGTGACGGCGGGCGAAAAGACCGTTTCCATTCCCATTGCGGTCGGCCAGGCCCCCGATCTGCTCGAAGGTTTTGAAAACGGCGCCAGCTGGCTGGCCTCGGCCGCGCATCCCGATACCGCCGTGGCCTGCACTATTTCCCAGACGCCTGAAAACGCCCGGTACGGCTTTGGCAGCGCTTCACTGACCTATCATGTGCCGCAGGTCAGCCTGCCTGAAACCATCACCTATTATTCAACCTCGCCCTATACCCTCGGCTCGGGCGCCAATGCCATCAGCCTGATGGTCCGCGGCAGCGGCAGCTTTGCCCTGGACTTCCGCCTGTCCGACGGCAGCGTTGCCTCCGTGCCCCTGACGCTGGCCGCAACTTCTGAATGGCAGTATGTCACGGCGCAGGCGCCGTCGGGCGCGAGCGCCCTGCTGGGCCTGTCCTCGCATGTCAGCGAGGCGTCGTCCGGCAGCCTGCTCGTCGACCAGATCATGTGCCACTACACCGGCGCTGAAGCCGACCTGACGCCGCCGTCCATTGTCATGGCGGCCGAAGGGACAACGCTGGCCGCGCTTATCACTGACAACTACCCCCTGCCCATTTCGTCTGACATGATTTCGCTGACGCTGGACGGGCAGGATCTGACCTTTGAATACCTGGACACGACAGGCGAGCTGACCGCCGTTTTGCCTGATGACGGCGCTTTGCACCACATCGTGCTGCGCGTGCGCGACGCTTATTTCAACCGCAGTATGCACAGCATCTCGGTCGGCAGCCTTGCATCGGGCGTCTATCAGGATCTCGCCGCTTCGGACCACTGGTCGCGCGAGTACGCCGAGTACCTGTGCGCGCGCGGCATCTTTTCGCAGGACGCCAACTTTTACCCTGACCGCGCAGCCACCAACCAGGAAGTTGCCACGCTCATTTCGCGGTACCTGGGGCTCGACGTCACGCAGTACGCATCCGTCGCCCTGCCCTATGCCGATCAGGCGTCGATCGCCGACTGGGCGCTGCCCCATGTGCGCGCCCTGTATGCCGAAGGGATCATGCGGGGGACTGTGGTCGACGGCGTCTCGGTCTTCCAGCCGGCGGCCGGCACAACCCGCGCCCAGGTCATGACGGTCATCGGCCGCACCATCGAACGCGGCTACGCCTATACCACCCCGGCCTTTGACGATTTTGCGTCAGTACCCTACTGGGCGCAGGATCACGTCAGCCTGCTGACCTCGCTGGGCATCGTCTCGGGCATGGGCGGCACCAACAGCGTGGCGCCGCTTGACGGCATTACCCGCGGGCAGCTGGCCTCGATCTTCTTTAAACTGTACTAAACCAGATAAAGATAAGGAGTCAATGGATTATGGACATCAAAGAACGCGCGCTTCTGGCCCATGAACAGTGGCACGGCAAGCTCGAAATCGTCAACCGCTGTCCCATCAATTCGTACGAAGACATGACCATCGCCTACACGCCCGGCGTCGCCGAACCCTGCCTGAAAATCAAAGAGGACCGCGACCTGTCGTACAAGTACACCGGGCGCGGCAATCTGGTCGCCGTCGTCACCGACGGCACGGCGGTGCTCGGTCTGGGCGACATCGGCCCCGAAGCCGGTATGCCCGTTATGGAAGGCAAGTGCGCGCTCTTCAAGGCCTTTGCCAACGTCGACGCCATCCCTCTGTGCATCCGGTCCAAGGACGTGGACGAAATCGTCCGCACCGTTGAACTGCTCGCCGGATCCTTCGGCGGCGTCAACCTGGAAGACATCTCGGCCCCGCGCTGCATCGAAATCGAACGCCGGCTCAAGGAAAAATGCGACATCCCGGTCTTTCACGACGACCAGCACGGCACGGCCATCGTCGTCTGCGCCGCCCTGATTAACGCCTGCAAGCTGACAGGCAAGTCCATCCCGTCGCTGCGCATTGTTATTAACGGCGCCGGCGCCGCCGCCCTGGCCATTGCCCGCCTGCTGCTGTCTCTCGGCGTCAGCGACCTGACCCTGTGCGACCGGTTCGGGCTTTTGTACGACGGCAACCCCGACATGAACCCCGAACAGGCCCGCGTCGCCGCCCTGACCAACCCCCGCGGCCTGCGGGGCGTGCTGCGCGACGCCATGCCGGGCGCCGACGTCTTTATCGGCGTGTCTGCCCCCAACTGCCTGACGCGCGAAGACGTGGCCCTGATGGCCGATAAAGCGGTCGTCTTTGCCATGGCCAACCCCGTGCCTGAAATCTGGCCCGACGAAGCCAAGGCGGGCGGAGCCTTTATCGTCGGCACCGGGCGGTATGACTTTCCCAACAAGATCAACAACGTCCTCGCCTTCCCCGGCGTATTCCGCGGGGCGCTCGACGTGCGCGCCAGCGACATCAACGAAGAAATGAAGCTGGCCGCCGCCCACGCCATCGCCGATCTCGTCACGCCTGACAAGCTGTCGCCCGAAAACATCATGCCCCCCGCCTTTGACCGCGAAGGGCACCGAAAAGTCGCTGAAGCCGTCCGCCGCGCCGCGCGCGAATCGGGCGTAGCGCGCATTTAATCCGGCTTTTTGAAAAGAGGTCTTCCCCCCTATGAAAGTCATCGTCATCGGCGACGGCAAGGTCGGGTACACCCTGACGGAACAGCTTTCCAAAGAAGGGCATGACGTCGTTGTCATCGACAAAAATCCCCGCGCGCTGCGGCAGTCGGTCGATGTTCTCGACGTCATGGCCGTCCAGGGCAACGGCGCATCCCTCGACATCCTGCGCGAAGCGGGCGCCGAGCGCGCCGATCTGGTCATTGCCGCCACCTCGTCGGACGAAATCAACCTTTTGGCCTGCATCACGGCGAAAAAAATCGGTGCGGAGCACACCATTGCCCGCGTCCGCAACCACGAATACACCCGGCAGATCGGGCTGCTGAAGGAAGAGTTCGGGATTTCCATGGTCATCAACCCCGAACAGGCCGCGGCGCGCGAAATTTCGCGCGTGCTGCGCCTGCCGTCGGCCAGCAAAATCGACTCATTTTCCAAAGGGCGCGTCGAGCTGGTCGAAATCCGCATCGGCGATCAAAGCCCCCTGCGCGGCCTGCCGCTGTCCGAGCTGTACAAAAAATACAAGGTCAAGGTGCTGGTCGTCGCCGTACAGCGAGGCCAGCAGGTCGTTATTCCCGACGGCAGCTTTACATTGCAGGCCGGCGACCGCATCCACTTCACCGCGGCGCCCGTCGAAACCGAAAGGTTTTTCCGCGCCATCGGGCTTGCCCCGCACAAGGTGCGTTCGGTACTCATCGTCGGCGGCGGGCGCATCAGCTATTACCTGGCCAAAATGCTGCTCGAGCTCAATATGCGTGTCAAAATCATTGAAATCAACCGCGACACCTGCGACCTTTTGTGCTCGCTTCTGCCCAAGGCCGAAATCATCTGCGGCGACGGCACCACCGAAGAGCTTCTTTTAGAAGAGGGTATTGAACACACCGACGCCTTTATCGCCCTGACCGGCATTGACGAAGAAAACATTATATTGTCCATGTACGCGGCCACGCGCACCCAGGGCAAGGTTGTCGCCAAAGTCAACCGCATTTCGTTCATGGACATCATCACCAATTCCGGCATCGAAACCGTCGTCTCGCCCAAGTACATTACGGCGACCCAGATCATCCGCTATGTCCGCGCGCTGCGCAACTCCATCGCTTACAGCACGATCGAGACGCTGCACCGCATTGTCAACAACCAGGTCGAAGCCCTCGAATTCCGCGTGGGGGAACGCTCCCGCGTGACCGGCAAACCGCTGAAGGATCTTGACACCAAGCCCAACCTGCTCATCGCGACCATTGTGCGGCGCGGAAAGACCATTATCCCCGGCGGCGACGACCTCATTGAAAAAGGCGACAGCGTCGTCGTCGTTTCGACCAGCCGCCAGATCCGCGAGCTGGACGATATCCTGCGCTGATATGAATACGCGAATCATCGCCCGCACCGTGGGGCTTGTGATCCGTATCGAGGCGGCTTTGCTTCTTTTGCCTGCCGTCGTCGGTATGCTGTACGGTGAACATGAAACCCTTTATTTTTTGCTGACTGCCGTGCTCGCGCTGGGGCTGAGCATTTTGCTGACCTTGAAAAAGCCCGTCAGCACGGTCTTTTACGCTCGTGACGGTCTTTTGATTGTCGCTTTGTCATGGGTTGCCATGTCTGCGCTGGGTGCGCTCCCCTTTTTCCTGAGCGGCGAAATTCCCAGTTTTGTCGACAGTTTTTTTGAAACCGTTTCCGGCTTCACCACCACCGGGTCGAGCATTCTGACTGATGTTGAAAGCCTGTCGCGCGGTATGCTGTTCTGGCGCAGCTTTACGCACTGGATCGGCGGCATGGGCATTTTGGTTTTTGCCCTGGCGGTTTTGCCGGCAGCCAAAGGCGAAAGCCGCGCCATGCACATCCTGCGCGCCGAAATGCCGGGGCCCTCTATTGACAAGCTGGTTCCCAAAGTGCGCACGACGGCCCTTATTCTGTACGCCGTCTATTTTGTGATGACCGTTGTCGAAATCGTGCTGCTGGTTCTGGGCGGCATGGATCTCTTTGACAGTGTGGTCAATTCCTTCGGCACGGCGGGCACCGGCGGGTTTTCGGTGCGCGCCGAATCGATTGGCGCGTATCACAGCCCGTACGCCGAATGGGTCATCGGTATTTTCATGCTGCTGTTCGGCATCAATTTCAATCTGTACTACCTGATTCTGCTGGGCAAGGTCGGCAGCGCCCTGAAAAGCCAGGAACTGCGCTGGTACCTCATCATTGTCGCCCTGTCGACCGGCGCCATTGCCCTGAATACCGCGCACCTGTTCGAAAATGCGGGCGACATCATCCGCGCCGCCTTTTTCCAGGTATCCTCCATCATCACCACGACGGGTTACGCCTCGCTTAATTATGACGGATGGCCGGCCTTTTCCAAGATGATCATCGTCTTTCTCACCGCGCTCGGCGCCTGCGCCGGGTCGACAGGCGGCGGGCTCAAGGTTTCCCGTCTGGTCATGCTGGTCAAGGCGATCGGCCAGGAAGCCCGCAGCATGATCCATCCGCGCGCCGTAAAGCACATCAAATTTGAGGGCCGGCCGGTCAGCCGTGAAACCCTTGACGGCGTTATGGTTTTCTTTTCGGCCTACGTTTTTCTGCTGCTCGGCTCCATGCTCGTCGTAGCCTTCGACGGTTTTGACCTGGTATCGACGTCGACGGCCGTGCTCACCTGTGTGGGCAATGTCGGCCCCGGCCTGGGAATGGTCGGGCCGGCGGGCAATTTTTCTGAATTTTCGGTTTTGTCAAAACTGGTTCTCAGCTTTGACATGCTGGCCGGACGCCTGGAACTCTTCCCCATGTTCATTTTATTCGCCCCCGGCGCCTGGAAACGAAGCTGAAAAAGCAGCCGCACCGCCTGTTCAGGCGGTGCGGCTGCTGTCTGCACAGAAGGGAGCTTTGCCATGTTTGATCTTTCAGCCTGGCTGCCGCTGTACCGCGGCGCCGTTTTGAGCCTGTTCGGCAGCCGCGTCCGCTTTATCGGCCTGCAAGGCAGCCGTGCCCGCGGCGAAGAATCCGCGCACAGCGACATCGACGTTGTGCTAATCACCGACACGCTGACGCCCGGCGACCTGCTGCGCTACCGCGACGCGCTCGACGCCCTGCCCCACCGCGAACTGATCTGCGGGTTTGTCTCCGACCGAAAAACGCTGTCCGGCTGGACGCGCGCCGAGCTCTTTCAGTTCTATTACGACACGGTTCCCCTGTTTGGCAGGCTCGAGGATATCATTCCCGTGCCGAACGCCGATGACGCCCGCCTCGCCGTACAAAACGGCGCCTGCGGCGTCTATCACGCCTGCTGCCACAACCTGCTGCACGCGCGCAGCGCCGACGTACTGCCGCAGCTGTACAAGTCGGCCGTTTTCACGTTGCAGGCGCTGCACTTCTGCCGCACGGGACAGTATCTCCGCACCCGCGCCGAGCTGCAAAAAGCGCTGACCGGCAACGATGCGCGCGTGCTTGAAACGGCTGCCCGGCTGCGCGCCTGTGCGCCCGGCGATTGGGAAGCCTGTTCCGCTTTGCTGCTTGAGTGGTCGTCCGGCCTGATCGCCGGCTTTTAGCCCACTGTTTTCCGCGGGCCCCGGCACAAGCCGGGGCTTTTTTTCGACCCGGCTTTTAAACTTCAGGGTTCCTCTTGACAGCTTTATATTATTTGTTTTATAATATAGTAAAATAGACAGCATAGGAGGGATGCAGCTTGGGATTTCAGACCGGCGGGGCGCTTCTGGACTTTATCGTTCTGGGTATCCTGCAAAACGGGGATAAATACGGTTATGTTCTCACACAGCAGGTGCGCGAGATGCTCGATGTGTCAGAAACCGCCATGTACCCGGCCCTTCGGCGGCTGCAGAAAAGCCGTCTGCTGACCACCTATGACCGCTCCTGCCAGGGCCGCAACCGCAGGTATTACCAGCTGACCGACGAAGGGCGCAGGGCTTTGAACGCTTATGTAACCGAGTGGGAGCAGTTTAAGCGCAGTATGGATCAGATATTGGGGGGAAACAGGCATGACGACAGCGCAGTACTTTGACGAACTCATTTTTTGTTTGAACCAGCTCCCCGCCGCGGAGCGCGACGAGGCAGTCCGCTTTTACCGTGAGTATGCCGACGAGGCTGGTCTGACCGATTACGAACGGCTGGCCGAGCGCTTTGGCACGCCAAAAGAACTGGCCTACCGCATCCGCACCGGCACGGCGGAAATGCCTGCCTCACAGTCCCCTTCCCGCTCAGGGCTGCGGGGTTTCAAAAAGCTTCCGCTTTGTATCGCCGGCCTGCTGGCCGTCGGTCTGCTGTTCTTTGCCGTGGGCAGCGCCATCGGCCGCAGCAGCGCTCCGCCAAATGGCGGCCTGCCGCTGTCAGCCGGCGGTACTGTGACGGGCGCAGGTTCCCCTGTTACACTGGCCGAGACATCTGCAAACGGCACATTCGGGGCCATGGAACTCGATGCGTTTTCCAGCATGGATATTTCGGTGGTTGCCGCCGATGTCCGTATTGCCAGCGGCGAAGGCTTTTCGCTCAGCTATCAGCTGCACAAAAACGAAGCCCTCGTCCGCGCTGAGGTCGATGGCGACACCCTGAAGTTCCGTACCGAAGCCACCGGCCCCCGTATCGCAGGCGGCGACTGGCATGTGACCGTCACTGTGCCAGCAGGCGCACAGCTCGACAGTCTTGATATTACAACGGTTTCCGGCGATATTGAGGACAGCGGCCACACCTGTGATGAAGCCAGCCTCTGCACCACATCGGGCGTCATTCAACTGTCCGGCGTCACCGCCAACCGGCTCGACGCCAGCACGGTTTCGGGGAGCTTGGGCATTACAGGCAGCATTTCCGAGCTTTCTGTCGAAAGCGTATCCGGAAGCATCGACCTGGACGGCGACTTTGGTGACATCGATGCGCAGTCGGTTTCCGGCGGCTGCGCGCTGGCAGGCACACTGGAGCACGAAGCTGAGGTCGAAACAGTTTCAGGCCGTATTCGGGTGTCTTTCCCCAACGTATCCGTCAATGCCAGCAGTCTGGGCAGCGTTTACAAAGACAATAACCGACAGGGCCGCACGTTCAGCCAGCACGGCGGCAACGCCGAACTGAACCTCGAGAGCGTTTCTGGGGAAATCGAAATTCTGTCCGCCTGACCAAACGCAAAAAACAGGAGAAAGCCGAGGCTTTCTCCTGTTTTTTCATGCTGTTCCGCTTATTCGCCTTTTTTCAAAATCTTGCCGCAGCGCACGCCGGTGAAGCTGCCGCTTTTGACGGCGACCTTGCCGCTGACAATGACGGTATCAATGCCCTCGTTGCGGCGGAAGGGATGGACATAGTCGGCGTGGGCGCGCACGTTGTCCCAGTCAAAAATGGTGATATCCGCCTTTTTGCCCGGCTGCAGACGGCCGACCTGCGGCAGGTCATAGACATCGGCCGCCATGCCGGTCATGCGGTGGACCGCACTCTCAAGGCTCTCAATCTTGTGCTCGCGAATAAGCTCGAGACGGCGGGTCATGGTCGCAAGACCACGCGGGTGGCTGCCCGCGATGTGCTCGGGATCAACAGGCTCGCTGCCGTCCGACCAGTCGCTGCCCGACATGACCCACGGCTGGGCCAGGAATCGCAGCATGTCGCTTTCGTTCTGCGACATGTAAATTCCCTGCACAACGCCGCCGTTTTTCATCAGGATGTCGCAGCACACGTCAAACGGATCGCGGCCCTCTTCGCGGCCGATTTCCCCCAGCGTCTTGCCGACATACTGCGGGGTCGCGGCGCAGCCGCACAGCAGCGTGCCGTCAAACCCGGCCGAATAGAGGTTGCTTTCAAACTCGTCGGGCTCGTTCATAATAGACCACAGCACCTGTTTGCGCAGCTCAGGGTCAGACAGCTTTTTAACGCTTTCCGCGATGCCGTCGGTCAGGTATTTGGGGGGCAGCTGGCTGGCCAGCGGAGCGGATCCGCCTGTGAACGGGTACAAGTCGGCCGTGACGCGCAGCCCTGCGGCCCGCGCCTTTTCGATCATGGCGATAGCGTCTTTGGATCGGCCCTCGTTTTGCTTGCCGATGACCTTGATGTGCGAAATGTTGACCGGGATACCGGTCTTGCGCCCGACATCGAGGGCTTCGTCAATAGACGCAAGCAGGGCATTGCCTTCACCGCGGATATGGCTGGTATATACGCCGCCCTTGGCATGGGCCGCGCGGGCGATTTCTGCGATTTCGTCCGGGCCGGCAAAGACCGACGGCGTATAGACAAGACCGGTGGAAAAGCCGATGCAGCCGGCTTCCATGGCCTCGGTCATGATGTCGCGCATCTGGGCCGTCTGCTTTTCGTCCGGCAGGCCGGCGCCCAGCCCCATGACCTTGCCGCGGATACTGCCCTGGCCGGCCAGGACGGCGAGGTTGGTGCCCAGGCTGCGCGTTTCGGCGTACTTCATGTAATTGTGGAAGCTGCTGCACACTTCACGGAACTCGCCCTCGTCCATGCCATAGGTGCGCGACAGCTCGCCCTCATACCACGGGACGACCTGCGACCCGCACTGCCCGACCAGCTCGGTCGTCGTGCCGGCCTCGAGATGGTTCCAGCCGGTCACCGTATCGTCAAAGATACGGGCGTCCGAGTGCGTATGTACGTCGATGAAGCCCGGCGCAACGCACTTGCCGTGAGCGTCGATTTCCTCACGCCCCGTTTCCTCGATGTGGGCAGCGACGGCGGCAATGCGCCCGTCTTTCACGGCAACATCGCCCTTAAAAGCCGGGGCCCCGGTCCCGTCGACGACAAGCCCGTTGCGGATAACCAAATCGTACATGTCTGATCTCTCCTTTTATTCAAGTCGCGGCGCCGCCCGCAGGGGGACGGACGCCGCACAGTGCCTAATCAAGCGGCGGGCGCGCCGGATCGATGATGGGCGTTGGGTCAAAAAAGAACTTGCTGACCCGCTCGGGGTGCGTCATCATGGTGTAGCCGTCCAGATTCAGCCGGTCCTGCATCATGCTGCCCTGTTCGTAGCTGGTCGGCATTCCCGACCCGACGGGACAGATGATATGAAAGCCCATCTCGTTCACGATATAATCATACACGTCGCCGCCAACATCAAACCGCCCGCCAAACGGCGTAATGAGAATACTGGTCTCGCCGACATAGGGCTCCATCAGGCTCTTCCAGCGGTCGAGGTCGTCCCTGACCTCTTCAAGCGTCATGTCGCCACGCCAGAAAGAGTTATGCGTATAACTGTGGCAGCCGATCTGCCAGCCGGTTTCACGCAGGCGGGCGGCGATGGCCTTTACGTCGTCGCACAGCTTTTTAAACTCGGCTTCGGTAAACCAGTCGGGGTCTGTAATGCGGTAGCCGAACGCCCCCTGGTACCCCGTCGGCGCGACGATGCCCTTGGCGCCGCGGAAGGAAAATTCGGGGTGCTCTTTGACAAACTGGTCGACAATGGGCATAACGTCGCCGTCATAGGTCTGCGACACCGTGCCGTCGGGGGCCTTGACTTCGGTGACGACGTCGCCCGCGTCGTTGATGACCAGGCGCTGGGCAAACCCGTCGGGCTGCATGTAATCATAATAGCTCACATCGTCGATCGATATGACGAGCGGCTTTTTCCCTTCGGGCAGGTAAATGTCCTTGCGCCGGGCCATGCCGTTTTCGTCAAACTCCACCATTTCGGTGATGTCATACAAAACAAAGTCATTTTCCAAAAAGAGCGGCAGCATGGCCTTAAACTCGCTGACCGTGGTCATCCACATATTATAGCCTTCAGCCGGGTGCCCCTTGTCGTCAAAGGCCAGCTCGGGGTAGACGATCAGGCTGTGGAAAAAGACGTGATACAGCTGCCCCTCGTACGGGACCAGACTGTCTTTCAGGCCCTGGATGCGCGCAAGCTCGGCGTCGGTTTCGGCGTTTTGCAGTTCGCCTGCATTTTGCAGCGCGGCAATCGCCTCGTCATAGTAATACCCCTGGGCCAGCAATGCCGCCTCGTCAAGCAGCGCCTGCCGTTCAGCGGCCAGCTGTGCTTCGTCCGAAGGTTCGTCCGGCGCAGGCTGCTGTTCGTCGCTCTGGGCCGGCGCCCCGTCCGGATCGGTCCGCCCGTCCGGCGCGCTGCGCAGCGCCGACACCAGCGCCCACACTGCAAACGCCGCAGCGACAACCGCCAGCAGCAACAGCGGCCACATCGGCCTGCGTTTTCTCGGTTTTTTCATCACATGCTTACTCATATCATTATCCCCCTTGCGGTCAATCTCTCTGTTTAGACGCCGGGACTCTTCCGTTTGTTTCGCGCTGTTTCTTAAAATTCTGCGGCTTTCCGCGCTATGCCGGATCCGTCCGTTCTCCAGCCCTATTATACCCTGAAAAGAACGGAAAGAAAAGTGCTGTTTTTGTTACCCCTCTGGGTGAAAAGGCATATACTGGCATGAAAACATTTTACGGAGGAATCTGCTCTATGCCTGAATGTGCGTTTTTTCTGGCCGCCAACTCGCGGCGCGGTTTTGTGTCTTTTTTTGAAAGTTTTATCGCCGAACACTTTGATCGGGACGTTTATCTGCTAAAAGGCGGACCGGGATGCGGAAAATCTACCCTGATCCGCCGTGTCTGCCAGCCCCTGGCTCGTGAGGGCGAGGCTGTCGAATACATCTACTGCTCCAGCGACCCGGAATCGCTCGACGGAATGGCGCTTTCCGACCGCCTCGCCTTTCTGGACGCCACCGCCCCCCATGCCGTCGAGCCGTCCTTTCCCGGCGCGCGCGGCGGGTATCTGGCGCTGCCGGAATTTCTCGGCCGTCCCGCGCTGCGCGCAAAATATCCCGCCCTGCTGACGCTGTCCGCCGCATCCAAAGAGCACTACGCCCAGGCGTACCGCCTGATTGCCGCATCGGCACAGATTGACGAGCACATTGCTCAGTCCATCCGCCCGTACTTTGCTGCCGATCGGCTGCGGCGTCGGGCCAAAGGCATTATTACGCGTGAAATGCCGCGCGCAGGCACGGGCCGGGGAATGCTGAAAAAGCGCTTTATCGACGGCATCACGCCCCGCGGCTTCCTGCGCCTGTCCGGAACCATCGACGCATTGTGCTCCCGCGTTTATGATTTGCAGGACAGCTACGGTTTTGCCCCCGTTCTGCTCGAGCCTCTGCTCGAAGGCGCACTGCGGCAGGGTTACGATGTTTACGCCTGCTATTGCCCCAAAAACCCTGAACGCCTGCTGCATCTGCTCATCCCGGCGTTGTCGCTCGGGTTCGTCACTTCGACGCCCCAACACCAGTACGAGGGTGATCCGTACCGCCGTGTCCGCGTCGACGCCTGCGTTGATTACGGCCCGCGCCGCCAGCTCCGCGGCCACGCCCGGCTGCTGTCACGGCTGTCGCAGTCGCTGATTGACGACGCCGTCACTGAGATCGCCGCAGCCCATGCCCTGCACGATCGCATCGAAGAGCTCTACCGCCCTCATATTGACACCGCGGCGCTCGACCGCCGGACGGAAGAGATCCGCCGTCAAATTGGCTGATGTTCCCCACTCAACTCGCTTCGCTCGAGTTGAGTGGGGGCCCCTTTCATTTGATACTCGCTTGGCGAGATGAACTCGCCGGCTCGATACGCGCGACCCCGCGCGTCCCGGCTGCGCCGGGTCCCACTCGGCTCGCTTCGCTCGAGTTGAGTGGGGCCCCCTTTCATTTGATACTCGCTCGGCGAGATGAACTCGCCGGCTCGATACGCGCGACCCCGCGCGTCCCGGCGAAGCCGGGTCCCGGGGATGCCGGGTCCCGGGGCGCGGCATGAATGTTGTCTATCGACGGCGCATATCACAGGGCCCTGCGTCATCCTCGCGAAGCGAGCTTGACGCCCCAGGCGCCAACCCCTAGCAGGGAATGGATTCAACGGTACAGTCGCCGCGCGGCTCAAGGCGCTTGCCGCCGTCCGCGCGGCATTGGTTACATTTTGGGCGTTTTTTGGTACTTTTTGTCGCTCGTGACAAAAAGTACGACCCTCATCCCCTGTGCTGCCCTGCCCGGGCATTTCCGCTTGCGCAACGGGCAGGATAATGATATAATCACTTCATTCGTAT
>CALWJQ010000063.1 GCA_944381055.1 uncultured Clostridia bacterium | reverse complement strand
GGCAACGAAATCTGGCAGCTGATCGGCGCTGACTTCGGCGCGATTACCGCTTATTCGTTCATGGTTTTCAACCTGCTGTGCGCTCCCTGCTTTGCCGCGATGGGCGCCATCAAGCGCGAAATGAACAACACGAAGTGGACGCTGGGCGCCATCGGATACATGTGCGGCTTTGCCTATGTCGTATCCATGATGATCTACCAAATTGGCGGGCTCTTTACCGGCGAAGCTTCCTTCAGCGTGTGGACGGTCGCTGCGTTTGCCGCCCTGGCCGCGATGCTGTACCTGCTGCTGCGCAAAGGCTATCAGCCCGACGAGAGCACACGCCGCCTGACTTCGGTTTCGGCCGCAGGCGCCAGATAAATCTTCTGTTTGTGGAAAGGAGGGCATAACGATGCCCGAACCTGTGATAAATGCCATTGTAATCCTGGCATTGGCGGCCGTTGTCGCCCTGGCCATCCGATCGATCTGGAAAAAACACAAAGACGGCGGTTGCTGTACCGGTGATTGCAGCCGGTGCGGCGGCTGTCATAAATAAACGCCATACCACCTCCTTTGGGGGCGCGGACGCCGCAGATGTCCGCGCCCCCGCTTTTGCTGCGGATCGCTGCGGCGCGTGCAAAAGGCTTCGCTTTTGCACGCCGGTATGGTATAACCGTCGCGGCTTCCCCAAAGCTCCGCTTTGCGCCGCGGCGGTTGACGGCTCCCGGGCCGTCCCGCGCTGCGCGCGGCCCTGCCGCCGCTGACGCGGCGAGTGCAAAAGGCTTCGCTTTTGCACGCCGGTATGGTATAATAAAGTGGGAAGGAGAGGAGGCTGTGCGGTTGTTTATCGCCCTGCGTTTTGACGAACGCGCCCTGGATCGGCTGATGGACGTACAGGCGCGGATTGGATGCGCCGCTGTGCGGTGCAGTCCGGTGCGCCGCGGCAGCCTGCACCTGACGCTGGCCTTTCTGGGCGAGATCAGCCCCTCGCGCCTGCCTGTGCTGACGCACATTTTGGACGGGCTGGAGCCGCCCCGATCGCTGCGCTTTGAAAAACTCGGCAGCTTTGCCGGCGGCATCTGGTGGGCCGGGCCGTGCCGCAGCCCGGAACTCGAACGGCTGCACGGCAGGCTGGACAGCGCTTTGCGCAGACAGGGTTTTACGCTCGAAAAACGGCCCTTTGCGCCTCATGTGACGCTGGTGCGGCGGGCTGTGCCGGCTGATGTGCGGCCGGAACCCTATGCGCCCTTTACGGCGCGCGTCCGATCGGTCAGCCTGATGCGTTCGCAGCTGGGCGGCGGGGCGCCGGCCTATACCGAACTGCACGCTGTGCCGGCAATTTTATCGCTCCCGGAGGGAAAAATATGCAAATCATGAACATCAAAAGTCCGGGGGGTTATGAAATCCCCTGCGCGCACACGCTGACCGGCGGCGAAAAAGACGTTGTCATCGTCAGCCACGGTTTCGGAAGCAGTAAACAAAGCTCGACCGCCCTGATGCTGGCAGAAGGAATGGGCGCGCACGGCGCGGCCGTTTTCGCCTATGACTTCCCGGCGCACGGCGACAGCCCGGTTGACGGCGAAATGCTGACCGTTGACCGATGTCTCGAAGACCTCGGCGCGGTTGAGCGCCATGTCCGTGCAGCCGCCCCCGGCGCCCGGATCGGGTACTTTGGGTCGAGCTTTGGCGCCTATATTTCGCTGCTTTATGTTTCAGAATATCCGCACGCCGGGCGCAGGGTGTTTACGCGTTCGGCCGCTGTTGAAATGCCCAAACTGATCCGCGACAGCCGGACGCCCGAACAGGAGCGCGAGCTGCGCGAAAAGGGGTTTGTCCTGTTCGGCGCGCAGTACGGGTATACGCGGGATCTCAAACTGACCCGGGCGTTTGGGGACAGTCTGGAGGCGCATGACCTGTTCGCGCGCTGGCAGCCCGGCGCGGCGGAAGTGTGCATGATTCACGGGGACGACGACCGGGTCGCGCCGTACGAGGCGGCGCAGCGTTTTGCCGCGCTGTCGGGCGCAAAATTGATCACCGTGCCGGGCGGCGATCACCGCCTGTCCATTCCCGGCGCGCCCGAGCGCGTGCTTGAAGAGGCTGTGGGTTTCCTGCTTAAAGATTAGCTGCCGGCTAAAACCGGGGGATGCGATGGACCCAGGCACGGCGGCGCGCCGGATGGATCAATCAATGGCCGGCTGCCTATCGAAAAAGCAGATGAATTTTGAAGCGCGGCCCATGACGGTGTATAATAAGGAAAATGGAAAGGCCGCTCACCGACTGTATTTGCCAATGGGAGGGAACCGGATGGAATACGAAGGCCAGATTTGCCGCAGTCCCATGGAACGGGCTTCGTTCATGCTGCCCGTGTCGGTCGGCTGCGCGTATAACCAATGCTATTTCTGTACGCTGTTTAAACATCTGCGCTACCGGGAACTGCCGCTCGAACAGGTTGAGGCCGAGCTTGCGCGCGTCTGCCGGGCGGGCGGAAATCCAAAAACGGTTTTCCTGGGCGACGGCAGCGCTTTCCAGCTGTCCGCGCAGCGGCTGCTCGACATCCTTGCGCTGGTACACCGGTATTTCCCCGGATGTACGGCCGTCAATATGGACGCTACGGTGCAAAGCGTTCTGGAAAAAAACGACGCCGAGCTGGAAGCGCTGGCGCGCGCCGGCGTCCGGCATCTGTACCTGGGGATCGAGACCGGGCTGGACGACGTGCTTTCCCTGATGAACAAAGGCCACACGACGGCGCAGGCATATGAAGCCATCGGACGTCTTCAGCGCGCCGGCATGATTTACGACGCCCACATGATGACCGGCGTCGCCGGCAGGGGGCGCGGCGAAGAAAACGCCCGGGCCATGGCCTTGTTTTACAACAGGACCGGCCCCGGCCGGGTTGTCAATTTCTCCCTGTTCGTCGAACGCCGGGCGCCGCTGTGGCATCTGGTGGAATCAGGGCGCTTCGTCCCGGCTGACGAGCTGGAAAACCTGCGTGAAGAGCGCCTTTTGCTGTCGCAGCTCACCGTGCCGGTCGAATACGACGGTTTTCACGACGTCATCCCCTTCCGCGTACGGGGCGTGCTGCCGCGCGACCGCAGCAAAATGCTGCGCAGCCTGGATGCCGCGATAGAAGCGCGGCAGGGGCAGGAACCGATGATCGCCGTTGTTTGACGGCGGAAAACAGGATAAAAGCCGCGGACGCCTTTAGGCGTCTGCGGCTTTTTTATGCCGGGCCGTGCAGCCCGAGCGCCCTGACCAGCGGCGCCAGGGCGGAAAAGTCGAAAAAGTCGGCGCATTTGCCATAGGTGTCCGCAAGAGCGCGATCTTCGGCCGACCATTTTTCAACAGGGGTGCGGCGCAAAGAACGGTACAGCAACGCCATCACCGCCCGATGCCCCGGCGAAAGGAGCCGATAATTGATGGCGCCGCGCAGGTGGAAAACGCCCGCCCTTTCCAGCCATGCGGAAGAAAGCTGTTTTCGCAGCGACACGCGGATATTGCGGACGTTTTCTTCCAGCAAAGGGTCGGCAAGCCCGACGGTGGCGACGATCAGCCGCTGCCCCGGTTCGGGGGCGCGCGAACGAAAGGTCTTTTTCAGCCCCAGCACTCCGCCGGCGTACAGCCCGCCGATATAAACCGGCGTTTCGACGCCGGAAACGGGGGGATCGTCTTCAAAAGAGACGGCCGGGACGCCGGTCAGGGCGGACAGCTGTTCTGCATACCGGCGGGAAGAACCGTAGCGGCTGCCGTAGATGATCACGCTTTTCATAAGCACCCTCTTTTCAAAATCCGCAGGGACATCCTACCCGGTTTTCAGAATAGCAGGATGACAGGGTGCTTGCCACCGTGCGCCGGTCAATATGCGGTAAGATCCCGGAAAAATCCGCGCTCAGCGGACGGCTTCGAACCCTTCGGCCAGATCCGGATCCGGCGCCGGGCCGATGGCGTACTGATCCCGGCCGAGTTCTTTGGCATGGTACAGCAGTTCGTCAGCGGCGTGGTACAGCTCTTCCGCATTCCGAATGCCGGTCACGGGCTGCACGCCGATGCTGCACGACATCGGCTGGTCGTCGCCCCAGCGGATCATGTGGATGTGTTCCCGCAGACGCCGCAAGACATGCTCCAGCTCGGCATGGGACAGCGGGACGTTGAGCAGCAGGGCGAATTCATCGCCGCCCAGACGGCCAATGAGCCGGTTTTCCGGAAAAGTTGCCTTGATTTCGGAAACGGCCTCTTTCAGCACGCGATCCCCCTCGGGGTGGCCGCAGGTGTCGTTGACTTCTTTAAAGCGGTCCATGTCGATCATGATAAAATAGCCCCAGACGCGCGTACCGGGATCCAGGCTTCTCAGCGCCTTGTCGCACGACTGGAAAAAGGCCTTTCGGTTCAGAACGCCGGTCAGGGCGTCCATCCGGGCCTCGCGGTCGATATAGGCGGTGTAGCGGCGGTTGAAAATCAGGAAGACGATGACCAGCGCCATCATGGCAAGAATGCCGAACAAAAACTGCATTTGCAGGTGGAGCAGGTCGGCGCGTTCGGTCTCGCTTAAAAAGATGCCTTGCTGGTCGAGCACCAGATCCATGCGGTTGACGAAGTAAATGGCGACCGCCACCGAAGAAAACAGGGACACCGGAATGATGCAGAGCAGCGAAAGCGCGCTGTACCGTTCGCCCACCCGAAAGGCGCGAACCGTGTCAACGCGCCGAACAAACTGCGTCCACGCGCGGGATCGCAGCAGGCGCCAGACCAGAAGCACGACGACGGCGGCAAGCAGGTCGCTCAGCAGCCCCTTTACGGTCACAAGGCTCTTCAGGGCGCTTGCAGGGGTGTACCCCGTTTCAGGGAAAAACAGCCACAGGGCGCTGTACACCAGGGCCGAGTGGATTGTCGGCCCGAAAAAAGAAACCAGGGCGATCCATGGCGCGGGATGCCGGGCATTGCGGAATGCGAGATAAAGCAGGCCGACCAGCAGGCCGAACAGGGCGCGGCTGCCGACGCTGAGCAGAATGCTCAGCACCGGGGACCCGCTCATAACAGGGGAGAAAAGCTGATCAAACGCTGTGACATAGTAGGCGGACGCCTTCCACATGCTTGCCAGCCCGAAAACGGCACCTACGACAGTCGATTCAAACGGCCCTGCCAGCGCGCCGGCCAGCAGTACCGGGATATAGGCGGTAGTGATGGAAATGGGTTCAATATGAACATATCCGAGAAATGAAAAAGACATCAGCAGTTCGACGGCTACCAGCGTGCCCAACATGTACAGGCGGACGCTGCCGCGGTATTGTCGGAACTTGACGTTCACATCGTGCGCCTCCTCTGAAAACCGGCCGGCGGCCAAATCATATTATTTTTATTATAATAGAAATACATCCTAGTTGCAAGCTAAAACCACATATGGAAATTTTTAAAAATTCTAGATGATTTTGGAAACAGTCCGGGGGCTGTTTTCGATGCGTTCGCGCAGAAGCTCCAGAAATTTTTCGGCGGCCTTTGAAAAGACCTGGTACCTTTTCCAGACCAAAGCCATGCCCGCCGGCTGCTGCCCGGACAGCGGGCGGAAGCACAGGCAGCTGTCCCCCGTGGTGTTGATAAGCCCGTCGAGGCAGAGCGCATAGCCCACCCCTTCTTCGACCATCAGCGAGGCGTTGAACAGCAGGTTATAGGTGCCGACAATGTTGAGCGCGTCAATGTCGCAGCCAAACCAGTTTTGAATCCCTTCGCGGATTCGGGACTGCCGCGAATGAAGCAGGGGCTTGTCCAGCAGATCCTCCGGGCGGATGAAATCCAGGCGTGCGAGGGGGCTGTCCCTGCGCATCAGCACGCCCCAGCGGTCGGCAGTCAAAAGGCGCAGCGAGTCGTATTTTTTGTGGTCAAAGGGTTCGATGATGATGCCAAAATCCAAAAGCCCCTTGTCCAGGCGCTCACCCACGTCGTCGGCGTTGCCGCTGTACAGGTGGTAGCGCACGCCCGGATAACGCGCCTGCATGGCGCGCGCCGTGCGGGCGACAAGACGCATAGCCTGGGATTCCCCGCCGCCGATGTGGATGTCGCCGGCAATGGCTTCGTCAGAAGACCGGAATTCCAGTTCGGTCTTTTCTACCAGCTCGATGATTTCGCTCGCCCGCTTGCGCAGAAGGACGCCGTCATCGGTCAGGGTAATCTTTCGGTTCCCGCGGATAAACAGCTTTTTTCCCAGTTCTTCTTCCAAGTCCATCAGCTGGCGCGACAGGGTCGGCTGGGTCAGGTGCAGGTAATCGGCGGCGGCAGAGATGTTTTCTTCCCGGGCGACGGCGAGAAAATAACGCAGTACGCGAAGTTCCATAGGCGGCTCCTTTCAACAAACTATCCGTTTCAGGGATAACAGACTTTCTTCTATTATTTATTGTAATAGAAGATATCGCTGCTGGCAAGGCCGCAGGAGGAATTTTTCTATATTCCAAAAGGATGAAAACAGTTAGAAATATATGATACCTGGCCCGGGCCATGCGTAAAATGGAACGCCGTGCGGCAAAAGGGAGGGGCTTTTCAACGGCCGCGGCATCAGATATAATGAAAATACTGCCGGCGCCAATTCCCGGACAGCCGGTATGGTGTGCCGCAAACTATGCAGCAGGAGGAAGGCAAATGGGATCTGTGACGAAAAGGGAATTTTTTGCAAAATACGCCGCCCTGAAAAGCAGGAATCAGATCAAAAGCGCAGTGGCCCTGGCCTATCTGTGCGCGGCGGCGTCCCTGGTGCAGGGGCTGTCTGCGCACAATTTTGCGGTGATCGTCGATGTGGCCGTGATAGCAGGGCTTGCATTGGGGGTGCAGATTGCAAAGAGCCGCGTTTTCGCCGTCCTGCTTTTGGCTTACGCCTGTTTCAATACGGTTGTCATGACCCTCGTCAACGGGCGGCTGTCCGGCTGGCTGCTGATTTTTGTCGGGATCTTGGCGGTCGCCGGCACATGGAAACTGCAAAAAGAATACCAGGCCTTCCTGCTGGAAGGGACGGTTCCGGAAAATCCTGAACCGGAAGAACCGGCGGTAACGGCCGGGCAGACCTTTGCCACTGTGCTGCCGTTTATCGGGATGTTTTTGGGAATGGCGGGCATCTGGCTCGCGATCAGCCCCTGGGCCCTGAAAATACTGGCGGGCGGCGCGCAGTCCCCGGCGGCCCTGCTGCAGGGATACCGCAACTGGTATGCCGTGATCATGGGCGCGGTGGCATTTGCGGTTCTGCTGGCGGCGGCAGGGGTTGCGGTCTCTGTACGGAGGGGGCTGCTGACGCTTAGATCCATTACCATTATGGTTCTTTCGCTGGCATTCCCGGCCTTTTTAGGCGGGTTTATGGTAATCAGCGAAGATGTCCCGGCGTTGTTTGTGCAGGCCGGGGAAGACCTGGCGCAAATAGAGGACGGCCGGCTGCGGGAAGCCGTGGTGTGGCTGAGCCCGAAAAGCAGGCCGTTCCGGCTCCCCGGCCCGTACGCAGAGGGCCAGCCGGAACCGGTCGTCCGGTACGGCGGGATTGGCAATGACACCGGCGGCGTATGGATGGAATTTTACGTCCCGGACTGCCTGGGGTTTTCGCTGGACCCCAGCGCCCTTTATCAGGAAAACGAAAGCATCGGCTGGAATGAGGAACACGCAAGGCAGTATTTGATTCGTTATACGGACAATTTTTACCTGGTCGTTTCCGCAGAACCTGCCGACGGGACAGTTTGATGAAAACCAGCGCAGGAGGAAAATGAAAATGAAGACGATATGCGGGATCGACTGTTCAGAATGCGGGATGGTGAACCAATGCAGGGGATGTGCAGAAACAGCCGGAAACCCCTTTGGCGGGGGCTGCGTTGCGGCAGAATGCATCCGCGCAGGCGGGCGGGAAGCCTTTTATGCCTTTAAAGGCCGGGTCATCGATGAGGCCAACGCGCTCGGCATTGCGGACATGCCGCCGGTCAAAGAGCTTTTTCTGCTGCATGGGGCGTATGTGAACCTGGAATACAGCCTTCCCAGCGGTCAAAAGGTGAAATTTCTGGATGACCGAAAGATTTACCTGGGCTGCCAGATGGAAAAAGACCGCGGCGAAAGATGTTACGGGCTGGTGGCCGATGAGCGGCATCTGCTGGTCTGCGAATACGGGTGCGGCGGTGACAGTCCTGAAATTGTCGTGTATAAACGGCGGCCGGAATAAACGGCAGCGGAACAGGCATATGGGACCAGCAGGCGGGGCGCAGCCGGTGATTTTTGGTCCCCAGATGCTGGATGCCTGGAAGAACGGGCATGTCAACCGCTGGCTGGCAGCCAACTGTTTTGGGGACTACTATACCCGGACGGGGCTGGATTTGAAGCAGCGGGAAATGATCACCTTTTGTTTTCTCATGGCGCAGGGCGGCTGCGAGCCCCAGCTGATTGCACATGCCAAAGGGAATATGAACCTGGGCAATGACCGGGATTTTCTGCTCAAAGTCGTGTCCCAGTGCCTGCCTTATATCGGGTATCCCCGCAGCCTCAACGCTGTCAGCTGTATTAACAAGGCGGCGGAATGACAGCCGTCCGCCCCGTTTGAACGAAGCGGGACGAAAAGCTGATACCGCTATGCTGCCATTGCATCATATTTTTTATATGTGTCCCTAAAAGTGTGTTGAGTGCAAACCGGCAGATGACGCATCCGAAAAGGGTGCGAGGAAAAACATGCGCGCATGACCGAACGCGCCGACGTCCTGAGTATCCTGATTGACCACATCCAGCCCGGCGTGCTGATCAAATACCGCAGCGGCGAGCTGCCGGTTTATCAGCTGTGCGAAGTGCCGCCGTTGTCACGGGGTATCAGGCCGGGCTGCTTAACGTGGATACGGCCCAGAAGGAGCTGAGAAAGCTCGAGGACGAGACCGGCATGTTTGGCAGCATCACGGACGAGGAAATCGCGGCCAACGCCGGGAAAACGTATCAGGATGCAACGGCATTGCGCGACCCGCTGATGGGTCTGGGCTATGAGGAGCCGGGGGGAGAGGTACAGGGCCCTTTTGAGAGTTCTGCTGCTGACGCAATGACGCTCGATTACTCCCCGAATCAGCCCAGAGACCGAAACGGAAGATGGACAGGCGGCAGCACGACAGGCAAAACCAAGTATGCGCCGTCGCCACAGCGAAAGCACGAAGGTATACAGTTGGGGCCTAAGACTTATGTGAAGCTGACAGGAACTCTGAACACAAGGTTTCCGGGTCTGAAAGCCGGTGAAGTCCGTATTATTCGGGATGCAAAGAGAGAGTATACCGTGGAAGCTGATGGATACGGCGGATTTAAAACGGTGAAAGTCAGAAAATTCAAGTAGGAGTTTGTCTATGGAAAAGCAGCTCAGGGCATTTCTTCAGAGGTATATCGGACAGGGAGTTCTGAAAAAAGACAGAGTTCTTGAAGAGGATGTAGAAATGCTGGTTCATGCAGCATGTGAGGATGGCACAGCACAAGAAATTATTGACTATGGCACAGCACATCCGGAAGCGCCGTTTTGGGATTTGCTGAAACTGCTTAAACCCGGTTTGTATGGCGTCACACAGGAAGAACTTTTAGAAGACGAGGATGAATAAGCATGGCGAAAGCAGTGCTTTCAAAGTTCTGGTGAGAAAATGCCCACTTTAAAGCGAGCGCCGGGGAACGAAGAGCTTGAAAAGCTCATCGCCATATTTTTAAAGGCCGAAACCGACATCATCAACGAAATCGGGCGTCTGCGGTCGATGGGGCTGGTGGACTACCACGCCGTCGCGGCGCTGGAGCGTGTACAGGCCATTTTGCGAAAGATGGAATCAGACAGCTGGGAGTATGTCCCGCGGATGATAGAGCGCGAGTTTTACGTCCGCGTGCCCGAGGCGCGGCGCATCGAGGGCGAGACAGTGCAGAAACACGCCGCCGGGTATGCCAACGCCGCAGCCCTGACAGGCGAGCAGACTGCCATTGTCGACCGGCTGGCCATGAACCTGATGGGCGAGATCACCGACGCCTGCATGACGGCGATGGCGACAGTGCAGAGCGCCGTTATCGGGCGCATCGAGCCGGACGTTTACCGCAGGGTGGGGCTTGAGCAGGTGGCGGCACAGGCCGCGGCAGGCCGGGGCGTCAATCAGTCGGTGCCGGCGTTTGTCGAGGCGCTGCGGCGCGAGGGCGTGAGGGCCTTTACCGACAAGGCGGGGCGAAACTGGAGCCTGCACACCTATTGCACGATGGCGTCGCGCACGACCCAGCGCCAGGCCGAGGTTTCCGCCGTGCTGACCGCCGACCCGGAGCAGGACTTGTACCAGATTTCGAGCCACGGGACGACGTGCAGCATCTGCGCGCCGCTCGAGGGCCGGGTCTATTCGCGCAGCGGCACAGACCCCAACTTCCCGCCGCTGACGCTGGCGTTCGGCAAGGTCGACCCCAACGGCCCGGACAATCTTGCAAATACATGGTTAAATATACATCCGAATTGCCTTCATGTCCTTCTGCCGTGGACGCCGGCGGGGCGGAGCGAAAAGGAAATCCGTGAAATCCGGGACTTTTCCGACCCGCGCAAGAACCCGCTGACGCACGACCCGCGGGATGACAAGCAGATAGAGGCGTACCGGAAGAAAGAGGCGGCGCGTCGGCGCTGGCTTGCCAGCTACCGCCAGTGGGAACGCTACCGC
>CALWJQ010000062.1 GCA_944381055.1 uncultured Clostridia bacterium | reverse complement strand
ACATCCACAAGGCCTCTGTCGAAGCGGCCGAAGAGTGCGGCCTGGGCTACAACCTGGTCGCGGGCGCCAACATCGCCGGCTTCAAGAAGGTCGCCGACGCCATGATGGCTCAGGGCTTGGTATAATCCATCCCCTTTTACAGCGCAAACAAAAAGGGCGTGGCCTGCGGGTCACGCCCTTTTTCTATTCTGCGGCCTGCGGCTGCACGGCGGCGTCGGCCGCAGGCAGGCAGACCGTCATGCGCGTGCCGATCCCCACGCTGCTCGCCACCTCAAGCCAGCCGCCGTGCTTTTCAACGATCCACCGGGCGATGGAAAGCCCCAGCCCCGACCCGCCGGTATCGCGGGCGCGCGAGCGGTCGGCGCGGTAAAACCGGTCAAAAATACGGGGCAGCTCGTCGGGCGCGATGCCGCAGCCCTCGTCCTGCACCGACAGGCGGACAATGTTTTCTTCCTGCCGCAGCGCCAGCGCAATCCGTCCGCCCGGCGGCGTGTACTTGACGCTGTTGTCGACCAGCACGCGCAGCAGCTGCTTCATCAGCCCCGCATCGGCGTACACGACCCCGTCCCCCTGCAAATCAGAAACAAAGACATGGGCCTGGTCAATCATTTCAATTTCGCGCTGCACCTCGGACGCAATGGCCGCCAGGCTGACGTTTTCCAGCTCCATGTGCATGGAGTCGTTGTCGCCGCGCGCCAAAAACAAAAGCTGCTCGACCATTTCCTTCATGGCCGCCGCCTCAGACCGGATGGCGGCGATCGATTCGCGCATGGTTTCAGGGTCCCCGGTCCCCCAGCGGGACAGCAGGTCGGCATAGCCCTGAATGACCGCAATGGGCGTGCGCAGCTCGTGACTGGCGTCGGAGACAAACCGCATCTGCGACCGGTACGCCTCGTCCACACGCTCGAGCATCTGGTTGACGGCCTGTGCCAGCGGACGCAGCTCGGCGTTGAGCTTGCCCGTCGGGATTCGGGCGTCCAGGTGGCCGGCCGTGATGGAATCAAGGGCCGAGGACAGCTTTTGCAGCTCTTCAGGCGTCAGTTTTTCGCCTGCCGACAGCGCGCGCGTCGTTTCGGTCAGCTCCCACAGCGGGCGCAAAATGCGCGAATAGGTGCGCGACGCTCCGATGCACGCGTCGAGCAGCGACAGCCCCTGCCAGCACAGGATGATGACCAGGCAGACCCACGCCGCCCACAGCGCCGGGCCGATTTCCGCCGTCAGGACAATGTATCGTTCGCGCCCGGTCTCACCGGGGTCGAGCGTCAGGGTGTACCGTGCCCCGCGCAGCCGGTCGGTCCACGGGCCGGCGCTTCCCCACGCCAGACGCCGCCCGGCCTGTTCCGTCTGTTCGGGCAGCAGCCCGGACAGCGGTCCGGGCAGCCGTACCGGCACCTGCCCGCCGGGCAGGGCGCCGCTGCGCCGGACGCTCCAGCCGCCCAGCTCCACAGCCCCTGTCCATTCGGCGCTCTGCGCATCGTCCAAAATGCCGGCAGCCCTGGTTTCAACGACCCACAGCCCGGCGCCTGCAAAGAGCACGCACAGCAAAAGGTCGAGCGCCAAAAACAGGCCCAGCCGTTCGAAAAACCGTTTGACGCCCAGGCGAAAGATAATCGAACTCCCGCTTTTCCGCCGTGCCATAGCGTCCCCTATTCCGCCTCGCGGATCTGATAGCCGACGCCGCGCACCGTGTGGATCAGCTTGACGCCAAACTTTTCGTCAATTTTGGAGCGCAGAAAGCGCACGTAGACGTCGACGGTGTTGGTCTCGCCGCTGAAGTCATAGCCCCAGACCTTTTCAAGCAGCATGTCGCGCGTCATCACCTGCCCCTTGTGTTCGAGCAGGCAGCGCAAAAGCTCGAATTCGCGCAGCGTCAGCTCGACGCTTTTCCCGCTGACGCGCACCTCGTGTTTCTGCACGTCCAGTTCAACGCCGCACGCCGAAAGCGCCTGCACCGCCTTTCCCTGCCGCTTGCGCAGCGCGGCGCGCAGCCGGGCCAGCAACTCTTCGATGGCAAAGGGTTTTGTGATATAATCGTCAGCCCCCGAATCCAGCCCCGACACCTTGTCTGTAACGGCGTCGCGCGCCGTCAGCAGAATGACCGGCACGCTGGAGGTCCTGCGCAGACGGCGCAGGACCTCCATTCCCGACATGCCGGGCAGCATGACATCGAGCAAAACCAGGTCGGGCCCGCCCTTTTCAGCGCGCTCCAGCCCCGTCAGCCCGTCAAAAGCCTTTTCCACCGTATAGCCTTCATGCTGCAGCTCGAGTTCGAGCATCCGGGCCATTTTTTCCTCATCTTCAACCAGCAGGATTTTTTCAGCCATTTTTGCGTTCGTCCTCATTCACAGCTTCTTTGATGTCTTCAGCCGTCCGGGCGGCAGCGTCCATCGCCCGGTTGGCGGCGCTGCCTGCACTGCTTCCGTCCAAATCAGGACCGGTGAAACGGTAGGTACAGCCCGTAAACAGCCCCACGACGACCAGCACGGCGGCCAGCCAGAAGAAAAAGACGGCGGCCAGCACCAGCAGCGTCACGGGGAACCGGATGGCGCAGCGCCCGTCCCGCCAGACCTCAAAATTGTTGGCGTTCCCCATGCGCACCAGGCGGCAGAAATTTTCCCAAAGCCGCTTCATGACGCGGCTGAACTCGGACTGCCCGCTCTTTTGCCCGTATTGCCACCCGGTATCCCTGTCCTGCGCGGGGACGGGGCTGAGCGTGCTGTGGCTTGCGGCGCGGCCGTGGGTTTTTCCCTCTTTTTCCAGCAAAATAATGGCTTCCAGCATGTCGCCGCCGGCCGCTTCAAGCGCGGCGCGCGCTTCTTCATAGCTGACGTTCGCGTGTGCGCGCAGCTTTTCGACCTGTTCCAGGGTGATGTTGTTTTTTCCCTCCATAACAAAGCTCCTCTCGCTGCGGCGCCGTCAGGCGCCGTCTTTTCGTCGTGCTTTTATCCTATCAGAAAAAGCTTTGCTTTCCATTGAAAGAACATTAAATGCACATTAAAAAGGCCGCCCGGGGGCGGCGCTTTTCAGTTTTTCTTTTTCTGCGAGCTGCGGTACGCTTCAAGGACCGGGATTTCGTTTTTGACCATATAGGCTTCAAACAGCCCCAGCTGTTCTTTGGGAAAGAGCAGCACCAGCTCGCGCCGCGTGCCGTTGATGCGGATGCGGACGTTGGAATCGTCGGTCCCCTTTTCAACGGCGTAGTAGTTGAACTTGCTGTACGGCGTGACGCTGCCGTTGTTCGCGACCCCGTGCTCGGTCAGCCCGGCATGCACCAGCAGGAACATCAGCGTGACGCCCAGGAAAACGACGCAGCAGACGATATTCAGCGTCGAAGTCCCCCAGCGGATGAGATAGTAAATGGAAAAAATCACGCACACGACGATCATGACCGGCCCGCGGTACGGCACGCTGCCCCGCACCTTGATGGTGCGGTTGACAAAAATAATCGCATACAGCTCCCACAAAAAAATGACGGCCAGCGCGAATATAAAAAATTCCGTCGTTGTCACAAAACCTCTCCTCCTTAATGTTCTTCCGCCTGCAGCTCGTCAAGCGTCAGGCCGAAGCCGGGCACAAATTTTTCCATAAAATAATCGGCTTCCGGCAGGTGCATGGACAAAATGGTCTCATAAAGCTGCCGGGCCGCCTGATCAAACTCGCGGTTTCCCGACCGCTGCTCTTCCAGGCACTTTGTATAGGCGCTGATTTTGTCCGCCGCCTTGATATAGGCGTAAAACTCCGGCCGTTCGGCGTCAAAGGCAAACAACGTCCGGTACGGCGGCCGCAGCGCGGGGGGAAGCATGGCCAAAAGCCGTTCGCGCGCCGCCCGCTCTACCGAATGGAAGGCGTTTTGAATGTCCGGGTTGTTGTATTTGACGGGCGTCGGCATGTCGCCCGTCAGAATCTCTGACGCATCGTGGAACAGCGCGGCCGCCGCGATCTGCCCGGGATCGACGTCGCGGCCGTATTCCTCGCGCCCGATGACCGCCAGCGCGTGGGCGATGACTGCCGTGTCAAAGCTGTGCTCGCTCAGGCTTTCGCGCATGGTATTGCGCATCAGGCCCCAGCGGGTGATGTGCTTCATGCGGCCCAGCATGGCAAAAAAGCCGTTTTTGCGCACGCCGTTCCCCCCTTTTCGGCGCAAAGCGCCTGATTGGTTTATTGTAGCATATCGGGCCGCAGAATACAAGGGACGGGCAGGCCTTTCTGCGCGCTTAATAAATGCTCCAGTCAAAAAGCTCAGACAGGTCATGCAGCAGCATAACGCCCGCCAGCGAATTGCCGTGTTCGTCCAGCGCAGGCCCCAGAACGCCGACGCCGCACCGGCCGGGCACGACGCCCATAATGCCGCCGCCGACGCCGCTTTTGGCGGGAATCCCGACCATCGCCGCAAACTCGCCTGACCCGTCGTACATGCCGCAGGTCGCCATGACCGCTTTGATGAGCCGGCAGGCGCCGCGGTCCGCCAGGCGCTCGTCCTGCGGCGTCAGGCCGTTGCGGGCCAGAAAGTACCCCAGGCTGGCAATATCGTGGCAGTCGACTTCGAGCGAGCACAGGCGGAAGTAAGCGTCAAGCAGCGGCTCGACCGCACATTCCAAAATCCCGGTGCTTTTCATGTAATAGGCCAGGGCGCGGTTGCGGTCGCCGGTCGCTTTTTCCGAACGGTAGACCGCCTCGTTGACTTCGATGTGCGGGTTCTGCGCGATGCGGCGGAACAGTTCGAGCACCCGCCGGAATTTTTCCTCAGGCTGCTCCCCCGCGACCATGGACAGCGCCGCAATGGCCCCGGAATTGATAAAGGGGTTCAGGGGCTTTTTATCACTTTTGGTTTCCAGGCTGACGATGGAATTAAACCCGTCGGCCGTGGGCGAGAGATTGATTTTCTGAAACAGCCGCTCCAGGCTGTTGTCCAGCAGCGCGGCGAGCAGCACCGGGACCTTGACAATGCTCTGCGCCGTAAAGCGGCTGCGGTCGTCGCCAAAACTCAGGGTTCTGCCGTCGACGGCCATCATGCACAGCCCCAGCAGGGACGGATCCTGCTTTTTCAGTTCGGGGATATACGACGCAACGGCGCCCTGCGCCGTGTGGCGGGCGTTCTTGCGCATCAGTTCTTCAACGTGGCTTTTGTCCATATTCTCTTCCCCCTGGTTTTGTTTTCAGACGCGCGCGGCAATGGCGCGCGCGGCGCGCACCCCGGACGCCCCGGCCTGCGCCAGGCCGCGGGTGATGCCCGCGCCGTCGCCGATGGCAAACAGCCCCGGCAGATCCGTTTCGAGTTCGCTGGTCAGCGCGATGCGCGAAGAGTAGAACTTGACTTCAACGCCGTACAAAAGGGTGTCGCAGTTGGCGGTGCCCGGCGCGATTTTGTCCAGCACGTAGATCATTTCGACGATGTTGTCCAGGTGACGCTTGGGCAGCACCAGCGACAGGTCGCCCGGCGTGGCGCTGAGCGTCGGGCGGACAAAGCTGTGGCTCATGCGGTGTTCGTTGGACCGCACGCCGCGGACAAGGTCGCCGAAGCGCTGGACCAGCACCCCGCCGCCCAGCATGTTGGACAGCGCCGCGATGTGCTTGCCGTAGGCGTACGGCTGGTCAAACGGCTTGGTAAACCGGTTGGACACCAGAAGGGCAAAGTTGGTATTCTGCGAACGCAGCGCAGGATCGGCATAGCTGTGCCCGTTGACGGTGATCAGCCCGTCGACGTTTTCCGACACAACATGGCCGTAGGGGTTCATGCAGAAGGTCCGAACCGTATCGCCGTACTGCTTGGTGTGATAGACCAGCTTGGATTCGTATACAATGTCCGTGATGTGTTCAAAGACCTTGGCCGGCAGTTCGACGCGCACGCCCAGGTCGACCTGGTTGTTGGACAGCGGCAGGCCCAGCTCGCGGCAGCAGCCGGAAAACCATTCGGCGCCGCTGCGCCCCGGCGCGGCGATGCAGAAGGCACAGTCGACGCTTTCGCCGCTGCGCAGGCGGACCCGGTAGCCCCCGCCCTCGAGCGGCGTAATCCCCCCAACCGGCGTGCGGAACCGGAACTCGCATTTGCCCTTCATGCTCTCGTACAGGTTGGTCAGGATTTTGACGTTGCGCTCGGTGCCCAAGTGCTTGCAGCGCGCCTGCAAAAGATGCAGGTCGTGCGCCAGCGCCTGCCGTTCGAGCTGGCGCGCCTCGGGCGAGTCGGTCGTAAAAACCTCGGTTGTCGCTCCAAAGCTGACGTTGACCGAATCGACGTAGTCAATCAGCTCCATGAGCTCTTTTTCGTCCATATAATCGCTCAGCCAGCCGCCGAACGCGGTGGTAAAATTGTATTTCCCGTCTGAAAAGGCGCCCGCGCCGCCAAAGCCCGACATGATCGAGCAGGGCTTGCACGAGATGCACTCGCGCACCTTGCCGGCGACAATGGGGCACACGCGGCTGTAAATGTCGTTGCCCATTTCCAGGATGAGCACTTTTAAATGGGGCTTGAGCCTGAGCAGCTCGTACCCCGCATAAACGCCGGCTGTCCCGGCGCCGATGATGACGACGTCGTAGGTCATGAAAACTCTCCTTTTGCCCGGCGCGGCCGGGCGGATGTTGATATTCCTATGATGCCCCATTATATCAAAAAACGCTCTGCCGCACAATGCCCCGCTTGCCGCGCGGGGCGGGATGGTGTATAATAAAACCAATCCCGCCGCGAGGAGGTTTCTGAATGCCCGATCTTCTGATAAAAAATGTCACCGTTTACGACGGCACCGGCGCGCCCGCCTTTTTGGGTGACGTCGCGTGCGTCGGCGGAAAGCTGCGCCTGGGCGCGCCCGGCGTCCCGTGCGACGTCCTGGACGGGACCGGCCTTTCGCTGGCCCCCGGCTTTATCGACACCCATTCCCACGGCGACAGCTGCCTGGGCAGCGCGCACAACAGCCTGTCCCGCGTTTCGCAGGGCATTACGACCCAGCTGACCGGCAACTGCGGCGACTCGGCCGCCGTCGCCGACGAAGAGATGGTCGGCGGGATGCACGGGCTGACCCCGTCGCCGGGGCTCGACGGGCCGGAACACTTCGCGGCCTTCGGCCCCTATCTTGAATACGCGCGCAGCCTGCCGCTCGTCGAAAACAGCGCCTTTCTCATCGGCCATAACAACCTGCGCCGCATCGTCATGGGGTACGACGACCGCCGCCCGGCGCCGCACGAGCTTGACCGCATGCGCGATCTTTTGCGCGACGCCATGGAGCACGGCGCTTTCGGGCTGAGTTCCGGGCTTTTCTACACGCCCGGCGCCTATGCCGGCATCGACGAAATGGCGGCGCTGTGCGAGGTCGTCGCAGAGTACGGCGGCGTTTATGCGACGCATATGCGCAACGAGTCGGAAGCCGTGCTCGATGCCATGCGCGAAGCCATTGAAACGGCGCGGCGCTCGGGGTGCCGGCTCATTATTTCACATCTCAAGGTGTGCGGCCGCCGTAACCACGGCATTGCCGCCGACATGCTGCGCCTGATTCATGAAGCGCGGGCGTCGGGCGTGCGCGCCGCGGCCGACCAGTACCCCTATGAAGCGTCGGCGACCACCCTTTTAAGCTGCATCCCGCCCTGGCATTTCACCGCCGGCGACAGCGCGCTGGTGCAATCCCTGCGCACGCCTGAAACGCGCCGGGCCATCCGCCGCGAAATCGAAGAAAATACCGGCGGTTTTGAAAACCTGATCTACGGCTGCGGCGGCTTTGACGGCGTCCGCATCGCCTCGGCCCCGCGCACGCCCGGCGTTTTGGGAAAAAGCCTGGGCGACATTGCCCGCGAACGCGGCGCCGACCCCTTTGACGCGATGTTTGACCTGCTCGTTCTGAACGGCGGCGACGTACAGGCCATTTACTTTGACATCGGCGAGCCGGACATGACGGCGATTCTGTCCGACCCCACCATCATGGTGGGCACCGACGGCGTTGCGGTCGCGCCCGACGCGCTGTGCCATCCGCGCGCCTTCGGCTCGTTTACCCGCGCCCTGGGCCGCTACGGCCGCGACCGCGGCCTTTTGCCCATGCCCGCCATGATCCGCAAAATGACCGGCCTGCCCGCCGAAGTGCTCGGCCTTTCGCGCAAGGGGCGCATTGCCGACGGTTTTGACGCCGATCTTGTGCTGTTCGACGCCGCATCGGTTTGCGACCGCGCCACCTTTGAAAATCCCCACCAGGTGTCGGACGGTATCGAAGCCGTCGTCATCGGCGGTGAAATCGTTTACCGCGGCGGCGCTCTGACCGGCCGCACGCCAGGCCGCCTGCTGCTGCGCGGCGGCTGCTGAACCCGTTCCCCCGCACATTAACATAGAATAATTTTACCGGAAAGGGTGAAAGGTCCATGCTAGTAGTAAAGAACGGAAACGTGTACCTGGGACAGGGCCGGTACGAGGCCGGCTGGGACGTCTTGTGCGACGGCCCGGTCATTGCCGATGTGGGGCCCGGCTTGAGCGCCGCAGGCGCCGAGGTCGTCGACGCCGCAGGCAAAAACGTCTACCCCGGCGTGGTGCTCGGCCTGTGCGCCGTCGGCGCCATGAACTTCAGCGACCGCCCGCGCGACATCGACGAGACCTCTGCGCCGGTCTGCCCGGAAATGAACATTCGGCACGCCTTTGACCTGCGCGAGCTCAAGCGGCAGCGCTTTGCCCGCGACGGCATCACGTCCTATGGCCTGTGCCCGGGCACCAAAGCCCTCATCGCCGGCCAGATGGCGTTTATCCACGTCGACGGCGGCCGCACGGCCGATCTCTTCCTCGCCGACCACATGGCGGTCAAGGCCAATTACACCCAGGGGGTCAAAGCGACCTTCCAGGACAAAAACGGCCCTGCGACCCACATGGCCATGTACCAGCGCATGGACGAGGCCTTCCGCGCCGCGCAGGAATACATGGATAAAAAAGAAAAGGACTACGACGAGGGCAAAGAGGTTCTGGCCCGCGTGCTGAAAAAGGAAATCCCCTTTGTCGTGGCAGCCGAGACCCCGCTTGAAATCGAAAGTGTCATTGAAATCGGCAAAAAGTACGACCTGCGCATGGTCATCACCGGCGCTTTCGGCGTCTGCGACTACGCCGACGAAGTCATGCAGCGCGGCTGGCATGTCATGCTGGGCGACAGCACCTACAACATCGCGGGCATCAAGGGCCATGCAGACCTCAGGCGGCTGCTCCGGCAGTACCGCCAGGGGCTTTCGCTCTCGCTGTTCTGCTCGGGCGACGTCGGGTATCCGCCGGCCTATGAACAGGTGTGGTGGACGGCTGCGCTCATGAGCCAGGCCGGCGCGACGGCCGACGAGGTCATGGACATGCTGACCCTCAACCCGGCGCGGGCGCTCGGCGTCGATCATCTGGTCGGCTCCCTTGAAAAAGGCAAACAGGCCGACATCATCATCTGCCGCGGCAACCCGGCCGAGCGTTTTGACAATTACATCGACGAGACCATCGTCGCCGGCCGTCCGGCTTTTGTAAGGGAGGGGAAGTAACCATGCTGCTCATCAAAAACGCCACTGTTTACACCATGGAAGAGGACGCCGCGCGCCAAAACTGCGACATCCTGCTCAAAGACGGCAAAATTGCCGACATCGGCTGCAACCTGTCCGCCGACGGCGCCGAAGTCATCGACGCTTCCGGCATGGTCGCGACGCCTGGCCTGATCGACGCCCACGTCCACGCGGGCGGGTTCCTCGGCGGCGACCTCAACGAAAAGACCGACCCCATCACCCCGCACATCAGCGCCCTGCACGCCATTGACATCCACGCCGACGACTTCACCGCCATTCACAAGGCGGGCGTCACGACCTGCTGCTTTATCCCCGGTTCGGCCAACGTCGTCTGCGGCACCGGTTTTGTCGCCAAGACGGCGGGCAAAACCAACCTGCACGACCTGGTCATCCTGGATCCGGCGGTCATGAAGTGCGCCATGGGCGGCAACCCCAAGGGCTACGGCAAACGCGGCAAAGCCCCCGAAACCCGTATGGGCGTCGCCGCTTTACTGCGCGGCGCGCTCAAAAAGGCCCAGGACTACCTGGCCAAAAAAGAAGCCGCCGGCGGCGATAAAGACAAACTGCCCCCCTATGACGCCAAGTGCGAAGCGCTGATCCCCGTGCTGCGCCGTGAAATTCCCCTCAAGGTTCACTGCGAGCAGTTCGACATGCTGACCGTCATCGAAGTTGCCAAAGAGTTCGGCTGCGACTACACCATCGAACACGGCTGGGCCTGCGACTTGTACGCCGACGAGCTGGTCGAAGGCGGCGGGACCGTCTGCTTCGGCCCCATCTCGATCGCCGAAGGCTACGGCGAGCTGACGGGCGGCGACGTCCACAACGTCAAGGTGCTGGACGACCGCGGGCTCAATGTCTGCCTTATCACCGACGGCCCCATCTGCGGCCCGCAGATTTTGCTCATCTCGGCCGGCGACGCGGTCCGCTACGGCATTGACCACATGCGCGCCCTGCGCATGATCACCGTCAATCCCGCCCGCGCCCTGCGCGTTGAAAACCGCGTCGGCTCGCTTAAGCCCGGCAAGGATGCCGACGTTGTGCTGTGGAGCGGCGTGCCCGCTCTCGACACCAGCGCCCGTCCGCTGTACACCATCATTGAGGGCAAAATCGTCTATCAGGACTGATCCCCCCGGTTTCATGCCGGCCTGGCGCTGCCAGGCCGGCTTTTATAATTAAGAATCCCGCTCTGCGGCCGATAAAATAAGTAAGATTTCACAGGGGGTGGAAGGACATGGATATGCGTATTTCCCGGCAGATTCCGGTGCAGCAGCCCCGTCCCGAATCACGGGCTTTGTCTGCCGCACAGCAGACAGTGGCTGCCGCTCCGCAGCGCGCCGGAGCCGGCGGCCAGCAGGCCGCCGTTTCTGACAGCGACCGTCTGCGCGCCTTTTTGCAGGCGCAAAAGCAGGCCGACCGCGTCCGCCAGCAGGCCCGGGAAAGCGCCGAACAGGCGCGGGAGTCGGCCGAAGCCATGGCCGACTGGCTCGAAGCCAAGCTCAAGTGCCTGCAAATCGCCTCGCGCATCCTGGCCGGCGACCGGGTCCCGCCCGAAGATTCCCGTTTTCTTCTCGAAAACGACCCCAAGCTGTACCAGATGGCCGTGACCGGCCGGCTCCCCAAAGAAGATCCAAAAGAATACGACAGCCTTTTGGACGACGAGGACCGCGAGGGGCCGGAACCTGCAAGCGACGGCGGGCAGCGGCCCGACAGCCGTACAGACGGCGCGCCGGACCCGGAAGAGCCCGTGCAGTAAAAATCCGGGAGCATAAGTGCTCCCGGATTTTTTTAATATCTGGAGAAGACGCCGCAAAGATAGTCGCGGTCTGACGAAACGGTCAGCGCAAGCTGCAAAAGCAGGCGCGATTTCTGCGGCGAAAACCCGCAGCCGGGCACGGTTCCGTTTTCCGCGTCGCGCTTGCCGCTGTAATCGCCGACAAACCCGCCCGGCACGCGCGACGCGCGCACCATCGCCGGCTTTTCGCCCGGCCATTCCCGATAGGTTTTGCAAAACTCCGGCGGCAGGGATCCGTTGCCCGTACCCGCCGCGACAATGCCCCGGCACCCGCTTTTCAGCGCAGCGCGCAGCATTTCCGTCCCGCAGCCGATATGGGTGTAAACCACCTCGACCTGCGGCAGTTCGGCCAGCCCGCGCACGTCGAACTCGCTGTGTGCGGTGTGCGGGCACAGCGGTGCGTACCGGTAATGGACCATGCCGCCCATGACAAAGCCCAGGCACCCGCCCTCGGGGCACCGGAAGGTCTCGACCTTATAGGTCGACGTCTTCATGACGTCGCGCGCCGCCAGCAGATGGTCATTCATGCACACCATCACCCCCATGCCCCGGCTCTGGGGATCGGCCGCGGCCAGTATGGCGTTCATCAGGTTGAGCGGGCCGTCGCCGCTCAGAACGGTGGACGGGCGCATTGCCCCGGTCAGGATGACCGGCTTTTCGCTGCGCACCGTCAGGTTGAGGAAGAATGCGGTCTCTTCCATGGTGTCGGTGCCATGGGTGACAACGACGCCTTCGACGTCCGGATCTTCCAGCACTTCGCTCACGCGCTGTGACAGGCGAAGCAGATCGGCGTCTTTCAGCGCCGAGCTGGCCACCGAAAAAATCTGCTCTGTCGACAGCCGGACCTGCTGTTCAATGCCCGGGATTCCGGCGACCAGGTCGTCGCCCGTCAGGGCGATCTGCGAATACCCTGTCGTCTGGGTCGGGCTGACCGGCCGGGACGCGATGGTTCCGCCGGTTGAAACGACATGGACGTGCGGCAGTTTCTGTGTCATCGTTCTTTCCCCCGTTTTCATAAAAATCCGTGTTTTTTCGCGGAAAATTTCCTTCTGTCCCTAGTATAACACACTGTCCATGCTTTTCCACCCCCTTTTTTGCCGCCGCAGGGGCGCGCTTTCCTTGACACCGGCACGCCAAACATGTAAGATAAAAGATATAAGACAAACCCGTTTATCATCCGCGGCGCCCGGCACGGCGCCGCCGCGTCAAAGCAGGTGAATCCATGCCGAATCCCGATACAGAGCGCATGATCGAAAAGCGCGTCCCGTCCCCCTTTCCCCTATACGCAGTCGGCCTTTTCTGGCTGCTGTACGCCTTTGTGTTTCCCCTTTACCGCATCCGCGACTTCCTGCTCGCCGCCGTGCTGTCTGTCGTCGTTTTTCTGGTCTGCCGGCGGTTTTTCCCCGCAAAGACCGTATGGGTCGCCGTCCCCGAAGCCTTTGCCTATTCGGGCGACGAGGCGGTCGACCGTCTGCTGCGCGACGGGCGGCAGTGCGTGTCTGACATTGAAAAAGTGTGCCGCGAAATCGGCGACGAAAACGTGCGCCGCGAGTCGGGCCGCGCGACGGCGGCATGCGGCAGGATTTTTGACTATGTCGCCGAACACCCGGAAACAGCGCCCGAAATCCGCCGGTTTGTCAGCTACCATCTGCCCACTGTACTCAAAATGCTGACTTCTTACGAAAACATGGAAGAGCAGGGCGTTTCGGGCGAAAATATCCAAAGCGCCATGACCAAGATTGAAAATGTGCTTAAAACCGTGGCCGACGCCTTTGAAGCCCAGCTTGACAAGCTGTTTGCGGGCGAAGCCCTTGATATTTCCACCGACATCACCGTGCTGGAGGGCATGCTGACCCGCGAGGGCCTGTCCGGCAGCCAAATCAACGACAGGAGGAACGCCAGATGAACGAAAACCAGAACACCCAGCCGCAGGAACAGGCGCTGCCCGAACTGACCCTGACCCCCTTTGCCGAGCCCGAAAAAAAGCCCGATCCCGCGCCGGCTGCGCCCGCCGTGCTCGATGAAAGCAGCCTTTCGCCCGCCGAGCAGCAGGCCGTCGCCGACTTTGCCGAAAAAATCGACATCACCAACACCAACATGGTTTTGCAGTACGGATCGGGCGCGCAGCAGAAGATGGCCGATTTTTCTGAAAGCGCCCTGAAAAACGTCCGCACCAAAGACCTGGGCGAGGTCGGCGATATGCTGTCCGACCTGGTCACCGAGCTGCGCGGCTTTTCAGAAGAAGCCGAAGACGACAAAAAGGGGTTTTTCGGCCTGTTCAAAAAGGCGGGCAACCGCATCGCCTCACTGCAGGCCAGTTACAGCAAAGCCGAAACCAACGTCGACAAAATCTGCGCCGCGCTTGAAAGCCACCAGGTTCAGCTGTTTAAAGACATTGCCATGCTCGACGAAATGTACAACAAAAACCTCGTCAATTACAAAGAGCTGTCCATGTACATTCTGGCGGGCCGCAAAAAGCTCAGCCAGATGCAAAACGAAGTACTGCCCCAGATGATTGAAAAGGCCAAAAAGACCGGCCTGCCCGAGGATTCGCAGGCCGCCAACGACATGCAGTCCATGTGTACCCGCTTTGAAAAAAAGCTGCACGATCTGGACCTGACGCGGGTCATTTCCATTCAGATGGCGCCGCAGATCCGCCTGGTGCAGGGCAACGACAGCCTGATGGCGGAAAAGATCCAGACCACCCTGACCAACACCATCCCCCTGTGGAAAAGCCAGATGGTGCTGGCGCTCGGCCTGGCCCATTCGCAGCAGGCCATGGAAGCGCAGCGGCAGGTGTCTGACATGACCAACGAACTGCTGCGCAAAAACGCCGAAAAGCTCAAGATGACGACCGTCGAAACGGCGCGCGAAAGCGAGCGGGGCATTGTCGACATCGAGACGCTGACCTACACCAACCAGCAGCTCATCTCGACCATCGACGAGGTCCTGAATATCCAGCAGGAGGGCCGGCAGAAGCGCCAGGCCGCCGAGCAGGAGCTGGGGAGGATCGAGGGCGAGCTCAAGCAGAAGCTGCTTGAGGTCCGCCGCTGACGATGGCTGAAAAACTGAAAAGCCCCCGCCTGGCCGCCGTTATCATGATCGCCATGATTGCGCTGGCCGTCGTCATCGGCGGAGGGCGTTCCCTGCGCTCCCTGCGCGCCGGCGTCGAGGATATCTTCTGGAACGGCATGGCGGGCGACGGCATCGGCGTCGCCTCTGACCTGAGCCGCAACCGCAGCGACGCTTACAACCTGCTCAGCGTCGCGCGCGGCTACCCCGTCGACAGCGCCCTTCTTGCGTCCCTGGAAGAGGCTGTGGCCGCCTTTGACGCGGCGGGCGACGACATTGAGGCCCTGTTCGACGCCAACGCTCAAATGACCGACGCGGTCGCCGGTTTGTACGAGGCCCTGGGGCGCCAGCAGCTGTCCGAGCGCGACGAAGGGTACCGGCAGAGCCTTTATTACAACATCCAGGCCCGCAACGACACCATGAGCCGCGACGGCTACAACACCGCGGCGCTCGAGTTCAACCGGCAGCTCGGCCGCTTCCCGGCCCGGCTGCTGGGCCGTCTCGCCTCGGTTTCCCCCGCGCCCCTGGCACGCTGACGGGCGCAGAAAGGATTTGTCATGAAAAGAGTCCCCCTGTACCGGCTGGGCGCGCTGGCGCTGGCATTGGCGCTGTGCGTCCTGCCGCTGGCCGCCGCTCCCGACGTCCCCGACCCGACGGCCGATTTTTACGTCGGTGATTTTGCCAATGTGCTTTCCGACGATCTGGAATCGTACATCGTCAGCCAGAACCAGGCGCTCAGCGCGTCGACCGGCGCGCAGGTCGTCGTCGTCACCGTCGATTTTCTTGACGGCTATGATATTTCCGACTACGCCGTCACCCTGTTCAACGAATGGGGCATCGGCTCGGCTGAAGAAAACAACGGCTATCTGATTCTGCTCGCCATTGCAGACGAGAACTATTATTCCGTCCCCGGCCAGGGGATCGAAGACGTCTTTACCGGCGGCGTCATTGACGACCTGCAATGGAACTATCTTGAAGAAGATTTTGCAGCCGGCGACTACGACGCCGGCGTGCGCAGCTATTTTGACGCGGTGCTCGGCGTGTTTGAAGATCAGTACGGCGCTGCCGCGCCGCCCTCGATCGCGCCGAATGCGCAGGCGTCTTCCCCGGCCCCGGATCTGTATGAACCGCCCCGCCGCGGTTTCAGCCTGGGCGGCATCGTCACAGGGCTGGCCGTCGTTCTCGTCCTGCTTGCGGTGATCGTGACGGTAGCCGGCCGGCGCACAATTTATATTGCCGGTACGCCCTACCGGCGGCGCTGGGGCTTTTTCGGCCCCATGATCCCCTATCGCCCGCGCCCGCCCCGGCCCCGGCCCCGGCGTCGTCCCCCGCCGCCTCCCCCGCGCGGCGGGTTCGGCGGTTCCGGCCGCCCCGGCGGCTTCGGAAGTTTCGGCGGGTTCGGCGGCTCGAGCCGCGGCGGCGGGGCTTCCCGCCGTCCCGGCGGATTCACCGGCGGAGCCGGCCGGCGAAGCAGCGGTTTTGGCGGCGGCCGTCGAAGCGGAGGGTTTGGCGGCGGCGGCCGTTCCCGCGGGGGCGGGGCCGGCCGGCGCGGGCGCTGATCTTCCGGCCCACTCTGATTTTCCTGAAAAAAGCCCGGAGCGAACGCTCCGGGCTTTTTACCGGCCAGTCAGATACCGGCCGGGTGTCGTGCAATCCGCCTTTTCCAAACCATGCGTCCCGCGTACAGCAGCAGCAGAAAGACCCACGAGACCCCTTCGGCATACGCGATGGCCATGTTGCCAGACAGCGGCCGCAGGGCGTACGACGCTGCAATGCGGCAGGCTAAAGACGCCATGCCGGCAAAACTCGAGTAGACGACGTCGCCGGCGCCTTCGAGATAGCTTCGAATGGCGGTCGCCATGCCAAAAACCACATAAAAACTGGCGATGCGCTGGAAAAAGCGGCGGCCGATGTCAATGGCTTCCGCCCCGGCCCCAAACAGGGCGATCAGCTGTCCGCCCGTCGGAATGACCAGCGCCGTTAAAAGCAGCGACACGGCCGCCATCATGACAGCGCCGACCGCAAAGGTTTTTTTCGCGTGTTTCATGTCCCCCGATCCGGTGTCCTGCGCGACCAGCGTAGAGATACCCGAACCCAGGTTGATGACAGGGACCATGATGATGGAGTCTACGCGGTACGCCGTCGTGACAGCCGCCACCGTCTGGGTGCCGAAGCTGTTCATAAAGTTCTGCAAAATCAGTCCGCCGACCGAGCTGACGCTCGACTGCAGCATGGGCGGAATGCCAAAATGGCATCCGCTCAAAAAAGACGCCTTGTCAAAGGCCGCCCGCCCGGGGCGGAAGCGCAGGGCTTCGTACTTTCCGGCGGTGTACGCCGTCAGAAAGACCGTCATGGCCGCCTGCGAAATGACCGTCGCAATGGCCGCGCCCGCAACGCTCCAGCCGAACCCTGCGACGAATACAATGTCCAGCACCACATTGACAGCAGAGGACAGCAGCACGGAATAAAACGCCGCTTTGCTGTTGCCCAGCCCGCGCAGCACTGCTGAATAGACGTTGTAAACCGCCAGGAAGGGAACGCCCGCAAAGACAATCCGCAGATATTCTTCAGCCAGCCGGACAGTGTCTTCCGTCGTGTGCAGCAGCCGTAAAAGCGACGGCGTCAGCGCTATCCCCAGCCCGGCCAGAACCAGGAAAACGCCGCCGAGAAAGATGGAAAACGTCGACAGCACCCGCGAAATGGACTCTGCTTCCTGCTTCCCGTACTTCTGCGCCGCCAAAATTGCCAGGCCCAGCGAAAAGCCCGTGATGGCCGTAATAAAAAAGTTGACCAGCGTCGAAGTCGAGCCGACGGCGGCCAGCGCCAGCTCCCCTTCCACATTGCCGACGATAAAAGCGTCCGCCCAGCTGTAAAGCTGCTGCAAAACCCCGCTGCCAATCAGCGGCAGGCTGAACTTGATCAGCGCCCCCGCAATGCCGCTCCGGCTGCCTGCCATACCTCTTCCCCCCTAAAAAATAACC
Organism: uncultured Clostridia bacterium; assembly: GCA_944381055.1. Taxonomy (GTDB): domain Bacteria; phylum Bacillota; class Clostridia; order Oscillospirales; family Butyricicoccaceae; genus Ventrousia. The sequence continues at coordinate 1,473 of CALWJQ010000062.1, read as the reverse complement.
GTATGCACAGCCAGCCTGCTTGCATACGGTAGGTACTCACCCGTTTATGGGTTTTGTCTGGAGTATACCAGAAACCGGCGGGAAATTCAAGCCCGGCAAAGGCCGCCCCCTCAAAAGGCCCGTCCGGGCAGCCGGACGGGCCTTTTGCAAAAACCGCCTGACGTCAGGAACGCTGACGGCTTATTTTTGCAGGAAACGCATGAGAATGGTGGCGACCTCGCAGCGCAGGGCAGAGCCGGCCGGCGACAGGGTGGTGTCCGTAGAACCGGTAATCAGGCCCTCGGACACGGCCCACTGAAAAGCCTGAACGGCGTAGCCTGAAATACTGCCTGCATCGGTAAACGCCGAAAGGTCGGCGGCCGCCGAGACATCCTGCTCCTTGTAGTCGGCGTAACGATAAAGAATGGCAGCCATCTGTTCGCGCGTGATAGTGTCGTTGGGGCCGAAGCGGCCGTCGTCATAGCCGGTGACGATGCCGTTCTGGCTGGCCCAGGCGACGGCATTGGCGTAATACTGCCCCGCTTCCACGTCAGAGAAAGCGGCATCTGCCGAGACAGGCGGCTCGTTTTCCAGACGGTACAGAATTGTAACGATCATGCCGCGCGTCGTCTTTTCATTGGGTCCAAAGGTGGTGGCGCCGGTGCCGCTCATCAGTTCATTTTCGTAGACATAGCGGACACTGTCGCAGAACCAGTCGCCTGACTTGACGTCGGTAAAGGGCATCCCGGTGCCCGCCCCGTCCCCGACGACAAAGCGGGCCTGAATTGTATCCTCGGCAGGAATGTCATTTTCCCCGTCCTGGACGTTGAACATACGAATTTTAAAGGTCAGCGTGTCGGTATAGGTACCGTTTTTCAGCCACAGGTGCGGCGTGACGGTAAAAGTCGTGCTTTTGCCCGGCCCCAGATAGGACATGCCATAAGCACTGCTCAAGTTCTCGTACGGATCGTCTGCGTACACAATAAAGCTGTCCGAGCGGTCCGGCGTGACGAAAATAGGCGCTTCATTGTTGTTGGTGACGGTCACCTTCTGGCCGGGCAGCTCCGAATAGCCTTCCGGCTGCGAACCGAAGTCCATCGAGTTGGGGGTGATAGTAATATCGGTGGTCTGGCCGATGACGGCGCGGAGCGGGATGCTGAACTCGGCGCCCTGATCCGTGGTCAATATGAGCGTATTCTCATATGTCCCGGGGCCATAGCCACTATTACTGAATTCTACTGTCAGCGTGCAGCTTTCCCCCGGAGCCAGAGGTTCCGTGCTTCGGACGCTCAGGTGAGCGTAGAAATGCGACGTAGATTCTTTCATGCCGTCATAGTCGAGATAAACGACCGAATCGCCGTTGTTGGTGATGGTAACGGTCTTGCTTTCAGGCTCAACGCCTGCGGCGACGGTGCCGAAATCAACCGACTGTGCGCTGAAAGACAGCTCTTCGCCCGGTTCGACAAGGATGTATTCCACCGTAATGGGGAAAAC